>CALFML010000535.1 GCA_937879845.1 uncultured Myxococcales bacterium
GGTAGCGATCGAGCAGGCGGAAGGCGTTGTTCTTCTTGAAGTCCTCCCACTGCAAAAGCGCCTTGGGGAAGCGGCGCTTGACCGCCTGCACGAACTCCTCCACCAGCGAATCGTACTCCGGACCGCGCAGCCGCCGCTCCCGCCACCCGAGGTACAGATCATCGCCGAGGAGCTGCTGGTTGTCGGTCCCCACATCGAGGCTTATCGGCAGCGTCTGCCACGGCGGAATTCCCGCCGCCGCGGTGTAAAGGGCGAGCTTGCCGACCGGAATTCCCATGCCGCCGGCGCCTTGATCGCCAAGACCCAGGATGCGCTCATTGTCCGTGACCACGATGAGCCGTACGTCGTCATAAGGCGCGTTGCCGAGCAGCTCATAGATCTGGCCGCGATTTCCGGGGTTTATCCACAGACCGCGGGCGCGGCGGAAGATGTGGCTCCACTCCTGGCAGGCCCGGCCCACCGTCGGCGTATAGACGATGGGCAGGAACTCCTTGAGGTGCTGGGTGAGGAGGTGGAAAAACAGGCACTCGTTGCGGTCTTGCAGCGCGGCAAGGCCGATGTAGCGCTCCAGCGGATCGGTCTTGCGCAGGATGTTGCGATAGACGCGCTCCGCCTGCTGCTCCATGGTCATGACCTGCGGCGGGAGCAGACCGGCAAGGCCGAACTCGCGACGTTCGGCGGCGGTGAACGCCGTGCTTTTGTTGTACATCGGATGGCGCAGGAGCTCGGTGCCGCGGTACGGACAGGCGAGCCGCGGCTGCCCCTTGGAGTCGTGCGTGAGACCATAACGTTCCATATTCAGTTCTGTCCTCCCAAGCCCCGCATCATCCCTTGGGAGCCTCGGCGCGGCCAGCGAATTCTGCAGCGCATCCGGAGGGCGACCCGGAGGAAATGGGGCAAGGTATGGGGTGCAAAGAGTGAGAGGTCCGGCCGCGCTGCCGGAAGTCGCCGTCGCGACCGTGGTACAATAATGATACAGGACGGTCGCAGGCGCTGCCGGGCCGCCCCGCGTCAGGTGGACAACGACAGGGGGAGTCCTCATGTTTCGCGCCGTTACCGTATCCGTTGTGCATGCCGATCCGCAGGAGGCGGGCCGCGAAGTCGCGGAGGAGCTCTGCGATGAGCTCGGCGCCGCGCCGGACCTTGTCATCCTGTTTGCCGCTGCCCGCTATGCCAAGGGCGCGCTCCTTGACGGAATCTATAGCCGCTTGCCGGAGACGACGCAGCTTATCGGCTGTTCGAGCTACGCCCAGATAAACTCCGAGGAAGGCCTTGTCGACTCGGTCACGGCGCTCGGCATGCGGCTTGGCCGGCTGTCGGCGCAGACGGTGATGGTCGAGGATGCGATCACCGACTGCCGCGCCGCCGGGCAGGCGCTGGGGCACAAGCTCCTGGCCGCCGAGCCGTCGCTTGTGATCGTGCTGCCCGATGGCCTGCACGTCAACAGCACCCGGCTGCTCCTGGGCATGCAGGACATCCTGGGCCGCAGCTGCCCAATCGTCGGCGGCGAAGCTTCGGACGCCGGCGACTTTACCCGGACCTATCAATTCATCGGCCGCCGGGTGATAAGCGATGGCGCGGTGGCGGTCGCGCTGCGCGGCCCGCTGCAGCTCAAGACCGCGGCGCGCAGCGGCTGGGTCCCGGTCGGCAAGACCCACGTCGTGACCCAGGTCGAGCGCGGCAACATCATCCTCACGATAGACGACCGCCCGGCGCTGGAGCTGTACAAGCAGTACCTGGGTCCGCGCGCCCTGGAGATGCCGGCGATCAGCCCCGATTTCCCGATTGGGCTGGTCAGCGACACCGCCACCGGTCAGAAAGTGCCCGACGGCGAGATCCTGCTGCTCCGCGCCATCCTCGGCATGGATGAGGCGCGGCAGGCGATCATCCTCGGCGGCGAGTGCCCGGAAGGGGCGGAGATCCGCATGACCCGCGCCGGCAAACAGGACGTCATCGGCGGCGCCGATCAGGCCGGGCGGCAGGCCTTGAGCGCGCTGCCGGAGCCCTCGCTGGCGCTCATCTTCGACTGCATGGCGCGCAAGGTCGTGCTCGGGGCGCGCTACAAAGAGGAGCTGCACGCGACGTTTAACGCCCTGGGTCCGCGCGTGCCCAAGATCGGCTTTTACTGCTTCGGCGAGCTGTCGCCGGTGCAGGGCGTGACCATGCACCACCATGAGACGTTCACCATGGCGCTTCTCAAGGTCTTGGATACGTGAGGCATGCGCTGCGCCCGATGTCTTTTGCTCGAGCCGGCTAGCGCGGAGCTGCCGCTCGACGAGTTTCACCGCCGCCTGCGCGACTGCGGCGACTGCGGCCTCGCCGCTTGCGGACCTGCGCCGGAACAGGGCGCCAAGGTGGTGCAGCTCCTAGTCGCCCGCCACGAGGAAGCGGCGCGCGAGCTGCGGCGGGCCCGCAACCACGGCCGCAAGCTCGCCGCGGAGCTCAGCGAGCTGCACGGCCACATGATGCGCAGCGAGGAGCGGATCGCGCTCCTTGAGAACACCCAGAAGGCCAGCGTGGAGGAGGCGGAAGAGGAGCTCGGCGCCCGGCTCGAGCTGATAAACCGCCAGCGGGCGGAGATCTTCGCCCTGGCGACGCCGATGATTCACGTCTGGGAGGGCGTGGTCGTGCTGCCGCTCATCGGCTCCATCGACCTTGGGCGGGCGCGCGTCCTCATGGACAGCCTGCTCGGCGAGGTGGAGCGCACCGGGGTGGCGTACGTCGTTCTCGATATCACCGGCGTGCAGGGCGTCAACGCCGATACGGCGCACGCCCTTTTGCAGATCTTGCAGGCGGTGCGGCTCCTCGGGGCGCGGGCGCTCATCTCCGGGGTGCGCGGGGCGGTGGCGCAGAGCCTGGTGGCCACCGGCGCCGACTTATCGACCATGCACGCCGTGCCGAGCCTGCGCGCGGCGCTGCGGGCGTGCGGGGTGCGCGAGCATCGGCTGGCGCGGCCCGAGCTATGACGCCGCGGCCTGCTGGGCCGGCGCCGCGCCGACGCTCGCCAGGTACTCGGCGGCCAGGTCCTGATCGCAGTTCTGGTTGGGATGGAAGTCGCGGCGCAGATACTGCCGGATGCCGTGTCCGAAGACCCGCGTCAGGAGGCCGCGGCGGCTGCGCATGACTTTCGCCTCTTGTCCAAGCTGCTGCGTCCCCATCGCCCGATCCTGCCGCAAAAGCAGCGTCGTCGCGGCGATCCAGAAGCCCGACAGGCAGGCGGCGGCCACGAGCAGCCCGGCCACCCGCAGCGCATAGCTCGGGGCGACGCGCTGGAGCACGTCGTAAGCCACCGCCTTGTGCTCGATCTCTTCGGCCGCGTGCCACAGAAGCAGCGAGCGCAGCGTCGGATGGGCGGCATCGAGGATGCGCTCGCGCAGCGCCCCTTCGGCGAGGATGGCGGTAAAGTGCTCGCAGGCGGCGGTGACCGCAAGACGCAGCGCCGGCGGCGCGAGGCGCTCGATGCCGGCGTAGGCGATGCGCTCGTAGATGCGCAGGAAGTCATCCACCTTGTAGCCTTGCGCCGTGAGCACCTGGAAGAAGCTCTCGTGCGCTTGGGCGTGGCGGCCTTCTTGGCCGAAGAAGCCGCGCGCCTGCTCGTGCAGCACCGGATCGTCTACCTGATCGAGGTAATGGCGAACGCTGCGGATAAAAAAGCGCTCGCCGGCCGGGAACAGCAGGTTGACCCCATTGACCAGGTGCGTCGGCAGTGCCAAACCGCCGAACCAGTGTCGAGGAATGCTGGCATCAAACTCCGGCGCCAGCGAGCGCGGACGAGGCAGCAGTCGAGACGTCGTGGTGGTCATTGTTGACTCCTATTCAATAGCCACCTCCAGGCTAGGCCCGTATTGAACTGAAGTCAACAATCGCAATCTTCTATACTGCCGGCCATGGCGAAGGATCCGAGACCCCGGTCGCGGGATGAACAGCAGCAGGGCCCCGGCCGGTCTCGGCTCGAGCTGGATCAGCGGCGGGCCCAGCTCTTGGAGCTGGGCGTGCGCTTTTTCAGCGAGAGCCCCTACGATCAAGTGTCGATCGACGCGATCGCCCGCGCCGCCGGCATCTCCAAGGGCCTCCTCTACCACTATTTTCCCACCAAGCGGGACTTCTACGTCACCGCCCTGCGCGGCGCGGCGCAGCAGCTCATCGACGCCACCACCACCGACCCGGCGGTGCCGCCGCTCGTCCGGCTGCAGGTCGGCCTCGATCGCTATCTTACCTATGTCGAGGGGCGCGGCGCGGCCTACACCGCGGTGCTGCGCGGCGGCATCGGCTCGGATCCGGAGGTCGCGGCGGTCATCGAAGCGACCCGCCGGGCGTTTTTCGATCGCCTGCTGGAGGGCATCCACACCGATCGTCCGCCGCCGCCCATCCGCACCGCGCTGCGCGGCTGGATCGGCATGGTCGAGGCGGTGAGCCTGGACTGGCTGGAGAATAAAGATCTGGCGATCCCGGCGCTGCGCGATCTGCTCATCGGCATGCTCATGGCGTCGCTGCAGGCGGCGGCCGGGGACCTGACCGAGCTTATAAGCCGCGCCTCCTAGGCCAAGCGCCGGCCGGCCGCATGGCGCAAGCGGCCGAAAAATTTTTTCCCGGCAGTGACAAAAAAGCGGCGGCGCGGTGTTCAACCAGCACGCGATGGTTGTCTCCCTCACCGCGCGTTGCCCGCGCGGTTCGGCAACGCCTCGAACCATTGCTTAGGCAGGGACCTTAACTAGGCCGGAATAAAGGAGTCTCCCGATGAAAAAGTCACAGTCAGCGCTGTTCTCCGGACTGTTCCTCGTGCTCGTGAGCCTTGCGACCCTCGGCTCGGGCTGCGTCGTCCGGCCCATCGGGTACGGCGGCGGCTACCATCACTACCCCCATCATCACCGCGGCTGGTAAGCTTCCCGCGCGAGCGTCTGGGCGACGGAGACGGCGCGACGCGCGGCGGCTTGTTGGGGCGCGGCTCGGTAGCCAAGCCGGCGTGCGGCGGATAAACTGGCTGCTACGGTTGCGTGCTGCGCACCCGGTGCCGGGATGGATCCAAAAGCGCCTACTTCTGAGCCGATGGCGGCGGCCGCTGACTCTGCTGCGGCTTCCGATCACGCATTTGCAAAAGCCCGCGCGCCGGGCCCGCTGAACGAGGTCTTCGCGGCCGTCGGGCGGGTGCGGCGGCGGCTGCGGCTGCAGGCGGCGGTGCGGCTGGCGGCGCTGGGGCTGCTAGCGGGTGCGGCGGCGCTGCTTCTAGCGCTCGTGCTCTTCAAGCTGCGGCGGCTGTCGGCGCTGGCGGCGTGGCAGGTCGGGCTTGGCGGCGGCGGCTTGACCGTGCTTTTGGCCTTGATCGGCGCGGTGCGGCGCATCGATCCGCTGCGGGTGGCGGAGCGCATCGATCACAGCCATGCCCTGCACGATCGCCTGGCATCGGCGCTGCAGTTCTCCGCCCTGGAGCGGCCCGAGGAGGCGTCGAGCCCGCCGCTGTCCGCCAGGCTGCGCGAGCTGGCGCTGGCCGATGCCGCGCGCGTCGCGCAAGGGGTGAGCCCGGCGGTCGCCGCCCCCTGGCAGCGCCCGGCGCACCTGCCGCTTTTGCTGCTGCTTTTGTGGGCCAACGTCCTGGTCCTTTTCGTGCGCTTTCCCAAGCCCCGGCTGGCGGCGCGGCCGGACGTCAAAGCGCAGGTGCCGGCCGACGCCCCGCGGCTCGTCGTCGAGCCGGAGCTTCTGGCCCCGGAGAAGGAAGATCTGCAGAAGCTCATCGCCGATGCCAAAGAGCAAGGCGACGCCCAGACCGCGGCGATCTTAGAGGAGATGCAGAAGCTCCTAGAGCAGGTCGAGCGCGGCGAGCTGACGCGGCAGGAGGCCTTTGATCGGCTCTCCGAGCTGGAGCAGCGCCTCATGCAGGGCAAGGACGGGACGCTGGAAGAGCTCAAGGAGAGGCTGCGCAAGGCCGGCAGCGAGCTCGGGGAGTCCAAGCTCAGCAAGGAGCTCGGGCAGGCGCTCGTGCACGAGGACCTGGAGCGGGCGCAGAAGGAGCTGCAGAAGCTCGCCGAGCAGGCGCTGGCCCGCTCCGCCAGCGCGCAGCTGCAAAAAGACAAGCAAGACCTGGCGCAGGCCTTCGAGCAGGCGGCGCGCTCCCTGTCCAAAAAGCGCGACCGCGACCAGAACAGCGACAAGAGCCAGGACAAAAACCCCGATAAGAGCCAGGACAAGAACCTCAAGCGCGAAGATCCAAACGATCCCGCGCGCCAGAAGGACCAGTGGAAAGAGCAGAACAAGAGCGAGGAGCTCACCCGCAAGCTGCAGGAGCTGCGCGATGAGGAGCGCAGCCTCAAAAAGAAGCTGCAGGAAAACCCCAACGACCAAGAGACCGAGCGCCGGCTGAAAAAGAACCAGCGCCAGCTGGAGCAGCTGGAGCAGGAGCGGCGCGAGCGCGACGAGGCGCGGCGCGAGCTGGAGCAGCTGGAAAAAGATCTGGAGCGCGCCGCGGAGCAGATGCAGCAGGAGCTGGCCAAGATGACGCCGGAGCAGCGTCAGGCGCTGGAGCAGCTGGCCAAGGACATGAACCGCATGGCCGATGAGATCCGCAAGCTGCAGAAGCAGCAGAAGGGCCGCGGTCAGGGGATGGTGGCGCTCGGCTCGATAAAGACCGTCCTGCGCCGCATCGCCCGCAGCGCGCCGGGCGGCGGCCAGGGGCAGGGTCAAGGTCAGGGCCAAGGGCAGGGCCAAGGTCAGGGCCAGGGCCAGGGCAAGTCCGGCGCGATGAAGGACTTCCAGAAGCGCGCCAGCGGCCAGGGCGGGCAGGGCGAAGAGGTGCTGGTGATAGGCGACGGCGAGGGCGGCGACAAGAGCGACAGCAAGATGCTGCTCCTGGGCCAAGGGGAAGGCACGGCGCTGCTACCGGGGCTTGGCGGCAACAAGCCCGGAGACAAGCAGGGCCAGGGCCAGGGCCAGGGTCAGCCGGGCGGCGACTCGGCGGGCAACCAGCATGACGCGAACCTGCTCGGCAACCCGACGCAGCTTGATGCCAAGCGCCGGCTCACCAAGGTGACCGGCAAAGAGGGCGCGGGGCCGACGCGCTCGGAGACCATCCTCGGCGCTTCGGAGCGCGGCTTCGCCTCCGCCCCGTACCGCAAGGTCTACCACGACTACACCGGCGTGACCGAGCAGGTGATGTCCAAAGAGCGCGTGCCGCCGGGCTACCGCTTCTACGTCAAGCGTTACTTTCAGATGATCAAGCCGCGTGAGTAAGCGGCGCAAGCCGGTACAATCTGCACACCCACTGACTCGGAGATCGAGGGCATGTCGCAGCCCCTGCAGCAAGCACAGAACCTGGCCGCATCTGGTCCATTGCCTGGTCAGGCACCAGGCGCCGCTTCCCCGCCGGCGGAGCAGCTCATCGCCGGCTTCAAGTCCGACGTGCAGCGCCTGCGCGCCGAGGTCGGCCGGGTCATCGTCGGCCACGAGGAGATCGTGCAGGGCGTGGTGGTGGCGCTCTTATCGGGCGGCCACGTGCTTCTGGAAGGCGTGCCGGGCCTGGGCAAGACCATGCTCGTGCGGACGCTGGCGGAGGCGATCGACCTGACGTTCTCGCGCGTCCAGTTCACCCCCGATCTCATGCCGGCCGATATCCTGGGCACCAACGTGCTCATCGAAAACGAGGGCGGCGGCGGCCGGCGCTTCGAGTTCCAGCGCGGGCCGATCTTCGCCCACATCGTCCTGGCCGACGAGATCAACCGCGCCACCCCCAAGACCCAGTCGGCGCTCCTGGAGACCATGCAAGAGCAGACGGTGACCGTCTCCAAGACGACCTACCAGCTGCCGCAGCCGTTCTTCGTCCTGGCGACGCAGAACCCGCTGGAGATGGAAGGCACCTACCCGCTGCCGGAGGCGCAGCTCGATCGCTTCTTTTTCAAGCTCAAGGTCGATTTCCCCTCGCGCGCCGCCTTGCACACCATCTTGGATCGCACGACCTCGGAGAAGGGCACGCACGCGACCAAGGTCGTGGGCGGGCCGCGCCTTTTGGAGCTGCGCGAGCTTGTGCGCAAGGTGCCGGTGGCGCGCACGGTGCAGGACTATGCGATCCGCGTCCTGCAGGCGACCCATCCGACCCCAAGCGGCGAAGGCGAAATGCGGCGCGCGGCGCCTTCGGGCAAGGGCGACAAGGACCAGCGGGAAAAAGACCGCAAGGATCTGGTGCGGCGCTTTGTCCGCTACGGCTGCTCGCCGCGCGGGGCGCAGGCGCTGCTGCTCGGGGCCAAGGTGCTGGCGCTGCTCGATGGGCGGTTCGCCGCCTCGTGCGCCGATATCAAGGCGGTGGCCCGGCCGGCGCTGCGCCACCGCCTGATCCTCAACTTCGAAGGGCAGGCCGAGGGCATCTCCCCCGATGCCGTGATCGACGACATCCTCGCCCGCACGCCCGAGCAGAGCCCGGAGCCCTAGCCGCAGCGCATGGACACCCAGGCGTCCTCGCAGAAGGCGACCCAGGCCGGCTTCGATCAGGAGTTTCTGAAGAAGCTTGAGTACCTGCACATCGTCGCCAAAAAGGTCTTCGCCGGGCGCAGCCGCGCCGATCGGCGGACCCGCCGCGCCGGCACCGGCATCGAGTTCGCCGACCACCGCGACTACGCCGCCGGCGACGATCTGCGCTACCTCGACTGGGCGGTGTACGGCCGCATGAACCGCCTGCTCCTGCGCCAGTTCGAGCAGGAGGAGGACCTGCACATCTACCTGCTCATCGACACCAGCACCTCGATGCGGCTGGGGGCGGCGGCCGGGCAGCCGCTGCTCGTGCCGGGGCCGGACGGGCGGGTGGCCAAGCTCGGCTACGCGGCGCAGGTGGCGGCGGCGCTGGCCTACGTCGGCCTGTCCAACCTCGATCGCGTCGCCCTTTACAGCTTCGCCGACGGCTTGCGCGAACAGCTGCCCTCGGCGCGCGGCAAGGGGCGGATCTTCAAGGTGTTCGACTTCCTCGCCGAGCTGCAGCCGACCGGGCAGACCGACCTCCTGGCGTCGCTGCGCGAGTTCGTGCAACGGATCAAGCGGCGCGGCGTGGCGATCGTCATCTCGGATTTTTACGACCACGCCGGCTATGAAGAGGGGCTAAACCTGCTCCGCTACCACCGCTTCGAGCCGGCGGCGATCCAGATCATCGACCCGCGTGAAGCCCGGCCGACCCTGCGCGGCGACATCGAGATCGTCGACATGGAGACCGGGGAGCTGCGGCCGGTCACGCTCTCGGCGGCGCTGTGCGCGGCGTTTGAGCGCGAGCACGCCGCCTACTGCCAGGCGCTCGCCGCCTTCTGCAGCGCCCGCGGCGTCGGCTACATCCGCGCCGACACCAACCAGCCGTTCGACGAGCTGGTCCTGCGGGCGCTGCGCCAGGGGGGGTTTGTGCGATGACGCCGATCACCCTGCTCGGGCTGCCGGCGGGGCAGCTCTTGACGGTGCTTGGGGGCGGAGCGGCGCTTCTGACCGTGCTCTACGTGCTCAAGCAGCAAAGGCGGCGCGTCGAGGTGCCGTTCGCTCGCCTGTGGCAAAAGGTCCTGAATCAGACCGATGCGACCAGCCTGTGGCGCCGGCTTTTGCGCTGGCTGTCGCTGCTCATCCAGCTCATCGTGCTGGCGCTGCTGGCGTTTGCCCTGGGCGATCCGCGGCTCGGGCGCACCAAGGCGGGACGCAGCCTGGTGCTGCTCATCGATGCCTCGGCGTCGATGCAGGCGCTGCTGCCGGCGGCGGCGGGGCAGGCGCCGATCACCCGGCTTGCGCAGGCCAAGCAGCAGGCGCGGACGATCATCTCCGGGCTCTCCGGCGACGATCTGGCGGTGGTGGTGGCCCTGGATGGGCAGCCGGCGCCGCAAGGCGGCCTGTCCTATGACGAGCGGGAGCTGGCGGCGCAAGTCGATGCGGTGGCCGCGCGCGACACGGCGGCGGATCTCCCGGCCGCCCTCACCCTGGCCGGAGCGCTGCTCGCCGGGCGCGAAAATCCCACCGTCATCTTGTTTTCGGACGGCGGGTTTGCCGGATCGGCGCTGACCGCCGTGCCGCCGGGCTTGGAAGTTCGCTTCGCCCCCCTTATGGCGTCCGCCGCGGCGCTTGACGACGGCGCCGGCAACGCCGCCATCACCGCGTTCTCCGTGCGGCGCTACCGGCGCAACCGCTTAAGCTACGAGGTCCTGATCAGCCTCGGCTGGTTCCCCGCCGCCGCGTCCGGCGCGACCGCCAAGCAGAAGGTCACCCTGGAGCTGGTCCAAGAGGGCGAGATCGTCGATGTGCAGGAGCTCGAGCTCCTGCCGGGCGTGCAGGAGGAGAAGCTGTACCCGAACCTCTCCGGCGCGGGGGTGCGGCTGGAGGCGCGGCTGCGGCTGCGCAGCGGCCAAGGCGATCTGCTGCCGCTCGACGACCGCGCCTATGCCGTGCTGCCGGAGCGCAAGCGTCAGCGCGTGCTCATCGTCACCCGCGGCAACCTGTTTCTGGAAGGGGCGCTGCTCGCCGCCAGCGCCGGCGAAGAGAACCATCTGACGATCGAGAAGGTGACGCCGGCCGGCTACGATCCCGAGCGCGCTTCGCGCTTCGACGTGGTGATCTTCGACGCCTTCACGCCGGTGGTGGCGCCGGATGCGCACGCGCTCTACCTCGACCCGCAGAGCGAGGGGCCTTTCGCCATCGCCGCGGAGCTCAAGCGGCCGCTTATTACCGACCTAGAGAGTGCGCACCCGGTGCTGCGCTGGGTGTCCCTGGGCGATGTCAACATGTCGCGCAGCTCGGTGTTCAAGCTGGCGCCCGGCGACCGCGTACTGGCGTCGATGCTCAAGCAGCCGCTGATGGTGGCGCGCGAGCAGTCCGGCCGCAGCGGCAGCACCCGGCGCAGCGTCGCCGTCGGCTTTGACCTGCGGCAGAGCGATCTGCCGCTGCGCGTCGCCTTCCCGGTGCTGCTGATGAACGCGGTGGACTGGTTCGCCGGGGATGTGGACGACGACCTGGGGAGCTACCGCACCGGACGAACCTGGCGCGTTCCGCTCCTGACGGCGCGCAAGGGCGGACGCGGCGGCGCGGCCGGCGAAGTGCTGCGCCTGACGCGGGCCGACCTGACGCTGCCGGGCGGTGAGACGACGGCCGTGCCGGTCCATGAAGGCCACGCGCTTTACTACGGCCAGCGGGTCGGCTTCTACGCCCTTACCACCGCCGGAGCCACGGCGCCGCTGCTGTGGGCGGCCAACCTGGCCGACGTCAACGAATCGGCGGCCGCCCTGCACTCCGCGCTGCAGCTCGGCACGACAGCGCTGCGTCCGCCGGACGCCGGCCAGCGGGCGATCCGGCGTGAGCTGTGGCCGTACCTGCTGCTCTTGGCGCTGTCGATTCTGGCCCTGGAGTGGTGGAGTTATCACCGGCGGTGGACAGTATGAGCTCGGGTCCGCAGAGCACGTTGGTGCTGCTCGGCGGCGGCGCGGTGTACGCGGTGCTGACCGTCGCCCTGGGCCTTTGGGCCTACCGGCGCGGCGGCCGGCGGCTGCTTCTGGCCACCGCAGGGGCGGCGGCGATGGCGGCGCTGCTGTTCGCGCTCGGCTATGGGCTGCTGTTCGCGGCGGACTTGCAACCGTCGCTGCTGCATGCCGGAGACGCGGCGCTCGGACCGGCGCTGCGCGCGGCGCTCGGGCGCAGCCTCAGCTTGCGGCTGCTGGGCCAGGTCGTGGTGGTGGCGCAGCCGCAGGCTTTGCTCCTTCTGGCTTTGTTGCCGTGGCTGTGGCCGGCGCTGCTGTTGACCCTGACCGATATGTCGCGGCTGCAGCTCGGCGTGCAGCTGGCGATGCGCAGCCTGCTTTTGGCGGCGATCGCGCTGGCGCTCGCCCGGCCGTCCTTTTTGGGCGAGCGCGCCAAGGTCTCGGCGGTGGCTCTGGTCGATGTGTCGGACTCGATGTCGGACAAGCAGCTGGCCACGGCGCAGGCGGCGATCGAGGAGCTGCGCCAGCTTGCGCGCCAGCGCGGCGACGATCTGCACCTTCTGACCTTCGCCGCGCGTCCGCGGCTTCAGCCGCTGCCGCCGCCCGACCAGCCGCTGCCGCCGCTGCGGCCGCTGCCGCCGCCAGCTGCGACTCCCGGCAAAGACCCGCCTCGCGGCGGCGCTGCGGAGCGTGCGCCTGCCGCCCGTCCCGCTAGCCCGATCGATCCGGGCGTCGATCCGAGCGCCACCAACCTGCAGGCGGCGCTGCAGCTCAGCTACGGCTTGCACGCTCCTGACACGCTGCGCCGGGTGATGATCTTTTCCGACGGCAACCAGACCGAGGGGGATGTGCTGGCGGAGGCGCAGGCGGCGCGGGCGCGCGGGGTGCGCCTCGGCTACTTCCCGCTCGCCGCCGAGCCGCAGCCCGAGGTCCTTTTGCGCGAGCTGCGGCTGGCCGGCGGCCCCGACGCCGATTCGCAGCTCAAGGTCGGTGCGCCGTTCACGCTGGAAGCCGAGATCTACGCCAGCCCCGCCCAGCGCGTCCGCGTCACCCTCTATCAGGACGAGGTCGAAAACCCCGGCGACGGCCACCGCGACATCGACCTCGCCCCCGGCCGCAACCTGGTCCGCTTCCGCAGCGAGCCCAAAACCCCAGGGTACGTAAATTATCGGGTGAAGATCAGCGCGGTGCCGGTGGTGGACGGCGACCCGGCGACCGCGCCGCCGCTGCGTGATTTTTTTGCCGGCAACAACCAGGCCCTGCTCTCGCTGGCGGTAAAAGGCCGCCCGCGCGTGCTGTACATCGAAGGCGATCCGCCGTCCAAAGGCTACCTGCAGCAGGCCCTGACCAGCGAGAACATCGATGTCGAGGCGCGCAACCCCTACGGCCTGCCGCGCACCGTCAAGGAGCTCCTGCCTTACGACCTTGTCCTTTTGTCCGACACCTCGGCGACGCTGATAAGCCAGGCGCAGATGCTGGCGATCGAGAGCTACGTGCGCGACTACGGCGGCGGCTTCATCATGACCGGCGGCGAGAACAGCTTCGGCTCCGGCGGCTATCAGGGCACGCAGCTGGAGAAGCTCCTGCCGGTGCGCTTCGATCAGGAGAAAAAGCGTGATCAGCCGTCGCTGGGGCTCGTTCTGTGCATCGATCGCTCGGGTTCGATGAGCGGGCCCAAGCTGGAGCTGGCCAAGGACGCCGCCCGCGCCACCGCTGAGCTGTTGGGAGCGGACGATCTGATCGGGGTGGTGGCGTTTGACAGTCAGGCGACGCCGCTCGTGCGGCTGCAGCGGGCGCAGAACCGGGTGCGCATCAGCTCAGACATCTCGCGCCTGGTCGCCGGCGGCGGCACGCAGCTGTTGCCGCCGCTGCAGGAGGCGTATCAGCAGCTTGTCTCGGCGCCGGCCAAGATCAAGCACGTCATCTTGCTCACCGACGGTCAGGCGGAATACCAGGGGATCATCGACCTGGTCGATCAGATGGTGGCGAGCAAGATCACCGTGTCCACGGTCGGCGTCGGCTCCGGCGCCGATCAGACGCTGCTCACGGCGATCGCCGAGCACGGCAACGGCCGCTTCTACTACACCCAGGACGCCAACTCGATCCCCAAGATCTTCACCAAAGAGACGACCCAGGTCGCGCGCTCGGCCCTGGTGGAGGAGCGGGTGCGGCCGCAGGTGCAGAAATACGTCGAGCTTCTCGACGGCGTCGGCATCGAAGGGGCGCCGCCGCTGCGCGGCTACGTCGCGACCAAGCCCAAGCCCCTGGCTGAGGTGATCCTGGTATCGCCGCAGGCCGAGCCGCTGCTGGCCCGCTGGCGGCAGGGCCTGGGGCAGGCGGTGGCGTTTACCAGCGACGTGAAAAATCGCTGGGCGGTGGACTGGCTGCGCTGGCCCGGCTATGCCAAGTTTTGGGCGCAGCTGGTCCGCTCGACGATGCGTCACGATGCGCGGGCGCGCGGGCAGGGCTATGAGCTGACGGCGGTCTCGGCGCCGCCGTACGTCAAGGTCCGGGTCGATGCGGTGGCGGCGGACGACCGCTTCGTTTCCAGCCTCGATACGGAGCTTGAGATCATTCGACCGACGGCGGGCTTGCCGGGGCTGCCGGGCGGCAAGGGCGAGGTCGTGCAGCGGGCGCCGATGCCGATCGCGGCACCGGGCCGCTACGAAGCGGAGCTGCGTCTGCCCAGCACCGGTGCATTCCTGCTGCGCGCCATCCACCGCAGCCGCGCCGCCGCGCCCGGCGTGCCGGGTCCGATCGTCGCCGAGTCCTGGGGCACCCTGGCCCTGTCGTACCCGCGCGAGTACCTGGCGCTGCCGCCGGATCTGGAGCTCTTGTCGCAGGCGGCGGCGATCACCGCGGGCTCGCGCTATGAGAGCGCGGCGGCGGCGCTCGATCCGGGCGAGGAAAAGACGCGCTACCTGCGGGCGCTGTGGCCCTGGTTGTGCGGGGCCGCGATCGGGCTCCTCCTCCTAGATGTCCTTATGCGCCGAGTCCGGATGTTCGGGTATAGGCCGCTGTCGCTGTAGCTCCGATCGCGTCAGGCGATGGCGCGCCAAATGTGGACAGCTTACGCACATGGTGCTACTTATGCGCATTATGTACGCAGGTGTAATCAAGAGTCGGCGCGCGCGACCCGTATTCCAACGCGGACTCGACAATTATTCCCGCGGATCGTTTCGCGGCGGTTGCCAGCCCCATGGCGCCCGCGCCCGATCCGACGCGCCCTCCGGCGACGGTCCGCGCCAAGCTGACAGCGGTCTGATTGATCGTTGCGGCTGCGGCGCGTACAGTCGGTGGAAATAGAGAAACTTCATGGCCAATTCCACGCCGCAAGACAGGCCGCCCGCTCCTTTGTCAAACTCGCAGGGGAGCCCTGTCCTGTCGCTCCACGGTCGAACGGCTGTGGTCACCGGCGCTGGGCGCGGACTGGGACGAGCCGCCGCGCTGGCGCTGGCGCAAGCGGGGGCTCGGCTGGCGCTGCTCGGGCGGACGCCTGAATCTCTGCAAGAGGTCGCGTCAGCGATCCAGGCGGCCGGCGGCGCGGCCGAAGCAATCCCGACCGACGTCACCGATGAGTCGCAGCTCGAGCGCGCCGCCGCAAAGGTGAGCGAGCGGCTCGGCGGGGCGGATATCCTCATCAACAACGCGGGCGAGGCGCCGGTGGGCCCGCTGCTCCAGGCGCGGGCCGCTGATATCGAGCGGCTCTTGCGGATAAATGTCGTCGCCGCGATGACATGTGCGCGGGTGTTTGGGGCGCACATGGTGCAAAAGCGCCGCGGCCGGGTGATCAACATCGCTTCGGTCGCCGGCCTCACCGGCGAGAGCAACACGTGCCTGTACGCCGCCAGCAAGGGGGCGCTGATCGCTTTTTCGCGCACCCTCGCCGTCGAGTGGGCGCGCCACGGCATCACCGTGAACGCAGTCGCACCAGGCTATTTCCGCACCGATCTGAACGCGGCTGCCCTGGATGATCCAGATGTGGGTGAGCGGTTGCTCAAGAAGATTCCGCTGCGGCGGGTCGGACAGCCTGCCGAACTCGGGCCACTTTTAGTATACTTGTCGTCGGATGAATCAGCTTTTATGACCGGTTCGGTGCTGGTCATCGACGGCGGACAGGTGGCACGCTAGTGGCAAATCTGCTGGTCATGATGGAATTTTTTCGTGGTGAGCTGCTCCCAGCCTCCTTGGAAGCACTCGGACAGGCACGCCGCCTGGGCACGACGTTTGGATTATCCGTCTACGCCCTGGTGCCGCTGCCGTCGGAGCCCGATAGCGGCGATGAAGATCTCACGGCGCGCTGCGGCCGTTACGGCGCCGACAAGGTTGTGATGCTCACCGGAGAGGGGCTGCAGAGCGAGGGCGAGATGCGCTTCGCCTGCTACGCCGGGGCGCTCCTGGCGGCCTGCTCGCAGCTGCCGCCGCGGCTGCTCCTGCTCGGCGATACGCCGGCGGCTCGCGATATCGCGCCGCGGCTGGCATCGCGGCTGGGAGCGGCGTATCTGCCGCGCGGCGCGGCGCTGGAAGTAGAAGGGCAGCTGGTGCTCTGCGATGAGACCGGCAGCCACGTGATGGTCGAGTCCGAGGCGAGCGTCGGCGAAGGAATGCCGCCGCCGCCGCCGCCGCCGGTGCTGATGACGGTGCCGCCGGGCCGGTTCCAGATGGCCAGCGGCGCGCAAGACGCCGAGATGATGATCATCGCCGCCGCCGACTGCGTCCAGACCTCGGACGCGACGCCGGTTGCCGCCGCGGGATTTACGGAAGAGGGGCTGGACGTGCTGCCGCTGGCCAGCCGCCTGGTCGGTCCGGGTCCGCAGGATGACGACGCCGCGGCGCCGGCGCCGGCGCTGTGGCGGCTGCAGGCCGGCGCGCAAGGCTTGGCCGCCGCCGATACGGCGCAGTTTCGCATCGTCCTTGATGCGGAGAGCGACAAAGTGACGGCGGCCGACTACGTGCTGGCGGTGTCCGAGGCAGAGCTTGCGACCACGCGCACGGCGCTGCTCACCCAGCTGGCGCTGCCGGCGCCGCCCAAGGTGGCAAGCCAGTGGTCTTCGCGCAGTGACTTCAGTGAGCCGTCGCAGTTTACTCCGACCGGAGAGCTCGACGGCTGGGGCGACGGGGAAACCGCTCCTACGGGGGATACGGATACGACGCGCGAGGTGGTCGCGGCTCCGCCGACCCCGCGGCTGACCGAAGATCCGCTGCCGCCGGTGGTCGCTCCGCCGGCCTCCGTGCCGATCGCCAAGAGCTCGGTACCGATGGCGTTTGATGAATCCATGTGGGAAGGCTTCGCCACGCTCCCCACGCCGCTTACGGGGGTGGAACGGACTGCGGGCGAAGGCTCGCCGGTGGTGGAGCTGGCGACCGCCGACACCGCCCCCGTGCCGATCGTATCACTCGCCGGAGCGGGAAGCGCGCGGCGTAGCGCCGAGAACCTCCAGCGCTCCAGCCAGAGTCCGCAGCCTGCTCCCAGCGCGCAGAGTCCCGGACGCGGCGCACGCCAGGCCCCGGGAGAGCAGGAAAAGCTGGAGGTCAAAGAAGGAAAGAGCGCCAAAGACGAGGCGGCGACGCTCGCTCAGGGCGACTCCGCCAAAGGGGAGGCCGGCGCTGGGAAGCCGCAGGGATCGGTCAGCGAATGGACGGAGGACCCATGAAAGTAGTCGCGATACTCGGTCCGGCCGACCCCGCGGTGCTACGGGTCGCCTGCGGCCTGGGCGAGGTGACGGCGCTCGCGGTGAGTCCGGACAGCACGAGCCTGAGCCTGGCCGCCGGGGTCAAGCAGCGGGTGCAGATCTGGGATGACGCCCTGTCCACGCTTCCGTCGGCGGGCGCCGATCGCGAGGCGATCTTGGCGACGGTGCTGGCGGCGGCGGCGCGGCACCTGGATGCGCAGCTGTTTGTCGTTGCCGAAACCTCTGTGGGGTATCTGGGTTCCGCGATCGCGGAGCAGCTCAACCTGGCGCATCTGTCGCAAGTCGTCGCCGCGGCGATCGTAGACGGTGACAGCGAAAATCTGCAGCTGCGGGTGTCGCGGCGCTGCTTGCACGGGATTCAGCGCCTGCGCGGCCCGGCGGCCGGAGTGCTGTGCGTACTGCCGACGGCGAGCGATCTTGCCGCTCCCGACAAAAAGGCTGCTGCCGGCGGTGGGAGCGACGAGGAGGCGGCTCCGGCCGACGATCGCCAGATCGACCGCCAGATCGATCGAATCTGGAGCCTCGCCAACATCGGTTTGGTCAAGGCGGAGCTGCCGCGGCCGCTCGTGCGGCCCGTGGTCCCGGCGCAGCACACGCGCTTTGCGCCGCGCCGCTTCGACAACTTGGATCAGCTGGTGGCACGCCTGCGCCAGGACGGGCTTGGATAACGACCATGGCGCGGGCCAGACGGCACGAGCTTGATGCCGCAGCGGCGGCGATCGGCGACCGGGCGTCCCGCAGCCCCAAGCCGGAGCGCAGCCTGCACACGAGCCGCGCCGCCACCGACCTGGCGCAGCTCCTGCGCGCCCGCGCTTTCGCGGTTGGCGAAGCCGGTCTTGCCGGGCAGCGCGTCCGCCTCAACCTGCAGGCGAGCGCCGGCGAGCTTAACCCCGACGCCGCGGTATGGCTCGGGCTCGGACCGCCGCCGCCTGAGAGCCTGACCGTCGGCCTGGGTGAGCACGCCGGCATCCTGGGACCGCACAGCTTCGGTTTTCTCAACAATGTCGATGGCATTGCTCCACTTGCCGCGCCGATGGCGGAGCAGCCGCGGCGCGGCAGCGTGGCGCTTGTGGTGCCGCGCCGCGACGCCTTGCCGGAAGTGGTGCCGCTGCTGTGCAGCCACGATCTGGGGGTGTCGTGGCTGATCTCGGTAGGGGATGCCGATCCGGCGGAGGTGGTGCGTTTTCTCGCCATCGATCCGGCGACCACGGGGGTGCTGCTGGCGCTCGGGCGCGGGGTGCGGGCGCAGACGCTGCACGCGGCGCTGGGCGCAAAGCCCGTCGTGGTGCTAGAGCCGCCGGGACTTTCGGGCCGCGATCCGGCGCTGCACCGAGCCGTGGCGCGGCGGGCCGGGGCGCCGATTGTCCGCGATTTGGAAGAGTGGCTGGCGCACGGCGCTTTGCTCGAAGCGGGGGCGGTGGCGCTGCGGGCGCCGCTATCGCGGCCGGCCAAGAGCGCGGCGGCAGCCCGCGGGGGAGCCGGGACGCAGCGTCTCCGAGCAGCCGTCGTCGTAGTCGGGGCTGGGGCCGATCTTGTGACCAGCGAGGCGGGCCGGGCCGGTCTGCCGCCGCCGCTCAAGCTCGATAGCGACGATCCCGAAAGCGCTGCCGCGGCGCTGCATAAGACGGCGCAGCGGGCCGAGCTGGTTATTTTGTGCGGACCGCCCGCCGAGACCGCCGCGCTCAATCCGCCGCAGCGGACGCTGCGCGTCGATCCGGCGCAACCCGAGCGGCTGCGTTCGCTGCTGCGCGCTGTCGCTCTGCCGGCGCCCCAGCCCGACGATGCGGAGCTGCTGCGCGGGCCCGGCGATCCGGCGCGGGTGCAGGCGGTGTTTCGAGATCTGCCGCCGCCGCTTTATCTGAGCGGGGCCGTGGTGTCGGACGAGCTGCTCGGCGATCACGACTGCAAGCGGCTGCTGCATGCCTACGGCGCTCCCGTCTCGCGGCAGGCGCCGGTGAACACCTCGACCGCGGCGCTGCGGGTGCTTGCCAAGCTGGGGCTGCCGGTCGTGCTGTTGCCGCCGCCGGCGCCGCAAAAAGACGGCTTGGCCGCGGCGCTGGCCGCGGAGCAGACGGCGGTCCTCTGCACGACCCAGGCCGAGGTCAAGCGCCACGCGACGCTGCTCCTCACCAGCCACCCCTATATTTTGCTGCGCGAGGTCGTCCCGCCCGCGCCGCGGCTGCGCCTCGTTGTGAGCCCGGAGAAGGGGCTGGGTCCGGTGCTGCGTCTCGGGCGCGTGGCTGCCGCGGCGAGCAGCGACAGCCCCTTGGAAGCGGCGCTGGTCCCGCTGCAGCGCGGCGAGGCGCGCGAGCTGGCGGCCTGGCTGGCGGCGGAAGCTGCCCCCGCCGGCGCCGCCCAGAGCCCGGAAGCCGAGGCCAGCCTGGAAGAACTTTTGGGTCAGGTCTCGGCGTGCGCGGCCGCGCATGAGCTGCGGCTGGATCTTCTGCTCACCACGCTGCCGGCACCGCTTATCGTGCACGCCGCCGGCGAGCTCAAACGAGCCGCGCCGCAGCGCTGACCGCGACGGGGGCCAGCGCCCGACAGGCCGCGGCAAACCGCAGCGGGCGGCTCGCGCTAGTATTCGGTCGCGTGCAGCAGCCTCGTAGCTGGGAGCGCGACCGGACGCGGACTCGGGGCGCGCAGTGGGTTTGCCCCGGCTGCTAAGAGCGGGCTAGCGGGGCAGCTCCGGCTTGCGCGGGCTGACCCAGCGGCCGTCCCAGCTCTTGTGCAGGTACTCCAGCAGCGCCTCCCACTGCGCCCGCGTGCGGGTGGCGGGAAACGGCTCGGGGCGGATAAGCTCCGGGCTGCTGTAGGTGATGTTGACCACGCCCGGAGCCTCGATGCGGGCGAGGTGGAACGACTTGAAGCAGTGATGCGTGCTGGGATCGACGCGGATGATGCCGCCGGGACCTTCGAAGCTCTGGCCGGCCAGGGCGCTGCGGATGCGCTCGACCTCGGGTACGCCGGCGGCGGTGACTGCCTGCGCCCACAGGTGCACGCTGCTGTACGCCGCCTCGACCGCCGCGCCGACGGTGCGATAGGCGCCGTACTGACGCTGGAAGCGCTGGATGAAGGCGAGGTTGGCGGCGCTCTTGATGCTCTGGAAGTAGCTGCCGGCCAGGTAGTCGCCGACCATGTCGACGCCGGCCAGCTGCGACAGCTCGGCCTCCCCGAAGCTGAAGGAGACGGTGGGAATCTGCCGCGGGGTGATGCCGGACTCGCGCAGCTCCTTGAAGAAGTCGAGGTTGCTCTCCCCGATGAGGAAGTTGAAGATCACGTCGGGCTTGGAGGCGTAGATCTTCTTGATCGAGCTCGTGAAGGTGTCCTCGCCAAACGGGGCGTAGTGGTAGTCGACCACGCGCGCCTTCTGATTGGCCAGCTCGTCGGTGACAAGCTCAATCGAGATGTGCGAGAACAGGCCGTCGGTGCCGATGCAGTAGATGCGCTGCGCCCCGTTCATGCTCACCCAGTGGCGCAGGGCCGGCAGCACCAGCTGGTTGGGCGTGCTGCCGCAGTAGACCACGTGCATCGAGTCTTCCAGCCCCTCGTCCCAGATCGGGAACATGAGCAGGTTGTTGTAGTCCTCGATGACCGGGCGGATGGAGCGGCGGTTGCTTGGCGACCAGCCGCCGAAGACCGCGAGCACCCGGTGCTTGGCGAGCAGCCGCTCGACCTCCGGGGCGATGGTGTCGTTGTCGGACTTGGCGTCGTGGATCGTCACTTCGACGGGACGGCCCAAGAGCCCGCCGCGAT
This sequence comes from uncultured Myxococcales bacterium, assembly GCA_937879845.1. Lineage (GTDB taxonomy): Bacteria > Myxococcota_A > Polyangia > Palsa-1104 > JAEUJZ01 > CALFML01. Next base: position 20,858 of record CALFML010000535.1, read on the forward strand.
CGTTTATCTCTTGGAAGGCGAGCAGGGTGGCGTCGATGACCGGGCGGGCGCCGATCGACAGCGGACCCGATACCGAGTTTACGACCCCGACGTGCAGCGGCTCACCGGTGGGCGCGGCCGGCGCTTTGGGCTTGGCGGTGCCGCTGCTCGGGTTAGGGCCGGCGCCCGGTCCACCGGCGGACGGACCCGTGCGGTGGCCGCGCTGCTGCCACCACATCGCGCCCGCCGCGGCGCCTAGAAGTCCCAGCCCGGCGAGCAGCGCGGTTCGCCGACTGCCGACGCTGCCGCTCGCTCCTTCGGAGGACTCGGGGCGGGGCAGCTCCAGGGCGCGGGCCGGCGTGTCGGTTTCGTTGGACGGCGGCTTGGGAGTGCTGTCGACGCGCAGCTTGGCGGCGCCGCGCACTTGGCGGCGCGACATCTGCGAGGCGGGGCTGGAGGTCAGCAGGAACTCGAACTGCGGCTTGTTCGCCCCTTCGAGCAGCGCCGCCAGCGCCATGCGCAGCTCCGCCGCGTGCTGGTAGCGGCTGTCCGGCCGCTTGCTCATCGCCCGCTCGACGACGTGGACCACCGAGTCCGGCACATCCGGGGCGAGCAGCCGCGGGTCCGGCACCTTGGCCTTGCAGTGCTGCAGCATGATGTGCGGCACGCTGCCCGTCGGATACGGGGCGCTTCCGGTCAACAGGGCATAGTACGTGCTGCCGAGCGAATAGATATCGCTGCGCGAGTCGAGCGGCTGCGCGCTGCACTGCTCCGGGCTCATGAACAGCGGCGTCCCGACCACCACCCCGGACTGCGTCAGCCCGACGCCCTCGACGTGCAGCTCCTTGACCAGGCCGAAGTCGGCGAGCTTGGCGGTGCCGGCCGGCGAGCACAGGATGTTGTCGGGCTTGATGTCACGGTGGATGAGGCCGGCCTGATGCGCCGCCTCCAGCGCCTGGCAGCACTGCATGATGATCGTCGTCGCTTCCACCCAGTGCATGCGGCCGCGCTTCTTGATGAAACCGCCGGCGCTGCCGGGGTTTAGAAGCTCCATCGCGATGTAGTACGTGTCGTTTTCGTACCCGATGTCGAAGATCGCGATGATGTTGGGGTGGTTGAGACGGCCGGCGACCTGGGCTTCGTTGATGAAGCGCTCGACGGCGGTGGTCTGCTGCTTGCGCGCGTCGGGGAGGAACTTGATCGCGACCTGGCGGTTGAGCAGCGTGTCTTCCGCTTCGTAGACCGTCGCCATGCCGCCAAAGCCGATGAGGCGCGTGATCAGGTATTTGCCGTACTTCTGACCCAGGCGCGGGTCGGGGCTGCCCGGCGCCGGCTTGGCGGGAGCGCGCGGCGCGGGATCGCGGGAGACCGAGCTCTCGCTATCGTCGGGTGGTCCGCCCGGCCCGTGCTGACCGTCGAGTGAGGCGGTCTCGGCGTCGCTTGACCCCGCCGCTGCCGCTTCCGCGAGGTTTCCGCGAGCGTTGAGATCGCCAGGCTTTGGCGGGGCTGTCTTTGTCACCGTTCCATGATCGGGAACTGTGCTCTCTGGATCAAGTGTTCTTCGAGGCTGTGCCTGCATTTGGCTGCCGGCTCGGGCGTCTACCGAGACAGAAAGCGGTCCGCGCCAGCCGGCTGAGCGGGCGAGGCCGGGCTTGCAGCCGCCCGCCCGGACCCTTACTTGGCTTGGGCGAGCTCGCTAAGGCGGGCGCGGGCCGCAGCCAGGCGCTGGTAGAGCCGCGGGGCTTGCTGCGGCGAGAACGCGGCGTGCAGCCGGGACTCGGCGCTGGCCAGCGCCGTGAGCAGGTCCGCGGCGGCGGCTTTTTGACTCGCCGGATCGACGCTGCCGACCCGCCCGAGCCAGACCGGACCGGTGAGGGCGAAGGGATAGCTGTCCATGCCCGGCCACTGCATGCTCTCCCCGAGCGCCCGCGCGATAACGAAGCCTCCGGCGGGAATGCGGATGCGGCCGCGCAAACGGGTGCGTCCGGGCGCCGCCAGGACCGGAGCTGTGGCCGGCGACTGGAACGCGACCTCGCCGTTGACCAGGAGCTCGACGCGATGGAGCGGCATCGCCGCGGCGACATCGAGCTGAAACTCGACCTCGCGCCCGCCTTGGGGCGGGTCGCCGCTGCCGCCCAGAACCTCGCCCGGTCGCTTGCCGCCCACCACCAGATCCAAAAACGGCCCGGTCGAGACAAAGCTTTTGCCGGCCCGCAGCGCCGTGAGGTAGCTGCGCAGCGTGAGCGGTCCGGCATGGCGGACATAGATACGCGCGGTGCCCACGGCCATGTTGCGATGCACGTTGACCATGGCATCGGTGCCGGCCGACAGCGCGACCGGGATGCCCAGGCGCAGCAGCCGCTGCCACACGGCGCTCGTGCCAAGCTCATCGCTCCACAGGCAGGCCACTTCCAGCGCGTCCAGATCGCCCAAGACCGCGTCGGCGATCAGCATGAGCGGGATGGCGGAGCCCGGCGGGGTCGTCGCGGTGGCGGCAAACGGGTCGCGGACGGCCACCGGATGCACATAGCTGCCGACGCCGCCGCGCTGCCGCGTGTCCTTTAGCACGTCCGCATTAGGCCGATCGTCGCTGCCGTAGACCGGGTAACCCGGCCCCCAGTAAAACGGCCAGAACGGCGAAGGCACGCCGACGACCCCCAGGTGGCCAAGGAAGTGGGAGCGGACCTCCTGCGCCAGCACGATAAGCGGGGAGGGTTGCAACAGCGGCAGCGGCTCCGCGCTCTTGGGGGCGGCGCTGGGCGCTGGGCGCTCCGGCGGCGGCGGCCACAGCGTCAGGTCTTCGATGCGGTTGTGGAGGTTTGCCACCATCGGCGTCGCCACGTCGATCTCTTCGGCCCGCAAGATCTGGCGCAGCTCGTCGAGGCCGATGGTGTAAGGGCCGCCGTAGTTCAAATGGAAGTGGTGATCTCCGGAGACGTAGCCGGCGGCGGCGGCGTCAAAGATCGGGGTGAGGGTCAGCGTCACTGTGCGGTGCTCGCCGGGACGCAGCGTCACTTCGCTGCGAGCGGCGGCGGAAGCCAGGCCGCGCGCCGCGACGATCCGAACGCCGCCCGGCGGCACCGTGAGCGTCAGTGTGCCGTCTGAGTACACGTAAGTGAGGCCGCTCTGGCTGTCGAGACGGACAATGCCGGTGCTCGGCACGAGCGGGTGGCCGTCCGCGGACGCCAGGTGCAGCCGCGCCGGTACCGGCTGCGAGGCGCCGGCGCGCAGGGTGCGGAGGGTCAGCGTGGCGCTTGCCTCCTGTCCCCAGCGCGGCGGCGCCAGCTCCTGCGCGGCGCGGCCGTCCACCGGGGCTTTATACAGATGAAAGCGGTGCCCTGCGTCCGCCGCGGCGAAGAGCACGGCGCTGCCATCGGCGGTAAACGCCGGCGTCAGCGGCCGCAGCGGCGCCGGGCGCGCCGGATTGGCGGCCGCCGCACTCTCGCCGATCGCCACCGGCGGCCCGAGCTGCGCGAGCCGGCCGTCGAGCGCTGCCATCGGCGCGCCCGGCGCCGCGGGCTTTTCGTTTACCAGATCGTAGAGCCACAGCCGCCAGGCGTCCTTGCGGCTCGCGGCGTCCGGCAGGTTCAGCGCCAGCCGTCGCCCATCAGGACTCAGAGCCGGCCGCAGCAGCGAGCCGATCGACTCGCGCAGCAGCACCCGCTGGCTCCCATCGCCGAGCGTCAGCAGCGACACCGTATCCGCCCCCGCCCGCTGCTTGGTTAGAAACACGACGTGTTTGCCGTCGGGAAGCGGCAGCGGCCGGAGCTCCAGTCCGGGGTCTTTGGTCAGGCGCTCGGACGTTCCGGTCGCAAGCTCCAGGCGCCACAGATCGAGATCCCCCGCCGCGGCCGAGCTGTAATAGAGCCACCGCCCATCCGCGGAGAAATACGGATCCAGATCCAGCGCCGGCGTATCGACCAGCACGGACTCCGCCGCCGGAGCCGCCGCTTGCGCCGGGCCCGCGCCGGCTGGCGCCGCCGTCGGGGTGTTTGCCGCGGCCGCCGCTCCGGCAGCGGCATGGGCGGCAAGGTCGATGCGCACGATATGGGTGTCGGTTCCGGTGTCGCGCACCGCGGCCAAGCTCCGCCCATCCGGCGCCCACGCGGGTCGCGAGTCGAGCGCTGGACCTGCGGTCAGGCGCAGCGCCGGTCCCGCAACCCCGGTTGCCGTAAGCGGAATCAGCCACAGGTGACCGCCCGCCGCCACCGCCACCGCGCGTCCGTCCGGGCTGACCGCCGGATCCGCCGGCCCGGCGTTGAGCACGGGAAGCTCGTAGCCCTCGACATAGATTTGGTGATTGAAGCCGTGAAGCTTCGGGTACCGGTTTGTAAACTCAGCCCGTGCCTCCGCTGCGAGCAGCATCCCGAGCACTGCGGTCAGCCCAAGACCGCGCGCCAAGCTGAGCTGCGAGCGCGCACCGAGTCGCCATCGGCGAGTGAGCCGCAGCGGCGTGCAGCTTAAGCCGGGTCCGAGCTGCGCGCAGGTCTTGTCGGCGTGACTGCCCGTCGGAACTAGACCCGCGCGCGGAAGCGACTGAGGGGAAACGGGCGGCTGACGAAAAGACGAAGGCCGTTCCGGGTTCGACGGCTGCGCCCTACGGATAAAGCTTAGCGTCTGCATTGGCGCGGGTTTACCACGCCTTGGGGCGCAAGATCTTGCCGCGCCACCGGCTAGTCAGATGCGATACACTGGCAATCATGAGGAATATTGCCCCCTTACGTGCGCTACCCCCTGGACGCCGCCTCAGAGCCCGGTGCTGCCAAGGGTTCATGCTGATGGCGGTTCTGGCAGCGACGACCGCGGCGGCAGCGGCTCCGGCTCCGGCCGCCACGAGCGACAAGGCGGCACAGGCCCCAGCGCTAAAAGTCGCGCAGGCCGCTCCGGGGGCGTCGGCCCCGGCTCTGAGGACTTCTCCTGCGGTCGCTCCTGCTGCCGCCGCTTCTCCCGCCGTCGCTTTTCCTGCCGCCGCTTCTCCCGCCGTCGCTCCGGCGCCCGCGGCTGCCCCAGCCGAGCCGCTGTGGGCAACGCAGCCCGCCGTCGCCCCGGTCGTCGCGCCCAACGTAGCGCTCGCTCCGGTTCCGGCGCCGGCCGACTCCGGCCCGGCGCTCGCCCCTCCGCCGGCTGGCGGCGTCCCGGGCGGAGCGGTGCTGCCGCCCACCCTCCCGCCGCCTCCTTTATATCCGGGGCCGGGGGTCCAGGCGGCCCCAGCCGCGCCGGCTGCCAAGCCGTCGGCCCCGCGCAAGCACGTGCCGCGCGCCGGCAGCATCGCGGTCGGCTGGACCTACACGCCCAGCAACAGCCTGCCGCTGTCCACGGTGACCAACGTCTTTACGCCCTCCGGCGTCAATGTGGATGCGCGCTTCGGCTGGCAGATCGGCGGCATCGACGCCGGCTGGCCGTCTTGGATCGGCTTTATGGCCGGCTTCTTCTATTACGCGGGCGACTCCGCGGTGAGCGACAGCCTGGGGCTTGATTACGGGCTCTTTCTCAAGCACGGGCTGTTTCCCGGCCGGCGGGTGCGGCTGTTCATAAGCTACGGGCTCGGGGCGGCGCAGGTCTGGGTCAAGGGGCTGCCGGGCCACGGCATCGGCCACGTCACCCGGCTCTCGGCCGGCTTTGACACGCGCCTGACCCCGCACGTCCACTTGACCGTCGAGTTTGCCTACAAGTTCGTCATGCTGCCGTTTTTCGCCACCAGCCAGAGCGACCCGCCGGACTACAGCTTCCAGTCGCTCAACTTGCTCGCCGGCCTGTGGTTCGGGCGCTGAGCGTCAGAGGGTGCGGAGCCAGTGGCAGTAGCGGTTGATGCCGTCCGCGAGCTGCACTTTGGGCGCATAACCGAGCTCCGCGGTAGAGCGAGTGAGATCGGCGCAAGTAAGCGGCACATCGCCGGGCTGATCCGGCAGCCAATCGATATCCGCCGGCTTGCCGAGCGCCGCCGCCAGCTTTTCCACGAGCTCCAGCAGCGGCGTCACCTGCGCCCCGCCGAGATTGTAGATCCGGCAGCCGAGCTCCGGCTCCGCGGTGCGGCCGATCGCCGCGATCACCCCGTCGAGGATATCGTCCACGTAGGTATAGTCGCGCGCCGTCTGTCCGCTGCCGTAAAGCGGCACCTTGGCCCCCGACTCGATGAGCTGCGCGAACTTGGCAATCGCCATCTCCGGCCGCTGGTGCGGCCCGTAAACGGTGAAAAAGCGCAGAGCGCAGATCGCCCCCCCGTGCAGGGAGTGATGCGTCTGGCAGAGCAGCTCCCCGGCGCGCTTGCTGGCGGCGTAGGGCGAGGCCGGAGCGACCGCCGGATCCGTCTCCCGGAACGGCGCCTCGGAGCGCGCCCCGTACACCGAGCTTGACGACGCAAAGACGATCCGCCCCACCCCGCGGTCGGCGCAGGCGTCGAGCACCCGCTGCGTCCCTTCGACATTTACCCGCATGTAGCGCGCCGCCTGCTTCAGCGACGGCCGCACGCCCGCCAGCGCCGCCAGGTGCACCACCACATCCATCCCCGAAACCAGCCGCGAGATCAGCCCGCCGTCGCCGATATCCCCGGCGGTGAAGTAGAAGTGCGGCTGGTTCATAAGCGGCAGCAGCTGCGCCCGATGCAGCGAGGCCGGATACAGCGTATCGTCGAAGCAGTCCACCCCGTGGACCTCGACCGGGCCAAGGGGCGTAGTCTGGGTCAAAAGCCGCGCGCACAGCTGGGATCCGATAAACCCGGCACAGCCGGTGACTAATAACTTAAGCATCCGCAGGCTTCCTCTCGCCGGATGAAGATATAGGGAAGCGCGCCGCCAGCCAACTTGTGCGGAGCGCGGCGACCGGCAGCAGCGCCCGCGAATCCGTCCGCGTCTGCCCGCGTGCCCCCATGATCAAGTGTTGGGGGTGGCGGCGCGGGTGCAAGTCCCTGCAGCGCCAGCGTAAGGAGTGGCATGAGTCGCGGCGGTCGCGGCGGTCGCGACGGTCCTCGAGGTACGACAACCTCCGGCTGCGGGCGCTGCTTCGCCGCACCGAATCTGCGCACACTGGCTTACGCGAGCTTGCCGGCCGGGCCGCGGTCGCCGCGGTGTACGGCGCGGCGCGGGCGATTAGGGCGGCGGCCGGCGCCCGCTCGCAGCGGACACCGCGCGCCGGTGCTTGTGATAGGTTCCGGGTATGCACATCCTGCTGTCGATTCTGCCGCTTCTCGCGTTCACCGCACCGGTCGTGGGATTTTCGCCGACCGAGGTCGATGCGGCGCTGCATGGGAAAGTGCCGGTGCGCATCGAGCGCTTCGCCCGTCCGGACGGCAGGACCGCCGGCCGCGGGGTCGGGGCGATCACCGTCGATCGGCCGATCGCCGAAGTCTGGAGCACGATCATCCGCTTCGACGACAAGCCGGAGTACATGCCGCGCATGAAGGCGGTAACCGTCTTGGAGAAAACCCCGGAGCGGCTGCGGGTGAAGATGGTGATCGACGCCTCGGTGACCACCGCCCACTACACCTTGGTCTACCGCATCGACACGCCGGAGCACCTGCTCAGCTGGAAGCTCGATCACTCCGTGCCCGACAACAGCATCGCCGAGACCGACGGCGAATACCGCCTCTACGCGATCACCCCCGAGCAGACCCTGGTCACCTACAGCAGCCAGGTGGACACCGGACGCTCGCTGCCGCGCTTCATTCAGGACTACATCGCCCGCCGCTCCATTCCCGACCTCTTGCGCGCGATCAAGCTGCGCGTCGAGAGTAGCGGGCTCTGGCGCCGCTAAACGTGGCATACTGCCGGCATGACCCTTCTTCTTGGAATCGGACTCAGTATTCTTTTTTTCCTGTTCGCCACCAGCCTCAAGGTCCTGCGCGAGTATGAGCGGGCCATCGTCTTCCGCCTCGGGCGGGCGCGCAGCCAGCCGCTCGGGCCCGGGCTTGTCCTCATGCTGCCGTTCGGCGTCGACCGCGCCCAGGTCGTCGACCTGCGCACCAAGGTCATCCAGATTCCCACCCAAGAGGTGATCACCCGCGACAACATCTCGATCGGCGTCGATGCCGTAGTCTATGCGGACGTGTCATCGCCGACCGATGCCGTGCTGCGGGTCGAGCAGTACATGCCGGCGACCCTGCAGCTGGCAGCCACCACCCTGCGCTCGATCATCGGCAAGATGGAGCTCGACGAGGTGCTCGCCAAGCGCTCCGAGATCAACGTCGAGGTGCAGTCCATCCTCGATGCCCGCGTCGAGCAGTGGGGCATCGACATCACCGCCGTCGAGATCAAAGACATCTCCCTGCCCGCCGAGATGAAGCGCGCCATGGCCCGTCAAGCCGAAGCCGAGCGCGAGCGCCGCGCCAAGGTCATCATGGCCGAAGGCGAGCTGCAAGCCGCCAGCCAGCTCACCGCCGCCGCCCGCCTCGTCGCCAGCGAG
>CALFML010000536.1 GCA_937879845.1 uncultured Myxococcales bacterium
TATGTCTGGGCTTGGCGCAGCTTCGCTGCGCGCCGTACTGCGAAGCCCTGCACAGACCCGGCCCGGCTTCGCTGTGGGCGTCAGCTGAAAGGCACGGCTTCGCTGTGGCGTCAGCTGAACGGCACGGCTTCGTTGTGGCGTCAGCTGAACGGCACGGCTTCGCTGTGGGCGTCAGCGTTCCGGGAGAGTATTCAGGTTGGTGAGCAGGAGCTGCGCCGCGGTGGCGCGCTCTACTTTCCCCGTCGCATTGAGGGGCAGCGCCGGGACCCATAGCAGCTGTCGCGGGTGCTTGTAGGCGGCAAGGTGCAAGCCGAGCTCCTGCCGCAGCGTTGCAAGGTCTATCGGCTCCGCACGCGCCACCAGCACCGCTGCCACCCGATGTCCCCACTCCGGATCGGGGATGCCGACTACGCACGCGGCGGTCACCGCGGCGCAGCGCTCCAGGGCCTGCTCCACTTCGACCGGGTAGACGTTCTCACCGCCGGTCACGATCAGATCGGTCCGCCGCGCCAGCACGTGCAGCCGGCCCGCCGCGTCCAGGCGCCCGAGATCCCCGGTGCCAAACCAGCCGTCGGCCGTAAGCGGCAGCGCGCCGGGTCCGGGCGGCCAGTAGCCGTCAAACAGGGTCGGGGAGCGCAGCTGGATCTGATCGTCTTGCGGGCTGATGCGCAGCTGCAGGCCGGCGATCGGCTCGCCGGCGCCGTGCTCCGCGGCGGGGGGGGTGCCGTAGCGCTGCGTCGTCGCTTGCGAGCAGGCCTCGGTGAGCCCGTAGGTGGTCAGGGCCGGCACGGCGCGCGCCGCGGCTTGCTGGAGGAGGCCGGCGGAGGCCGCGGCGCCGCCGAGCAGCACCGCCCGCAGCCGCGGCGGCGGCGTCCACGGCGGCGACAGCTCCAGCAGCCGGCGCAGCATGGTCGGCACCAGCGACACCAGCGACACCGCATCCCGCACGAGCGCCGCGGCGACCGTCTGCGGCTCGAACGCACCGCCGAGGAGCACCACCGCACGGCGGGCAATCAGGCAGCGGGTGAGGATCGACAGCCCGCCGACGTGTGAGAGCGGCATGCACAAGAGCCAGCGGTCATCGGCCTGCCAGCCCAGGTTCTGCGCGCTGGCCGCCGCCGCGGCCAGAAACGCCCGCCGGCTCAACATCGCCCCTTTGGGCCGCCCGGTGGTGCCGGAGGTATACAGAATCGCCAGCGGCCCGGCGCCCCGCTCCACGCCGCCGGGATGCTGCGGCGCCACCGGCCCGCAGAGCGCCGCTTCGCTCTGGGCATCCAGTACCAGCGCCGGCTGGCAGTCGGCAAGCAGGGCGCGGCGCTCACTCTCCACGAGCCGCGGATGCAAGAGCACCGCCGTTACCGATAGCTCCATGAGGGCGTACAGCCACAGCGCCGTCTCCAGGCGGTTATCGGCGCACAGCGCGACGCGCGGCCATGGCGTCTGCTGCAGGGGCTGCGCCCGTAAGAAGTCCAGGCAGCGCTGCACGCGCGGCGCCAGCTCGGCGAAGGTGTACACGCGCCCCTTGACGATGAGCGCCGGCTGCTCCGGCGCCTCGCGCGCCGCGGCGAGCAGCGACAGTCTCTCGTCGATAGCAGGGGCGCCCATGCGACCACGCTAGCGCAGGGCGGCGGGGCACGCCAGCGGTCTACGCCGGGGATGAATCCCGATCGTTATTCGGTTTGTTATTCGGTGGACCACAGGCGGGGCGCGGGGAGCTGCGCGGCGGTCAGGGTGATCCCCAGACCCGGCCGTTCGATGGGGGGGAGCTGCGGGGCGCCGACAAAGCTCAGCGCGGCGTCGGGGCCAAGGGCCAGGCCGGCGTGCGCGTCCAGGCCGCAGGGGAGGCTGCGCGGCAAGGCGAGGGCCACCGCCGCCGCCGCCGCCAGCGCTACGGTCCCGTCGAACAGGTGGGTGACAAGGGATGGGATCCCATACGTCTGGCCTAGGCGCGCAAGCTGCAAGCAGCGCAGCGGACCGCCGAGGGCCATCGGCTTTAGCACCAGCGCCTGCACCGCCCCGGCGGCGAGCAGCGGCACTAGCTCTGGCGCCGGCGCAAGGTGCTGCAGCGACTCATCGAGCGCGATCGGCACCGGCGTGCGCAGGCGTAAAAGCTCACGCACGTCGGCAAGCGGCTCCTCGATGAGCTCCGGCCGCAGCTCGGCCAGGGGGGGCAGGCGCTCCCGCGCCTCGGCCAGCGACCAGGAACGGTTAGCGTCAAGGCGCAGACCGATGGCGGGGCCGAGCTGCTGCCGCAAGAGGCGCAGCGCGGCCAGCTCCCACCCGGCCCCGTCCGGGCGCCCGAGCTTGAGCTTGAGCACCGTGAACCCGCGCCCGACTGCAGCTTGCGCACTCTCCAGAACCGCCGCGGGATTCTCACCGCTGAGCAGGGCGGAGACGGCCACCTGGGCCGGCGGCTCCCCGCGGAGCAGGGTCGCCAGCGGCAGGCCGCGCCGCTGCGCCGCCAGATCCAAGAGCGCGGTCTCCGCGGCACAGCGCGCCGCGGCGGGGAGCTGCGCCAACGCGCGCTCGGTCGCGGCGGAGAGCGCAAGCGGGCCGTCGCCAAGTGCAAACGACAGCGCATCCCAGGGCAGCTGTTGCAGCCGCTCCCGGCAGAGGTCGAGCGTTTCGGTCGAATAGCCGGGCAGCGGCGACGCCTCGCCCAGGCCCGTCTCGCCGTCGCCGCTCGTGAGCCGCAGGAGCAGCCCGTCGCGCCGCGGCCACTGCATGCGGGCGTTGCCGGCCGGCTGCTGCATCTTCCCTGACAGCGCGCGCAGCTCCGCGTAAGCTACCCGGTCGCGGCGCGCCATCATCTCTTGTTACTTATCACGCTAGGCCGCTTCGCTCTATCCCCTGCACCTGGACTGCCGATGTCTCAGCTCTCACATAAGGACCCGCTGTCAGCTCCGGACCCGTCGCGACCCGCGGCCGCCGCCGAGCCGGGGTCCGCGTCCTTGCCCGCGCCGTTGGCCCTGCCGGTTCCGACCGCCGCGGCGCGGCTCCGGGCGCGGCCGGGGGGGCCGCTGCGCGGCAGCTGCACCGTGCCGGGCGACAAGTCGATAAGCCACCGCGCCGTGATGCTCGGCGGGATCGCCAGCGGCGTGAGCCGGGTGCGCGGCTTGCTCCAAGGGGCGGACTGCCACGCCACGCTCCACGCGCTGGCCGCCCTAGGCTGCGCGATTGATCTGCGGCCGGAGCCCGCGCCGGAGCCTGGCCTGGAGCCGGAGCTGGTCGTGCAGATCGAAGGCCGCGGCCTGCACGGGCTGCGCGAGCCGAGCGCGCCGCTTCACTGCCAGAACTCGGGGACGACGATGCGCCTTTTGGCGGGGCTTGCCGCCGGGCAGCGCTTCGCCAGCTTCCTTGTCGGCTCGCCGCAGCTGTGCCGGCGGCCGATGGAGCGCGTGGTGCGGCCGCTGCGGCAGATGGGGGCGCAGCTCATCGGCCGGCAGGGCGGACGGCTGGCGCCGCTGGCCCTCGCCGGCTGCGGCGACCGACCGCTCGGCGGCATTACCTACGAGCTGCCGGTGCCGAGCGCCCAGGTCAAAAGCTGTCTGCTGCTCGCCGGCCTTTACGCCGCCGCCCCCGTGACAGTGGTCGAGCCCGCCCCGACCCGCGACCACAGCGAGCGCATGCTCGCCAGCATGGGAGCGCAGCTTGAACGCAGCGGCAACCGAATCACGATCGTCCCGCAGCCGCAGCTGCAGGCGCTGGAGCTGCAGGTGCCCGGCGACGCTTCTTCGGCCGCGTTCGTGCTGGTCGCGGCGGCGCTCATCGCCGGCAGCGAGATCACGGTGCGCGGCGTCGGCATAAACCCCACGCGCAGCGGCCTGGTCGAGACCCTGCGTGAGATGGGCGCGGCGATTTGTTACGACAACCTCAGGGAGTCGGCCGGCGAGCCGGTCGCGGATCTGCGTCTGTCGCAGCGCCCGTTGACCGCCTGCGACTGCCGCGGCCCGCGCGTGGTGACCCTGATCGATGAGGTGCCGATCCTCGCGGTGGCCGCCACCCAGGCGCACGGACGGACGGTGATCGCCGACGCCAGCGAGCTGCGGGTCAAGGAGACCGACCGGATCCTGGTCACCGCGACCGAGCTGCGCAAGCTCGGCGCCGACATCACACCGACTGCGGACGGCCTTGTCATCGTCGGCCCGACTCCCTTGCGCGGGGCAGCGGTGAAAAGCCACGGCGACCACCGGCTGGCGATGGCCCTTGCCGTGGCGGGGCTTGTCGCCAGCGAGGAGACCCTGATCGACGGGACGGAGGTGACCGCCGACAGCTTCCCGGGCTTCGCGGCGACGCTGCAGCGGCTCGGGGCGGACCTTACCGCGGCCGGTCCGGTGAAAAGCGCCACTTGGACCGATGACTGAAAACCTCGGGAGCTCAGATGCTACGTTTCTTGACCGCCGGTGAGTCGCATGGGCCGTCGCTGACCGGGATTTTGGAAGGGATGCCGGCAGGCCTTGCGCTGGCGGCGGCGGAGCTCGACGCCGAGCTTGCCCGCCGCCAGCAGGGCTTCGGCAGCGGCGGACGCATGAAGATCGAGCGCGACCACGCGCGCATCAGCGCCGGGGTGCTGGCCGGTAAGACGACGGGGGCGCCAATCGCCCTGCACATCGAAAACCTGGATCATAAAAAGTGGCGCGACCGCGACATCGAGCCGATGACCATCCCGCGGCCCGGCCACGCCGACCTGACCGCGGCGGTGAAGTACGGCTACCGCGAGCTGCGGCTGGCGCTGGAGCGGGCCTCGGCGCGGGAGACGGCGATGCGCGTCGCGGTCGGGGCGGTGTGCCGCAAGCTGCTGCGCGAGCTGGGGGTGGAGCTTGGCGGCTACGTCGTCCGCATCGGCGGCTGCGCCCTGCCCGCGGAGCTTGCCGCGGCGGCGGCGACCCCGGGCGACTATCAGGCCCGCTTCGCCGCGGCCGAAGCCTCCGCCGTCCGCTGCTACCACCCGGAGACCGCCGCCGCGATGCAGGCGCTCATCGCCGAGATCATCCGCCGCCGCGACACCCTGGGCGGCGTCGTGGAGTGCGTGGCGCTCGGCGTGCCGCCGGGGCTGGGCGGCCACGCGCACTGGGACCGGCGGCTCTCGGCGCGGCTTGGCCAGGCGGTGATGAGCATCCACGCGGTCAAAGGGTTCGAGCTCGGCGACGGGTTTGCCAGCTGCGCCCGCCCGGGCACCGCGGTGCAAGACGAGTATGTGCTGGCCGGCGACGCCATCACCCAGCCCACCAACCACGCGGGCGGGGTCGAGGGCGGCATCGCCACCGGCGGACCCATTGTCGTCCGCGCCGCGTTCAAGCCGATCGCCACGACGCTGACGCCGCTGCAGTCGGTGGACCTGCAGCGCGGCACGGCGGCGCCGACGCAGTATGAGCGCAGCGATTTCTGCCAGGTGCCGCGCGCCGTGCCGATCGTCGAGGCGATGGTGGCGCTCGTGCTCGCCGATGCGCTGCTGGAGAAGCTCGGCGGCGACTCGCTGGATGAGCTGCGCGAGCGGCTCGGGCGGCTGCGGCGGCTGCGCCTGTCCGATCTGCCGATGGACGGCGTCCCGTGGCGGTTTGGCTATGAGTAGCCGCCTGGTGCTCGCCGGCCCGCCCGGCGTCGGCAAGAGCACAGTCGCAAAGCTGTGCGCGGCGCAGCTCGGCTGGCGGCGGGTCGACACCGATGAAGAGCTGGCGCGGCGCCTGGGGCTGCCGGTGCCGGAGATCTTCGCCCGCTACGGCGAGTCGCGGTTCCGTGCCGAAGAAGCGGCGCTGTGCCAACAGCTCGCCGGCGAGTCCGCGGTGGTCGTCGCGACCGGCGGCGGCACGCTGCTGCATGAGCCGTCCCGGCAGATCTTACTTGGCAGCCCCGCGGTCGGTGTGTGCCTGACCGCGGACGCCGATACCCTCCTTATGCGCCTTGGACCCGACGCCGCCCGCTCGCGTCCTTTGCTGCAGCCGGCGGCCGATGCGGGCGCCGACGGACTGCGGCAGCGGCTGCGCGAGCTTTTGCACAAGCGCGCCGCCGTCTACCGCGCCCTGCCCTACCACCTTGACACCACCACCGCCAGCCCAGAGACCGTCGCCGAGCTTCTGTGCGGTCTGGCCACGGCGGAAGTCGAACACCTGCGCGTCACCCATCCGGCCGGCGGCTACGATCTGCGCATCGGCAGCGGACTGCTTTCCTATGTCGGCCCGGCGCTCGCCGGCCGCGGCTACACCGGACCGCTGTGCATCGTCAGCGACACCAACGTCGGGCCGCTGTATGCGGAGCGGGTGCGCGCCAGCCTGCAGGCGGCCGGCCAGTCCTGCTTCATCGCCTTTGTCCCGGCCGGCGAGACGAACAAGAACCTGCGCACGCTGGAGCAGATCTATAACGCGCTTACCCAAGGCGGGGTGGAGCGCGGCGGCGCCGTGCTCGCCCTGGGCGGCGGGGTCGTCGGCGACCTGGCGGGGCTGGCGGCGGCGACGTACCTGCGCGGCATCGGGCTTGTGCAGGTGCCGACCTCGCTTCTGGCGATGGCCGACTCGAGCATCGGCGGCAAGGTCGGACTCGATCTCGCCGCCGGCAAAAACCTCGTCGGCGCGTTCAAGCACCCGGACCTGGTGCTGATGGATCTGGAGTGCCTGCACACCCTGCCGGAAGCGGAGCTGCGCGCGGGTCTGGGCGAGGTGGTCAAGGCCGCGCTGATCGCCGGCGGACCCGCCTATGAGCGGCTCACCGCGCTGCCGCAGCGCTTCCCGCCCTGCGCCCCGCTCGTGCTGCGCCGCGACGAGGCTGCGGACCAAAAGCGGCCTGCCGACCGCGCCGCGCTGGCGGAGCTCCTAGCCCCGCTGCGCGATGCGCTGGATCTCAAACGCGCCCTGGTGGAGGAAGATCCGGAGGAGCACGGACGCAGGGTGCTGCTGAATCTGGGCCATACCTTCGCGCACGGGCTGGAGCCGTGGAGCGGCTACGCGCTGCGCCACGGCGACGCGGTCGCGCTGGGACTCCTTGCGGCGGCCCGGCTGTCGGCGCGGCTCGGGCTGTGCGCGGCGGAGTTTCCGGAGGAGCTGCGGTGTCTTATGCACAGACTGGGACTCCCAACCACCTTGCCAATCCGGAGCGGCTCAGCGGCCCCGGGCAGGGCGCCGAGTGAGTCTGTCAGCGCCGAATTGGCCGACGATGAAACAGGTCTAAAAGACTCGGCAGTCCAAGCCATCTGGGCCTTCATGCAGCATGATAAAAAGAGGCACGCGCGCAAAACCCGCTTCGTGCTAATACGTGCCCCCGGAGAAATAGTGACGTGCGACTTCGTCGAGGATGAGCAGGCCCAAGATGCGGTACGAACTCTGTTCCGGGAGCCGGCACCGGAAAAGGATGTTGGCTAGGGCGCTTATCACCTCGGCATCCGGCGGAATAACAGGCTACGCTGTAGCTTCAGATGGTGGCTGCCCCTGTGCATCAGGGTGATTCCGAGAGCGCGGCGATGCGTGATTTCCTGGTCGCGGCCCTGCGCGCGCGGCGCCAGCAGCCGACCCTGATCGCGCTCAGCCTGCCGGCGCCGCCGCTCTTTTTGGAGCCGCTGTGGGATGCGCTGCCGGCGGAGCCGGCCATGCTGTGGGATGCGCCGGCGGCGGCGGACGCGATGAGCGGGACGGCCTGTCTTGGCTTGGGCGCGGTGGAGATGCCGCCGACCGCCGCGCAGCCCGGCGATCCCGGCGCGTCCTCAACCTCCATCCCGGTGGAGAAGATCGCTCCGCCGGGGCACGCCGCCGCGGCCCTGCGCTGGTTCAGCGGCGGCTCGTTTGCCGGCGCCGTGGCGGAGCCGCCGTGGACGGACTTTCCCGCCGCCCTGAAGACGCTGCCGCGCTGGTGTTACACGGACGGGCCGGACGGCTGCCGCTTGCAGCTTTGCGTCTACGCGCCAAGCGATGCCGTCATCGCGCAAGTGGCGGCGGAATATGAGGCCCTGCGGCAAGCCGGCGCGCGGCCGCTGGCGGAGCGCGCGCCGGCCCCCCAGCGGCCGCTGCGCAGTGAACCACTGCCGTATGTCCGCTGGCAGCAGTGGATAGAGCAGATCCTCCAGGCGATTGCGGCGCGGCAGGTCGATAAGGTCGTCGCGGTGCGCCGCAGCACGCTCTGGTTCGCGCAGCCGATCGATGTCGCGGCGGTGCTCGGGCGGCTGCGCGCTCAGGCGCCGCAGTCGATCCGCTTCGCCTGGCGCCGCGGCGCCGCCACGTTCTTGGGAGCCACGCCGGAGCTGCTTTTGCGTAAGCGCGGCCGCATCATCACCACCGACGCCCTGGCCGGCACGCTGCCGCGCCGGGATGCGCCGCTGCACGAGCTCTGCGCGCAGCTCCTGGCGAGCGACAAAGATCGCCGCGAGCACGCCCCGGTCGTCGCCGCCATCAAGCAGCGCCTGCTGCCGCTGTGCCGCGATATCACGGCGCCGGAGTCGCCGCAGATCCGTGTGCTGCCGCATCTATTGCATATGTACACCCCGATCCAGGCCACCACCCGCTCTGCGGCCACTTGCGTCACCGACCTTGTAAGCGCCCTGCATCCGACGCCGGCGGTCGGCGGGAACCCGACCGCCAAAGCGCTTCAGCTTATCGCTGAGCTGGAGCCGCAGCCGCGCGGTTACTACGCCGGTCCGCTCGGCTTTTATGACGAGCACGGGGACGGCGAGTTCGCCGTGGCGATCCGCTCCGGAGTGGTCATCGGCAACACGGCCTATGTCTATGGCGGCGCCGGGATCGTACAAGGCTCCGATCCAGCGCTGGAGTACGCGGAGACAGCGGCCAAGATGCGTACGTTCCTGTCGGCGCTCGGCGTCCCTGGTGAGCCGTCCGAACAGACGGCGCGCGCCGAATCGGACCCGGTGCCGCGATGAGCGCCGCCAACTTGCTTACGGAATGGGCGCGGCTGTTGATCGGCAGCCTGGCCGCGGCCGGAGTGCGCGACGTGGTGCTGAGCCCGGGCTCGCGCTCGACGCCGTTTGTGTGCGCGGTGCATGCGGAGCCGCGGCTGCGCTGCTGGGAGGTGATCGACGAGCGCGCCGCCGGCTTTTTCGCGCTCGGGCAGGCGCGCGCCTCCGGCCGTCCGAGCTTGCTCTTGTGCACCTCCGGTACCGCCGGCGCGCATTATCTGCCGGCGGTGATTGAGGCCGGCGCGGCGCACTTGCCGCTGCTTGTTCTGACCGCCGACCGGCCCTTTGAGCTGCAGGACTGCGGCGCCCCGCAGACGATCGATCAGGTGAAGCTGTTCGGCGAAATGGCGCGGCGCTACATCGAGCTCGGGATGCCGGAGAGCGACGCGCTCGCCCTGCGCGCCGTGCGGCGGACCGCGGCGCAGGCGGTGCTGACCGCGACCTGGCCGACCCCCGGCGCGGTGCATATAAACGCGCGGGCCCGCAAGCCCCTGGAGCCGCCGGTCTTGCACACGGAGGAAGAAGCCGCGCTGCGGGCGCAGGTCGATGCGCTCTTGCAGGCGCCGCCGATTGGCTGCTACCCGCCGCGCGCCGTACCGGATGCGGCAGGCGTCGCGGCGGCGGCCCGGATGTGTCAGCGCGCCCGGCGCGGACTCATCATCTGCGGACCGGCATCGGCGTCCCAGACCGCGCTGCGCGGCGAGCTTTCGGCGCTGGCGGCGGCGACCGGATTTCCGCTGCTCGGCGATGCCGCAAGCCAAGCGCGCTTCGGGCTGGACGCCCGCGCCCCCCGCTGCGATGCGTTCGACGCGCTGCTGCGCTGCCCCGGCGGGCTCTTGGCGGAGGACCTGGAGCTGGTCATCCAGGTGGGCGCGCCCTCGATTTCAAGCGGCGTGGAACAGCTCCTGCTCAGCCGCCCGGACCTGCCGCGCATCGTACTTAGCGCCCATGGCTTCCCCGATCCGGAGAGCACGGCCGAGCTGCTGCTTCTCGGCGAGGTGGCGCTCACCGTGCAAGCGCTGGTCGCGGCGCTGGCCGGCGCGCCGCCGGCATCGGCCGATGCTCTTTCTGCCGCCGAGTCGCGCGCGCAGCGGCAGACCTTTGCCGCCCGCGTCCAAGCGCTCGATGCGCTGGCCTGGCAGGTGCTGGATGAGAAGCTCGGGCAAACAAGCGCCGAGCTGACGGAAGCGGCGGCGGTGCGGGCGACTGTGGCGGAGCTGCCGCCGGACGCGGTGCTGATGCTCGGCAACAGCCTGGCCATCCGCGAGGTCGATGCGCTGTGCCGCTCCGGCCCGCGGCCGCTCACCGTGCTGTCGCAGCGCGGGACAAGCGGCATCGAGGGCATGTTCGCGGGGGCGGCGGGGGCGGCGACCGTGCTGGCGCGGCCGCTGGTCTTGCTGCTCGGCGACATCAGCGCGCTGCATGATCTGACTTCGCTTGGTCTTTTGTCGCGCGCGCCCGGGCCGGTGGTTGCGGTGGTGCTGCAAAATCACGGCGGCCGCATCTTCGAGCAGCTGCCGCTGGCGCGCACCCCCGCGGCGCGCGCCGACCCGGCGCTGCTGGCCCGCTTCACCACGCCGCACGCGCTGCACCTTGAGCCCGCGGCGCGCCTGTACGGTCTGTCTTATGCCGCGGTCCGCGACGAAGCGGCGCTGCTCATGGCGCTGCGGCAGGCGCTTTTGCCCGCTGCCGACCGTCCGGCCGCGACCCTTATCGAAGCGATGGTCCCCGCCAGCAGCGCCGTCGAGCTGCAGCAATCCTACTTCGCCGCGCTCAGCACGGCGCTCACCGCCTACCGCGAGCGCTCGGCATGAGCGCCCTTATCCTTCTGCACGGCTTTACCGGACACCCCGCATCGTTTCAGAAGATTCTGGCGCAGCTGCCGCTGACGACGCGGGCGCTGTGTCCGGTGCTGCTTGGGCATGAAGGGGCGCCCGACGCAAAAAGCAGCGCGGGAAGCTTGGCCGCGGCGACCGATTTCACCGCCGAAGTGGACCGCATCGCGGCGCAGATCCGGGCGGCGCACCTGGGGCCGGCGCACCTTGTCGGCTACTCGCTGGGGGCGCGCTTGGCGCTAGGGCTGCTGGTGCGGCACGGTGAGCTGTTTCAACGCGCCACCCTGCTCTCGGTGCACCCCGGACTGCAGCGCGCCGACGAGCGGCAGGACCGAATCGCCGCGGATGAGCGCTGGGCGGCGCTTTTGTCCGAGCACGGTCTGGCGGCGTTTCTCAAACAGTGGGAGCAGCAGCCGCTGTTTCAAACCCAGGCGCAGCTGCCGCAAGAGATCCGTGCGGCGCAAGATGCGGTGCGGCGGCGGCACGACAGCCAGGGTCTGGCGCAGGCGCTGCGCGTGCTGGGCCTTGGCCGCATGCCGGACTACTGGCCGGAGCTTGCCCGGTTGCAGCTGCCGGTGCAGCTTGCGGTCGGGGCGCTCGATGCGAAGTTTGCCGCGCTCGCCGACCGCGCCAAAGCGGTGCTGCCCGACGCCCAGGTCGTGCGCATCGCCGGCGCCGGGCATAACCTGCTGCTGGAGGCGCCGGAGGCGGTCTGCGCCCTGCTCACGGCGCCGCCGTCCACTGCCAAGACCTGAAACCCCAACTCAGCGAACAAGCGAGGAGCCCATGACCACCAAGAAACGGCCCAAGAGCGAGCCGGTCTCCCTTGCCCCTGTGAAGTGGCGCAGCATGCCCGGCTACGAAGACATCGTGTACGAAAAAGCCGAAGATGAGGCGCTGGCCAAGATCACCATCAACCGCCCCGAGTGCCGCAACGCCTTCCGCCCGCAGACCGTGTTCGAGATGAGTAAGGCTTTCGCCGACGCCCGCGACGACAGCGAGCTTGGGGTGGTCATCCTCACCGGCGCCGGTGATGAGGCGTTCTGTTCCGGCGGCGACCAGCGCGTCCGCGGCGCCGGCGGCTACGTCGGCAAAGACGGCATCGCCCGCCTCAACGTGCTGGATCTGCAGCGGCAGATCCGCACCCTGCCCAAGCCCGTGGTGGCGATGGTCAAAGGCTACGCGATCGGCGGCGGCCACGTCCTGCACGTGGTCTGCGACCTGACCATCGCCGCCGACAACGCGCGCTTCGGCCAGACCGGCCCCAAGGTCGGCAGCTTCGACGGCGGCTACGGCAGCTCGTATCTATCGCGCATCGTCGGGCAGAAAAAAGCGCGCGAGATCTGGTTCCTCTGCCGCCAGTACGACGCCGAGGAGGCGCTGAAGATGGGCCTGGTCAACACGGTCGTCCCCCTGGCGGAGGTCGAGGCCGAGACCATCAAGTGGTGCCGCGAGATGCTGCAGCTCTCGCCGCTCGCCCTGCGCTGCTTGAAGTCCGCCCTCAACGCCGACTGCGACGGCCAAGCGGGCCTGCAGGAGCTGGCCGGCAACGCCACCCTCCTTTACTACCTCACCGAAGAAGGGAAAGAGGGCAAGCAGGCATTTTTGGAGAAGCGCAAGCCCGACTTCAAAAAGTTCAAGCGCCTGCCCTAACTACCTCGCGGGCTACCCGCCGCAGTCACGCCGCGCCCGCTGCCGCAATTCGCTTTACCCAAGCGCCGCCGCCGTGGTGAAACTAGAGCGCCGCATGACCCCTACGCCCAGCCGCGCCTCCTCCGAGCTTATCCCGATCATCGAAGCCGCCTATGCCGACCGCAGCCTCCTTGCGCAGCCACGCACGCGCGCGGCGGTCGAGGCGGTCATCGCGGAGCTTGACGCCGGCCGGCTGCGGGTCGCCGAGCCGCACGCCGGCACGTGGCGCACGAGCGTCTGGGTCAAGCAGGCCATCCTGCTCTACTTCGCCCTGCGCCCGCTGGAGAAGATGGAGCTCGGCAGTCTGGAGTTTTTCGACAAGGTGCCGACCAAGCGCAACCTCGCGGCGGCGGGCATCCGCGTCGTGCCGCCGGGGGTGGCGCGCTACGGGTCGTTTCTCGCCGCCGGCTGCATCCTCATGCCGGGCTACGTCAACATCGGCGCTTACGTCGGCGAAGGGACGATGATCGACACCTGGGCCACGGTCGGCAGCTGCGCCCAGATCGGCGCCGGAGTGCACCTGTCCGGCGGCGTGGGCATCGGCGGGGTGCTCGAGCCGCCGGTCGCAAGCCCCGTGATCGTGGAGGACGGAGCGTTCATCGGCTCGCGCTGCATCGTCGTCGAAGGCGTGGTGGTCGAGAGCGAGGCGGTGCTCGGCGCCGGCGTCATCCTGACCGCCAGCACGCCGATCGTCGATGTCCGCGGCGATGAGCCGGTCATCACCAAAGGACGGGTGCCGGCGCGGGCGGTGGTGATTCCCGGCTCCCTGCCCAAGCAGTTCCCCGCCGGCACCTTCAGCGTGCCGTGCGCCCTGCTCATCGCCGAGCGGAGCCCATCGACCGACCGCAAGACCTCGCTCAACGAAGTCCTGCGCACGTTCCAGGTGCAAGTCTAGCGCGGCATGACTTCGCGACTGCCAGACCGCGCGACTGGAGGTGAATCGATGCCGGACCCCGGGCTGCTTCCCGATTATGTGCTCGATGGGCATGCGCTCGACTCGTGGCTCGCCGAGCAGACCTTGGCGCTGTGCCGCATCCCCAGCGTCACCGGGGACGAGGCGGCGATCTCCGACTATCTGGAGCAGCGCTGCGCGGCGCTTTCGCCGCGGCTTGCCATCGAGCGCTGCGGCAACGCCGTGCTGGCGCGTACGGTGCCGGCCGCCGGTTCGCCGCCAAAGCCGCTGGTGGCGCTGTTCGGCCACTCCGATACCGTGAAGCCGTCGCGCGACCAGCGGATCGAAATCGATGCGGCCAAGGGGCGCGTGTACGGCTGCGGCGCGAGCGATATGAAGGGCGGCTTGGCGGTGATGCTGCGGCTGCTCGCGGACGCGGAGAAGCTCGGCAAAGAGCTCCTGTGCGTCTTTTATGACAAAGAGGAAGGACCGGCGAGCCAGAGCGGCATGGTGCCGCTGTGCGAGGGCGGGGCCGAGCGGCTGCGCGGCATCGATGTCGCGCTGTGCCTGGAGCCGACCGACAACCTGATCCACGCCGGCTGCGTCGGCGGGCTGCAGGTCGAAGTGACGGCGCATGGCCGCCGCGCCCACAGCGCCCGCCCGTGGCAGGGAGACAATGCGATCTACGCCGCGCTGCCGCTGCTCACCCGCCTGGCCGCGCTGTCGCGCCGCGAGGTCGTGGTGGACGGCCTGCGCTTCTACGAAGTGCTGACCGCCACCCAGGCGCGCACCGAGAACTCGCGCAACGTCGTCCCCGACCGCTTCATCCTCAACCTCAACTACCGCTTCGCCCCCGGCAAGACCGCGGCGATCGCGGAGTCGGAGCTGCGCCAGCTCATCGGCCCCGGCTACGGCATCGAGGTGGTTGATGCGGCGCCGGCCGGCAGCGTCAAGCTCAGCCATCCGCTGCTCGCCGCGTGGCTTGCGCAGTCCGGCCTGGGCGTCGAAGCCAAGCAGGCCTGGACGGACGTCGCGCGGCTCACCGCGCTGGGGCTCGCAGCGGTAAACTTTGGTCCTGGTGACACCGCGCAGGCCCACCAGGCCGACGAGTCCGCCGCCATCGCGGCGCTTACCAAAAGCTATAAGGCGCTACGCCAGCTCCTTGGATAAAGAAAGACCCTGATGAATCCGCGCCTCACGTCTATTTCGCCGTCGGTAATTCGCGCTCTCAATGACCGCAAGAAGGAAGGGGCGATCGACCTTGGGATGGGACAGCCGGCGCTCAAGCCGGAGCTTTACCCGCTGGTCCGCGCCGTGGCGTGGGTCGAGGAGCACGGCTGCCCCTACTCCCCCAACGCCGGCTTTTTAGAGCTGCGGTCGGCGATCGCCCGCCACTTTCAATACCCCTACCTCAGCGAGCCCGGCACCGTGTGCATCACCATCGGCTCGCAGGAGGCGCTGTATCTGGCGGTGCAGGGAGTTCTGGACCCCGCCGAGCATGAGGCGCTGGTGGTCACGCCGACCTTTCCGGCGTACCAGAAGCTCTGCCATATGATCGGCGTTCCGGTGCGCGAGGTGACGCTGGACCAGGATGCCGACTTTGCTCCGGACGCCGACCGGGTGCTGGCGGCGGTGGGGCCGCGCACCCGCCTCATCGCCCTGGCGTCGCCGTGCAATCCGACGGGGCGGGTCTGGCCGGAGGCGGAGCTGCGGCGGCTGACGCAGGGGCTCATGGAGCGGCCGGAGCCGGTCTATCTGCTCTCGGACGAGGTCTACTCGGAGCTTTACTTCGGGGCGGAGCGGCCGGTGTCGCCGGCGCGGTTTTACCGCCATACGATCGTCGCCTCCAGCCTGTCCAAGTGCTGCGCCCTCACCGGTCTGCGGCTCGGCTGGCTGATGGCGCCGCCGGAGCTGTCGCCGACGCTGCTCAAGGCGCATCAGTTCGCGGTATCGTGCGCCGACACGATCGCGCAGCGGGCCGCGATCGAGATCTTCAAGGCCCCGGAGCTATTGACCGCCCACCGCGCGGTCTATCAGGCGCAGCACCAGGTGCTCATCGCTGCGCTTATGGGCGAAGGGCTGTCGTACGTGCCGCCCGATGGCGCGTTTTACTGCATGCTGCGGGCGCCGGAGCGATGGAAGAACGACACGATGGCCGCGGCGCTGCAGCTTATGGACCGCTATAACGTCGTCACGATTCCGGGCTCGGTCTTTGGCGCGGAGGGTTTCCTGCGGCTGTCGTTTGTCGCGGCGCCGGAGGTGCTGCGCGAAGGAATCCGCCGCATCGCCGCGTTCTTCCGCGAGCCGGGCTGATACCGCCGGGCGGCAGCGGCCAGACGTAAAATCCGCACGCCGGGCTGATACCGCCGGGCGGCAGCGGCCGGATACGAAAAATCCGCACGCCGGGCTGATGCCGCCCGACACTAGCGCGCGGACACGCCCGCCATGTCCCCGGTCATTCGGTCACACCATCGACGCGGAAGCCTTGCTCGCGCAATAGCGCCGCGACTTGCGCCGGGCGGTCGCCTTGCACCACAAGCTCCCGCGCGACCAGGGCGCCGCCGCAGCCGAGCCGCTGCTTGAGTCCGGACAGGATTTCCAAAAGCTCGCGCTCCGCGATACCCGGCAGCTGGGCGAAACCAGATACGATCACCACGGTCTTGCCGCCGCGGTGCTTGGTCTCGCGCCGTAAGATCAGGCGTCCGCGGGACTTGGGAGTGGGAGCCGCAGCGGAAGCAGGAGCAGGAGCAGGCGATTCACCAACGGGCAGCGCCGCGCTTGCCGCCGCCGCGCCGGCCAGCGCCGCGAACGGATTGTGACTGAGAGCCGGCTGCGGGGTGGATACGTCAAGGCGCGGCTTTTCCTTGCCGCGGTTCTCTTTGCCGGAAGGCGGGGCCATGGCTGCGCTTCATACCACGATCTTCGTCTGTACTTAGCCGGCCGGAGCGAGACGGACGGTGACGTGATCGGGGTGGCTGCGGTTGTCCAGAAACATCATCGCCGGCTTCTGCCCGGCGCTGGCCAGGGCCTGCCAGACCGCATCGAACCGCGCGAGCCGGGCGTCGAGCTCAGACTCCCCGCCCTGACCGAGGCGAAGCGCGGTGCCGCTGTCGGTGTAAAGCGTCACGCCGATGAAGTGGTCGACATGCGCTTCGCCGATCGGCGGGCGGCGCGGGTTCTGCTGGTAGCGCGACAGGGCGAATAGAGCGGTGCGGATCTGGCTGCGCGCCAGCTCGGGCTCCATGAGGTAGGCGGCGCGGCCGAAGCCGGTGATCACGGGCAGGTGGGAATACTCTCCCGGCGCGGCCCGCTTGAAGACCTCGCCGTCGGCGTTTACCAGATAGAGCGAGTCGAGGCAGAAAAGCGCCACGGGCTCATGTTCGCCAAGCTCGATCCGCAGGGTCTGCGGCAGCTCGCGGCGGAGGGTGATGCTGCGCAGCCAGGGCTCGGTGGCGAGGTTCTTTTTGACCGCTGCCAGGTCGAGCTGGAACAGGTTGGTGGTGGCGGGAATGGCGGCGCGCTTGCGCAAGGAATCGGTGGTGACATGCCGGGTCGGGGAAAACTGGACGACCTTCAGCGCGAAGTGCGGACTGTGCAGGAGAAAGTAGCTCACCCCGTAAGCGCCGACGCACAAAAGCGCCGCCGCAGCGAGCGCGCCGCAGACGCGCAGCAGCCCGAGCCACAGCGCCGCCGCCCGTCCCTCCGCCGTCCGCCGTCCCGCCCTGGTCCGCGCGGCCTCCGGCTCTTTTTCGCGGCGGAGAGCCACCCGGCGGTTGCCGTGCCGCCAGAACAGGAGCTGGCCTAAAAGCGGCGGCCGCCGTCCCGTACGGCGATCCCGAGCTCGGCGTCCGGTGGGCGTCATGCTCGCGAGTCTAGGCACCGCGGCGGCGACTGTCCATTTTCGCTCCCGCACGGCGCGGGCGCGGGTCGCTTTGCTCTGCTGCTTTGCGCCGGCGGATTCCAGCGCCGCCGCTGCCCCGCTGCCGACCGCGCGGGCCGGCGATGCTCTTGACAGGGGACTGCGGACGGGGCTTGCTTTCGTCTATGAGAACGACACTGGCCCTCGCCCTATCCGGGTCTCTTTTCGCCCTATGCCTGGGCGGCTGCAACCGCAGCGAAAGTCCCGCAGCTCCCGCGGCTCCCGCAGCTCCCGCGGCTCCCGCAGCGCCCGCGGCTGCGACGACGCCGACTCCCAATGCGGCAGTGGCGGCGCCTCCGAGCGCCCCTGCGGCGGCGCCGCTGGCGGCGGCGACTGACAAGCCAGCCGCCGCACCAGCAAAGTTCGGGGCGCCGCTCTCCGCCGAACCGGCCCTCAGCGCGCAAGCGGTCCTTGCCGATCCGAAAAAATACGATGACAAGGACATCAAGCTCACCGGCCAGGTGAGTGGCGTGTGCCAGCACAAAGGCTGCTGGATGACCATCGGCACCGGAGAGCCCGGCACCGCCACGGTGCGCGTGCAGTTCAAGGACTACGGCTTCTTCGTACCTACCGACTGCATCGGCAAGACCGCGGTGGTCCAGGGCCGCTTCAAGATGACCACGCTGTCGGTCGCCGAGGCGCAGCACTACGCCGATGACGCGGTCAAGGCGGGGACGCCGGCCCAGAAGGTCACCGCGCCGCAGGCCACGCTGGCGCTCATGGCAACCGGCGTCGAGCTTTTGTGAGCTCGGCGCTCCACGGCGAGCGCCCGGCGGACGCCCGCTCCTTCCGGCGCATCGATATGTCCCGGATCCGTCCTAGGTCCAAACTGTCACGAGCCGGCGCGGCGTCCTGCGGCGCGGCGCTGAGCCTGTAGCAATGGCCGTAACGACCATCGGCGTGGATCTGGGGCTCACCTACGCGCGGGCGGCGTGGGTGCAGGACGGCGCTCCGGTGCTCCTAGAGACGCTGTCCGGGCAGAGGGCGCTGCCGGCGGTGGTGGGCATCGATCGCAACGGCGCCCTGCACGTCGGGGAGAGCGCGCGCAACCAGCACCTCTTGTGGCCGGAGCGGACGGCGAGCCGGCTGCGGCGGCTTCTGGGGACCTCGCAGCGGGTGATGCTGGATGATAAAAGCTTCTCCTGCCATGAGCTGTGCGCGGTGGTGCTGGCGCAGCTCAAGGAGAACGCGGAGCAGCGGCTGGGTCACCCTGTCACGGGGCTCGTGCTCGCCCTGCCGGCGCCGTTTACCCAGGTGCAGCGGCATGCGGCGGCGGATGCGGCGGCGCTGGCAGGATTTCGCAGCGTCAAGCTGGTGCTGGAGCCGCTGGCGATCGCCGCCGCCTACGGACTGTCCCCGCAGGCGCTCACGCCGGAGCAGCAGGTCCTCATCTACGATGTCGGCGGACGCGGCGGCGAGGTGGCGATCCTGCAGTCCGACGGCGCCGGCGAATCGGCGGCGTGGGTCATCCGCGCCACCGCCGGCAACTCGATCGGCGGCGAGGTCTGCGACCAGCGGGTGGCGGCGCATCTGTCGCATCTGTTCGAGCGGGAGAGCGGGATGTCGCCGCTCACCAGCCGCAAGGCGCAGGCGCGGCTGCGTCTGGTCGCCGAGTGGGCCAAGTGCGAGCTGTCGCGCGCCGACTCGACCACGGTGCGCCTGCCGGGGCTTTTGACCTCGGTGCACGGGCCGGTGGACCTGCAGATCGAGCTGTCGCGCGAGCAGCTGGAGCTTCTTGTCGAAGACGATCTCAAAAAAGGCCTGGATGCGATCGAGATCGCGCTGCGCGATGCGCGCCTGGCGGCGTCGCAGCTGCACGCGGTGCTGCTCTCCGGCGGCGGGGCGCAGCTGCCGCTTTTGGGGCGGCTGGTCAGCGAGATGCTCATCTTGCGGCCGCTGCGCCACATCAGCCCGGAGCAGGCGATTGCCTGCGGCGCCGCGCTCCTTGGCAGCAAGTCGCCTTAGAGCGCGGCTTCGCTCACGGCCGGCTCGTCGGGAATCATCAAGCCGCCGCGGCCGATGCGGAAGCGGTGGCCGCGCCAGCGGATGCGGCGGGTGCGCAGCGCCCGCATGAGTCCCGCCCACAGGAGAAGCTCGGCGGCGACCACCTCAGCCACTGCGGCGAGGGGGCCGCGCCTCAGCGCCTGCGTCCGCCGCAGCGCGCAGCAGAGCAGCGTCCGGGTGCCGAGCAGGATCCCCGCATAGACCCCAAGCTGCAGGTTGCAAAAGCCCAGCGCCAAAAGCAGCAGCGCCGGGGTCGGCGCCATGAAAATCGGATAGGACAAAAGGAGCAGCGGCCGCTGCCCGCGGACCACCGTAAGCCAGCGCGCCACCCGCGCAATGACCTCGGCACCGGAGCGCCCGCCGTCGCTGCAGCGGGCCGGCTCACGGCTGAGCGCCACCCGATAGCCGAGCGCGGTGAAGCGGCGCGAAAGTTCATAGTCTTCGCCAAGATAAGGCAGCAAGCAGGTAAAGCCGCCGCAGCGGAGCAGCGCCTGCCGCCGCACCGCGCACAGGGCTCCGGCCATGCTGGGGACGCCGCCGTACAGCCCGTACAGCCCATACAAGGCGAGGAAGTTCTGCGGCGAGCCCCCGACCAGCGCCGCGGAAAACCGATCCCACAGCGTCTGCGGGGCGACTTCAACCGGCGCGGCGAACGCCGCCGCGACATTCGGTGCGGCGACCAGCGCGGCGACCAGCGCCGGCAGATCCGCATCGCCGAGCCGCACGTCGCTGTCGACCGTCACCACGATCGCTTCCTCGCAGCAGGGCAGGCCCGCGACCAGCTGCGCCACCTTGCGGTTCTGCCGCAGCGCCGGGGCCGTGAGCACCACCGCCGCATCCAGACCCTCGGCGCGGGCGATGGCCAGCGCGGCGGCGGCGACCGCGTAGGCTGGATCGTCGGCATCGGGAACCAGGAACAGCACCCGTCGCGGACCGGCATAGTGGGCGCGCAGCGAAGACAACAGATTCGCCAGCAGATCCGGCTCGGCGCCCTCGCACGGCCGCAGGATGGCGATGGCCGGCCAGGCGCTCGGAGCCGGCGGAGCCTGACGCCGCCGCAAGCGCCACACGCCGCACAGCAGCAGCAAGGTAAAAAACACCGCGGCGCAGGCCCAGGCCTGGGTCCAAAGGAGCAGCAGCTTGGCCGGGTTGCCCGTCACCGCGCCGCGCCCGAGCGAATGCAGCGAGTCTTATAGCGCAGAAGATACTGCAGCGATGGCCGGCGGAAGCGCTCCAGATCCAGGTACTCGCCGACGCCGTAGAAGCCCGGCTCCGCCGATGCCGGCCGCGCCTTGGCGATATGCACGGCGAAGCGGGCGTAAAACGGCGTGTCCGCCAGCATCCCCCCAGCCAGGCGGCGGCAGGTGTAAGGCCCGGCGCGGAACGAGCGCGGCACCCGCAGCCACAGCGGCTCTCGTCCGCCGCCGGCTGTCGACCGTGGCGTGTCGGCCTCATGCGCGGGGTGGTCTTCGTCCTGCGGTGCATGATCGGTGCAGAAAATCTCCGGGGGCTTGTTGTCGGCCGGGTAACGGACACAGACTCGGCGGCTGCGGCCGCTGTGGCGCGTGGCGCTGTAGACGATCACCGCCGCATCGGAAGATGGCTCCAAGTTCCCTGCCGCCTCTGGCGTCGCGAAGCCATGCGCCCAGCCCCAGCGCGAGAACGTATCTTCCAGCGGTCCCGAGCCATAGTTGTGATCGAGGTAGCCAAGACCGCTATAGCGCAGGGACTCCCTCCCGACCTCAAGGTCCACCGTGGCGGCGGTCCGGGGGGCGAGCGGCTGCCAGTAGTGCGCCTCGCCGCGCTCGTTTTCGCCCAGGCACAGAGGTCCCAAGGCGGGCGCCGCGGCGGCCACGGTGATCCGCCCCGTCACGCGCTGGCCGCGGCGGCTGAAGAAGCGCGTCGTATCCTCATCCAGCGCGATGACGGCGCCGCCTTCGGGAGGGAAGTGGAGAGCCGTGCGCGCTACGGTGATCGTGTCTTTGTCGCGGTGCAGCGCCTCGCGCCCGTATTCGCTCATCACCCAGGCCCGCTGCGCGCTCGGGCGGTCAGAGCGGGCGCGCTCGTACAGCGAAAAGTTCACCGCCGGTACATCCAGTCCGCACACCGGCGCCCCGGCCCGCCGCCAAGCGGCATAGTCTGGCGAGAACACCGAGCCGGCGAACACGATCAGCGCCAGCGTAAACCGGCCGGCGGCATCGTGGACCTCGACGTACCACCAGGCGTAGCCGCCGGGCGCCGCGGCGGCAGCCCAGGCGGCGTCGCCGGGAAAGAGCGCTGCAGCGGCACCGCTGCTCGACGGCGATGGGGCGGACAAAGAGGCATGATCAAGCGACGGAATGGCTTCACCTCACGCAGGAGTCGCGGACCATAGGAGCACTGATTTCACCGGCTGCGAAGCCGATTGTGGGGCTACAGCGTCGAGACCGGATCGACATCCGCGGTGAGCCGCAGCGCCCGCGGAAGCTTTATCTGTAGCGCCGTCCGCAGCACCGCCCGCAGCGCCCGGCTGGTCGGGGCGCGCACAAGCAGCTGCCAGCGCGTGCGGCCCTTGAGCCGCGACAGCGGCGCCTCCGCCGGCCCGAGCAGCGACAGCGCCGCGCCGCCCGCCGCTCCCGCTTCCAGGCGGTTCCGCTCGCGGTCCATGATCACGCGGACGGCGGCGGCCACCTCTTCCGCGGCGGCGCGCACCGCGTACGGGTCCACCCCGTCGATCCGCAACAGGCCCAGCCGACAGTACGGCGGGTAGCCGAGCTGCTCGCGCGCATAGAGCTCGGCCTGCGCGAAGGCGAGGTAGTCATGCTGCGCCGCGGCGGCAACGGCGGGATGCTCGGGGTTGTAGGTCTGGATCAGCACGCGGCCCGCCCGCCCTTGCCGGCCGGCGCGACCGGCGACCTGGGCGAGGAGCTGGAACGTGCGCTCGCTGGCGCGAAAATCGGGCAGGCCCATGCCGGTGTCGGCCAGCACCACCCCGACCAGCGTCACGCCGGGAAAGTCATGCCCCTTGGCGAGCATCTGGGTGCCGATGAGCAGATCCACCTCGCGCCGATGCATCGCCGCCAGGATCTTATTGAGGCCGCTGGCCGTCGCGGTGTCGCGATCCAGGCGCGCCACGCGGGCGGCGGGAAAACAGGCGGCGACCTGCTCCTGCAGCTTCTCCGTGCCAAGCCCCAGGCGGCGGATGGACTTCTGCTGACAGAGCGGACAGACCACCGGCTCGGGCTCGCGCTGGCCGCAGTAGTGGCAGCACAGCTCCCCGAGCTCCTTATGCCAGGTCAGGGTCACCGCGCAGTGCCGGCACTCCAGGCGATGGCCGCACTGCTGGCACAAAAGGAACGTCGCGTAGCCGCGGCGGTTCAAAAACAGAATCGCCTGCTCGCCGGCCAAAAGGGTCTCGGTCAGGGCGGTCTGCAGCGGCGCCGACAAGAGCATCCGGTCTTCGGCGAAGACGTGCTTTTTCAGATCGATGACGGTGACGCCGGGCATGGGAACCCCGGTCGCGCGCTTGTGCAGGCTGAGCCGCACGAGCTTGCCGCGGCGCACCAGCTCCATCGATTCCAGCGACGGGGTCGCCGATCCGAGCACCGCCACCGCGCCGGCCTGCTGCGCCCGCACGAGCGCCGTGTCGCGGCCGTGATAGCGCACCCCGTCCTGCTGCTTGAACGAGCTGTCGTGCTCCTCATCCACGATCACCACGCCAAGCCGCGACAGCGGTGCGAACAGCGCCGAGCGCGGACCGAGCGCGATCCGCACCTCGCCGTGCAACAGCCGCCGCCACGCCTCCGCCCGCTGGCTCGGCGTCAGCGCCGAGTGCAGCACCGCGACATCGCGGCCAAAGCGCGCCATAAAGCGCGCCGACAGCTGCGGCGTAAGGGCAATCTCCGGCACCAGCACCAGCGCCGTCCGCCCCGCCTTCAGGGCCGCATCGATAAGCTGCAGGTACAGCTCGGTCTTGCCGGAGCCGGTGACCCCGTGCAGAAGATAGCCGGAGTAGCCGGCGTTCGATCCAGCGGCGGCGGTCAGGCTCTTTTGCAGCCCTTGCAAGAGCACATCCAGCGCGGTCTGCTGCTCTGCCGTCAGAACGGGCGGCGTGGCGGCAGCGGAGCTCGGCAGCTCTTCGCGCTGCGGCGACGGCTCCGGGGCGGCCGCCACTTCGGTCACCGTGCACAGACCCTCGGCGCAGAGCTTGCGGGTGATAAGGGCCGCGCTCGGCCAGCGCTCCCGCAGGGCGGCAAGCGGCGTCGGTCCTTGCTGGCGCAGGAGGGCAAGGAGCGCAGCAGCGGCCTGGGAGCGCCGCAGCCGCTGCTGCTGCTCAGGGGTGGGCTCCTGCGCGCTCGGAGCGACAAGGGTTGTTTTGCGGGGGGCGGCGCCGGCGCGGACCTCGCTCTGCAGCGCGACCAGGCCGGCTTCGGCGAGCCGGCGCAGCACGGCGGCGACTTCCGTCCGCGCCCGACCGCTCCGCTCCGCGCTCGCCGCTCCCGTCGGCGCCGCCGCGGCCAGCACCTTTACCACTTGCTCCATGGCGACCGCAGCGCCCTTGCGAGTAGTGTGCAGCCCCAGCAGCGCCCGCAGCACCGCCAGCTCCTTGTCCGACCGCTCCGCCGCCGCCGCCGGCAGGAGCGCCGCATCGAGCTGCCCGGCCAGCGTCTGACCCTCCGCCGTCAGCACGACCCGCTCCGCCACCTCCGCCTGCTCGCTAGAGGGCAGGAGCAGCCGCAGCGCCTCACCGATCGGCGCCAGGTAATAGTCGGCAATGAACCGAATGAGCGCCAGCAGATCCGCCGGCACCGGCGCCCCCTTTACCACGTCCCCCAGATCCTTGAGCACCGGGAGCACCGGCGCAGCGCCGCCCGACCGGCGATCGCGCAGGGCCTCCGCCGCCGGTATGAGCCGCAGCACCACCCCTTCGAGGTTGCGCTGCCCGCCCAGCGACACCATCACCCGCGTGCCGCTCCGTACTCGGTCGGCCAGACCTCTAGGCACCGCATAGTGATAGGGCCCCGGAGCCGGCGCCATCACCGCAACCTCCGCCACGAGTCCAGGTCCGGCGAACCGCTGCGCCTCTAGTTCACCGAGCTCGCTTGCCGCACCGCGCTCGCCGGAGGCACGCTCCGCCGCGCTCGCGCTCCCCGAAAAGGAATGCGGCAGCGCGGGCGCAGATGCCGGGTGCTCGCTGTTCATGGCGGCGGCCTAGACGTAGTCCAAGACCATGTGCTCGTAGTGCCGGAAAACGCGCCAACCGATGAGCAGAACGATCGCCGTGGGCAGCACCATGCCCGCCCATCCCAGGGCGCTGGGCAGCTCGCCGAGCATGATCACCCGGCGCAGCGCGGTCAGGATGCCGGCGATGGGGTTGGCCTGAAGGAGCATCCGATACGGCTCCGGAATCACGTCTTGCGGGTACACGAGCGGCGTCAGCCAGTACAGGATGAGCAGCGCCGTGTTCACGAGATACGACACATCGCGGTAGATCACGTTGAGCACCGAGGTCATAAGCGCGATGCTCGCCATGAGCACGAACGCCAGCCCGAGCAGCACCGGCAGAAGGAGCAGCGCCCAGCTCAGACGGAACGCGCCGGGAAAGATCGGAATGAAGGCGACAAGGACCAGCGACTCCAGGCAGAAGTTGATGCCGAACGACAGGACGATCGAGACCGGCAGCAGCGCGCGGGCGAAGATGGTCCGCTTGATGATGTCGGCGTTGGCGACAAAGACGTTGGTCGCGGTGGTGACGGCGTTGGTGAACCACTGCCAGACGAGCAGGCCGATGAGCAGAAAGATGGGAAAGTGCTTCACCGTCGAGCGAAAGACCTGGGTGAAGATGACGCTGATGATCGCCATCATCACAAGCGGGTTGAGCAGCGACCAGATGATGCCGAGCGCCTGGGCGCGGTAGCGGGCGCGGAACTCGGTGCGCGTCAGCACCCACAGGACGTGCAGCGGGTGCTGCTGCTTCGCCGCGCTGGGCGCCGCCGTATCGAGCTCGCTCAGGCGCGGCTCAGGCGGCAGGGACTCCGGGGTCAGCGACGCGGCCGAAAGCGGGCCCTTATAGACGCGCTGCGCCGTCCGGTGCGTCCACAGAGCCGGCAGCTTGCGGATCTTGCGCGGGACCGGAGCGGCGGCGGCGGCGGGCGGCGCGGGCGCCTCAGGCAGCGGCGGCGCCGGCATGGGCAGCGGCGGCATGATACGTTCGGCAGGCTCGGTTGCGGCCGCGGATGACGCAGCCGGCGATGCGACGCTGGACACAGGAACTCCTTCTTATGGCAGGGCTCGGGGGCAGCCGCTAGTCGCGCTTTTTAGCACGCCGCGCCGCGGGGGGCACGGAAACATTCCTCAATTGCTGAGGGCGGCGTCGAACTCGGCCTGGCTGTGCGGCCAGCACTCGGCGGGTCGTGCAGCTTCTCCGCCCGCAGCGGGAGCGGCGAGGCCGGTAAGCTCCGGGGTCCGAAGCGGCGGCACCAAGGCGGCGTCCGAAGCGGCGTCGCCGCCGGCAAAGACGCACCAGGCCCGCCAGGGCGCGGCCGCCTGAGGCCCGCCTTGGGACTTTACGGCGGCGGCAAACGCTCTCAGCACCGCGCCGAAGCGGCGCTCGCGGCAGGTGCGGCGCTCGCTGCCGGGGAGCCGATCTTGCACCGCGCGACCGAGCTGCCGGCCGGTGTCTTCGACCGCACCGACGGCGCCGGTGGCGACGGGACGGGTATGGAGCCCTTGGGCATCGCAGGTCACATCGCGGATGAAGATCCCGGTCAGCCGCTCGGGCAAAAGCAGCTTGTCGCTGACGAGGTTGGTGTAGACCTCAGGGTCGCGCTCACCGGAGTCGCCGACCAGGGCGAAGCGGCGGTGCGGGTAGGTCTTGAGCAGCGGGGCAATCTGCCGGCGCTTGGTCAGAAGCGGACTTTTGGCCAGCAGCTCGATCGTCGTCCCCTCGCGGATGCGGAACCACTTGAGGTGGTAGGTGGCGAGCGGGAACGGGTGCTGGGTCATAAGCTCGTCGCGCAGCGGCTTGTAGAGCGGCAGCGGGCTCGAGGAGATGAAGTGCAGCGCCAAGCCGGGGCTGTGCTGCTGCCAGCGGGCGTAAAGCTCAGCGACGCCGGGGGTCGGACGAAACGGGGCAAAGAACGTCCCGCGCAGGAGCTCCGGCTTGTAGGCGACATGAGAGATCCGGACGGTGTCGTCGATATCGCTGATGATCGAGATCTCGGTGTCGGTGTCGCGGAGAAGGAACGCCTCAGCGCTGTCGCGGGCAAGCGCCGCGCCGGGGGCGGCGGAGCCGGCGCTGCCGTCGGGGAGCAGCTCGGCATGGAGCCGCAGCGGCTGCCCCTGCGGCGACAGCGACTGCACAAGCTCCGGGCTGAGCAAAAGCTTGCCGCAAAACAGGCCGCCGGCGTCGGTCACCGGGGTCAGCTTGGGGGTAAACTGCTCATCGGGGAATAGGAGCAGGGTCTGGCAGAACGGATCGTCGGCGGCGGGCTGCAGGCTCTGCTGCATGGCCGCCCCTGTGAGGCTGCCGATGCTGATCTTGACCTTCTGATTGCACAGGTTATCGACGAAAAAACGCGGCAGCCGGCTGTTACTCGGCGGGTCGTTGGCAGGCGGGCTGCCGGCGCTCGGCGGGGACGGGCGGACAAGGACGCTCAGCGCCTCGCGGGTGAGCGCGGCCAGGGTGCCTTTGCACTCGCTGCGCGCCGCGGAGATGGGCGCATGGACCCAGCCGAGAACCGGAACCGTCCAGACCGACTTGCCGTCGGCACCGGTCATAAGGCGCGCCGGGGTCGGCAGCAGCTGGAGCTGGCGCGGGGCATCCGCCGTCGCGGCGGAGCGGCAGGTG
Organism: uncultured Myxococcales bacterium; assembly: GCA_937879845.1. Lineage (GTDB taxonomy): Bacteria > Myxococcota_A > Polyangia > Palsa-1104 > JAEUJZ01 > CALFML01. The sequence goes on from CALFML010000536.1 coordinate 27,064, forward strand.
CCGGGATCGATGCAGGGACCGATTTTCGCCGGCGCCGCCGCAGTCGTCCCGGTCGCCAGCACCAGCGCGCCGAGCGCCGGACCGAGCCGGGTCCCCGCTCCCCTCTTTTTCCACAGACAGAACCTGAACACCCGCATCTAGCTCTCTTTCCCTAAAGGAACCACGAGCCATGGTCCGGCGCCGAGCGCCCGGTTCTAGACCGCCGCCGAAGCCGCGCCGCCCCTTGGCTCGTAAGAACCGCTTTCTATTTTAAGGTACCTCGTCGGGGGGGAGTCAAATCACGACGCCGCTTTCGCCGCGCACTTTGGCCTTCCTCTAACCCGGCTCGCCGGGATACGATACCCGTAGGCGTACTGTCGTCGCTGCGCACGTCCAAGGGGCGGGGACGCAAGCGACCGGGCGCCGCCGCGCCGCATGAGCCGCCAGGGATTCCTGATTCAGGCCAGCTTTCGACTGCGGTCCCGCGCATCGGGCAAGGCGGTCCTGCAGCTGTATGGGCGCCTGGCGGAAGGCCAGACCTTCCTGCTGGTTGAGGATCGCGAGGCGCCCTATTTTTTCATCCGCACCGCCGATGTCGGCGCCGCGGCGGCGCTGCTCGAGTCGATGGCGGCGGCGCCGGTACCAACGACGCGGCGGACCTTGGCCGGCGAGCCGGTGAGCCGGGTGCAGCTGGCGGCGCCGGCGGCGATGGCGCTTTTGAGCCAGCAGCTGACCGTCGCGGGGGTGCCGACCTATGAGGCCGATCTCAACCCGGTGGCGCGCTACCTGATCGACCGCGGGGTACGCGGCAGCGTGGAGCTGCACGGCCCATCCCGCCCCGGCCAGCCCGCCGAGGGGGTGGACCTTGTGTTCCACAACCCGGAGATCTCGCCGGGCTCCGTGGTGCCAAAGCTAAAGGTGGTGGCGCTGCGCGTCGCCACCTGTGCGCAGGGGCGCCTGGCGGCAGTCGCCCTGCATGGCCCCGGCGGCAGCGAAGTGCTGCGCATCACCGCCACCGCCGCACCGGCCGCTGCCGCCGAGACGAGCTACGCCGATGAGAAGGCGCTGCTCGCGGGCCTTGCGCAGCGCCTGCGGGCCCACGATCCGGATGTGATGGTCGGCTGGGATGTGGTGCTCACGGATCTGGCGGCGCTCCGAGCGGCGGCGCAGCGGACGCGGACGGCGGTCGCCCTGGGTCGGGGCGCCGGAGCCATGCAGCTGTACCTTGGGGCTGGCCGCGGTCGCGGCGGGCCGCCGCGGGCGGTCATTGCCGGACGGATGGTGATCGACGCCGCCGCGCTTGTGCGCACCATCGCCCCGCAGCTCAGCGATGAGGCGCTGGAGGTCGTCGCCGCCCGCGTGCTCGGCGAGCAGGTGCCGGCCGATCTGCGGGCGCCGCAGCGGACCTTGGCGGAGTCTCCGGCTGCGCTCGCGGCGCAGCTGCAGGCGGAAGCGCAGGCGCTATTTGATCTGACCGCCCGGCTGCAGCTCATCGAGCTTGTCGCCCAGCGCAGCCGCCTGTGCGGGCTGCCGCTCGACCGCATCCACGCCAGCGTCGCGGCGTTTGATTACCTGTACCTGCTGGAGCTGGGCCGCCGCGGCTTTGTCGCGCCGACCTTCGCGCGCCCGACCGAGCCCGTCGAGCCGGTGGTCGGCGATCGCCTCGTCTGCCTGCGCAACAACCCGCAGAAGCGCCTGCTCAACGGCCAGATCTGGATCGCCACCAACCGCGGCATCGGCCAGTACGACGGCGAGCGCTGGCGCTTCCCGAAGGGCAACTACATGAATGTCCGGGCCTCGGCGCTGGCCCGCGACGGCGAGGGCCGCGTCTGGGTCGGCAGCGACCGCGGTGTCATGGAGATCGTCGATGAGAACCGCCGCCACTTCATCGGCACCCGCACCGGCCTGCTCGACGACAAGGTCCTGAACCTGACGGTCGACCTGCGCGGCCGCGTCTGGACCCTGACCGAAAAGGGCATCTCCATCATCGAGCCCCTCGCCCCGTAGCGTCGTTTCCCGAACAGACGCCCGACCCCCTCTCCACCGCGCCAGCGGGGGAGAGGGCGGGGGTGAGGGGGCGACCCCGGGCCCCCCCGAACAACCTCCTCT
>CALFML010000537.1 GCA_937879845.1 uncultured Myxococcales bacterium
GAGTCCGCTCTGAATGCGTCATCGAGCTCTGTGGGTAGATGCCGCGAATGTGCGATTAGGAGCGCCCAGGTCGGCTCCGAAAGAGCAGTGCGAGGAGCCCTAATCGCGCGCCAGCCGCCGTCGCCCAAATGTCTTGGCGTCGAGTTATGGAAAGGCGGTGGAAATCAGCGCCGGACGACCGACGCCTTGCCATCGCCGCCGAGCAGCGCTTTGCCTTGCGCACTGCCGGGCGGCGCCGCCGTGCTGAGATGGCCGGCCATGGCGTCATAGAGCGTACGGGTGCAACGCACTGCGCGGAAGTCCAGGCCCTGCGCAACCATCATGGACGCGACCTGCGGGCTCATGCCCGAGATCGCAAACTCCCCGCCGAGCAGCCGCACGGCCTGGGCGAGCGCCAAAAGGTGCTGCGCGGTGGCCGGATTGATGCGCAAGATCGTCGTGATATCGACGACGACGAGCTTGGCCTGGCGCTCGCTCACCGCGCTGAGGAGCTTCTCCATGATTTCTCTGCTGCGCGCCATATCGACCGCGCCGATGAGCGGCAGGCACAATATGCGCGGCCAGACCTCGATGAGCGGGATGGACAGCTCGCGGGAGTTGGCGCGCTGAATCTCTAGCGCGGAGCGCAGCTCGTCCACCTCATCCCGCGCCTTGCCGAGGCGCGCGACATCGGCGGCATGTAAGTCGAGGAGCTCGTTGATGAGCAGCCCGGCCTGCCGGATCTGCTCTGCCGATTGGGTCGCGGCGCGCGCTTCGGTGTCCCCCACCGGCGAGCTCGCCGCATCCGCTTCCGACGCCGGCACCGCGACGCGCGCCGTCCCGTCTCCATCTAGAGCTTCAGTAAGCGCTTGCAGCAGGTGAGATAAGGTTATGCCGCCAAGCATATATCGTCTCTACCCACCGATAATACCACGAGCTGCCGATCGATGAGTATAATGTCATCAAACGGAGCACCTGATGCCGGATCGCCATCATCTACCTTCTGGACTAGAGGTCTACTCAGGCACCCTCTTTAGCGTCCTTAAGTCCACGGTCGAACAGGTCGTCCTGGCGGATCGGGCCAGCGCCGCTCACCTTGGGTCGCAGCTTCACGATAATTCGTGGTATTCGGCGACTGCGTACCTGGATCTGTTCTTCGAGCTGGAAGGGGTCCTTGGCATCTATACGGTCTTTGCGATGGGCAAAAAGATTCCGGAGGTAGCGATGTGGCCGCCGGATATCACCAACATCGCGGAGGCGCTGGCGTCGATCGACGTTGCCTATCACATGAACCACCGGCTAAACGGGCGGCCCATGCTGGATCTGGCGACCGGTACGATGCTGGAAGGGATCGGCCACTATCACTTTCGACTCGACGGTCGGCGGCGGGCGGTGATGGTCTGCGACACTCCGTACCCGTCCGCCTTTGATCACGGCATCATTACCGGCACGGCGCGCAAGTTCCGTCCCAACGCCGAGGTCGTGTACGACGAGCAGCAGCCTTCCCGCCGCCATCTGGGAGAGTCCTGCACCTTTGTCGTCACCTGGTGACCCGGACTCCCTGCCCGCCCCTGTGAACTAGATTTCGCCGCCGGCGACCGCGCACTGGAAGTTGACGACCTTGCCCTGCGGCGGCGGTGCGTTGTCCTTACGCCATAGGCCCGCGACCACGCCGGTGCCGCAGTTTATCTGGCTTGGTACAGCGCAGTAGCAGTCCGGTTCGCCGGAACAAGCGGCCAGCTCGGCTTGCAGGTGCGGGTTCGAACTCTGGTTCTGATCATTGGCGTCGTTAGGCGTGGGATCGGTGGCGAAGTAGTTGCAGCACTTGGCGCTGCAGGCCGGCATCATGACCTGGGGCGTGTCATGCGGATTGCTGGCATCGACGTAGCCGACCACGCACTCCGGTGTTCCTTTGGTGGTGATGGGAGGCTTTTGCAGGCAGTACGCCGGGAATCGGCCGATGATCTCATTGGCGATGACCGACAGCGCGCTCGGATAGTTGTCGGCGTCGCAGATCGAGTTCTCGCTGATGATCGACGGCTGGAACTTGCGGATGAAGGAAGACAAGCGGAGCTGCGCTTGGCCGAAAAAGCCATTCGCATCCGAAGTCAAGGTGGTGTCGGCGTTATAGCAGGCGGCATCGCTCTTACGTCCGCGGTTGAGTCCTGCGCTGTTCATCGAGCCGCTCAGGTAATCGACGAAGAGCCGGCCGTCCTTGGCCGCGTCTGCCGCCAGGTTGTCGAGCAGCGTCGGCGTCCAGATGCCGGCGATCACCAGGTTGGGATTGGGAAGGCTGGCAAAGAACTTGGCATACTGATCCACCGAGGTCAGGAAGCTGTCCTCGCGCTCGCGGCAGTTGGTCTTGGCGCCCGGTGTGTTCATGGCCTCGGTGCAGGTCAGGTTCAGCGCCGTGCAGCGGTAGTCGATGTTGTAGCACTGCCCATCGACGCTCTGCGACTGTGAGTTGCAGCTCGCGGTGGTCTCGTTTTTGAGCGCTGGGTTGAGCAGGCCGCGCTTGCTTGCCTGGACGGAGCAGTCATCCTCATCGGTGATAAAGATGACCGCGAGCACCGAGGTCTTCCGGTTGAAGCCCTGGTTGTCGAGCCGATGATCGTCCAGCGCGCGCTTCGCCGCTTCCAGCGGCTGCTCGACCGCGCAGCCCGTATCGCCGACCAGAGACATGCACTGGAACGCCAACTGCGGCCCGATATCGACGCCGTCGACGATCTTGGTCGGCACGTTGCTGAGGCCTTTATACTTGCTTATGTAGCGTCCTCCGTTTTGCGGAAAGTACTTGGGATCCGGACACAGGCTGGTGCAGGCCGCGCGGGCTTCTCCGGTCAGCTCGCTGCGGTTCGTACAGGGAGTATTCTGCAGGACGCCGTCGTCCCCGGCCGCGCTATTGCAGGCGGGGATCAGACTGCCGGTAAACGGGATTCCGAGCGTTGTCCCGTTTGCTACATTGATGCCGAGATCCGTAGTGGTGATACCGACCTGATAGTTGGCTCCCGTCTTATCGATGGCGCTTATAAACTGCGGAATTGCCGTCGCCAGGACTTTCTGTTTCGGCGCCATCGACGGCGAGTTATCGATTACAAATAGGATATCGACATTCTTATTGTAGGCCGGATTGATGAGCGTGGGCTGCGTGGCGCCGTAGCAGCGCTGCTTGGCGGCCAGCGTCTGCTCCGGCGTCGAACCCGGAGGCACGGCGCACGGCGATGCAAAATCCGGAGTATTGCAGGCCCCAAGGGCGGAGACGACGGACAGACTCGCCAGCTGCAGAAATGGGATCGCAAGCAATGAGCGCTTCATCTTGACTCCTAGATGAATGGAGACTGGATACAAAGACGAATACTTTGCATCGCAACGGGCCGAGCGTGCAATCGACGATCGGCTGAGATTGATGTATTAGGAATCGCTAGCCGGCAAACCTTACACGACCCTGATGCCGATCGGAGGCCGGCGATTCCGGAGTTTTCCGCAGAGACAAAGAATGGCCGCTCGCCGGCGGCAAGTGGCGCGGTTATCGTCCTCTATGAATCGTGCCGCCGAAAACCGCTGCGATCCTCGACCCGGGCGTCCGCCGGCCAAGCGGTGGGCGCCCGGAGCATCATCCGGAGCAAACGTTACGGCAGCTCGCCTCTGCGGGCGCGGAGCCGCATCAGCGCGCGGTACATGACAGGCAGGACGATCAGCGTCAGCAGCGCCGCCGAGATCGTGCCGCCGACGATCACCACCGCAATCGGCCGCTGGGTCTCAGCGCCGATGGCCTTGGACAGCGCCGCCGGCACAAGGCCCAAGGCCGCCAGCGCCGCGGTCATCAGCACTGCGCGCAGCCGGCTCTGCGTACCGCGCAGAATCGCCTCATCCAAGGCAACCCCCTGGGCCCGCCGCTCTTCGATCGCTGAGATCACCAGAACGCCGTTTAGCGCCGCCTGCCCGACCAGGGCAATGAACCCCACCGCGGCCGCGATCGACACCGGCATGTCCATGATCCACAGCCCCACGGCGCCGCCAATGAGCGCGAACGGAACGTTGAGCAGCACCAAGAGCGCCAGCGACATCGAGCCGAAGGCGTTGAACAGCAGAATCAGCGTCACCACCAGCGCCACCGGGACTACGACCTTGAGGCGGTGCATCGAGCGCTCTTTGGACTCGAACTCGCCGCCCCACTCGACGGTCATTCCCTGCTTCAGCTTGACCTTGGCGTTGACGGCTTCTTGCGCGTCCCGCACGAAGGTTCCAA
>CALFML010000538.1 GCA_937879845.1 uncultured Myxococcales bacterium
AAGACACTCTTTCCCTACACGACGCTCTTCCGATCTTTATAAGCTCAAGCCCAGACATGTGCTGCATGCGAATGTCGGTAATGAGCACCGAGGGCCGCTCTTTGTCGAGAATTTTCACCGCTTCGCGCGGGTCGCTGGTCCCGATGACCTGCGTCGGCGCGAACTCCTTTCGGAGCATCTCCACCATCGAGCGGACCAGGTCGAGTTCATCATCGACCATGACAATGGGTCCGGAGAGCTGGGTCTTGGTAGTATTCACCACGGTAAACATTCCAAATAACTACGTACAGACTCCTATTGCGAGCGCTGTGCCAGCTGTGGCGCTCCTCCTTGGGCGGTGATGATTTCAGTCGGAGAAATGATTCCCATCCGTCCTGGGTTGGCCTGCCCACCGGACTTGGCGGATCGGAGGCGGTAACAAACAGACCACCGGTGGTAACGATTGAACCGGTTCACTAAAAGCCGGATCTACGTCACATCGTTGGTTGTCTACGTCACATCGCCGGCAATTAGTGCGCAAGTGGTTGAAGCAGCGGCGGCCGAGCGGAGCAGACTCGGGGCTGTGAGCACCGTCGCCGCCGCCATCGCGGCTCACGTTAGGTTTTGCGAGGGGTTCTCAAGTGTCGGCGGAGCGGAGTCCGTAGGCGTAAAGACGTTTACGTAGGGCGACTCGTGAGATGTGCAGGAGCGCAGCGGCGCGGGTCACATTACGGCCGCACGATTCATACACGGAGATGACATGGCGTTTGATCATCGTCTCCATGCTGACGTCTTCGGCGGCCGCTCCGCTTGCGGGCAAGGCGGAGGAGGGCGCGCTGGGCGGGACGGCTGAAGCGGTGCTCCGCGGGGCCGTGAGCGGCAGGTGGCGCGGTAGGAGCTCGCCGCCGGCAGCCAGGACCAAGGCGCGCTCGATGATATTCCGCAGCTCGCGGATGTTGCCGGGCCAGGAGTAGGAACACAGGATCTGCATCGCCTCCGCCGACACCTGGGTCGTGCCGTGGCCGAGCTCCTCGCCGAGCTTGGCGACGAAGTAGGTCACGAGCTCAGGGATGTCCGACTGCCGCTCGCGCAGCGGCGGCAGCTCCAGCTCGAACACGCGCAGGCGATCGTACAGATCGGCGCGGAAGTGGCCGCTGCGGACCCGCTCGGCCAGCTTGCGGTTGGTGGCGCAGATGAGCCGCACATCGCTGCGGATCTCGCGCTCGCCTCCTAGACGCCGAAAGGCATGACCCTCCAAGACCCGGAGGAGCTTGCCCTGGAGCTCCAGCGTCAGCTCGCCTATCTCATCGAGAAACAGCGTGCCGCCGCTGGCCATCTCGAACAGGCCGCGGCGTCGGCCCTGGGCGCCGGTGAAAGAGCCGGACTCATGCCCGAACAGCTCGGACTCGATGAGGCTTGGCGATAGGCAGGCGGCATTGGCGATGATGAAGGGCTGGGCGCTGCGCGGGCTCAGCCGGTGCAAAAGCGCCGCCGCGACCTCCTTGCCTACGCCCGGCTCCCCGGACAGGAGCACGGTGGTGCGGGGGCTGCGGGCGGCGGCGCAGATCATCTCCAGGGTGCGCTGCCAGCAGGGCGAAGAGCCGATCGGCAAAGCGATGTGCGGAAAGGTGGTGCCGGTGGACTTGGCCTCGGCGCGGTACGCCAGGACCTGCTGCCGCAGCGAGGCGCGCTTGCAGGCGTTGTCCAGGGCCAAAAGGAGCTCGGCGCGGGCCACGGGCTTGGTGAGGAAGTCAGCGGCGCCGGCCCGCAGCGCCCGCACGGCCAGCGCCGCATCATTGTGACCGGTGAGAAACAGGATCGGCAGCTCCGGATCGCCACTGGTCAGGGTGGCCAGCGCGCTTATGCCGTCGCTGTCCGGCAAAAGGAAATCGAGCAGGGCGGCATCGAAGCGGCAATTGCGCACAAGGTCGGCAGCGGCGCCGGCGGTGGTCACCGTATGCACTTTATAGTCGGCCCCCTCCAAGATGGCCTTTAGCCCACAGGCGAAGTCCGGATCATCCTCTATCAGCAAGACCGATTGCCCGGACATCATCTCTCTCCGGCGCGATGCGCTTTATCTATCTGAGTCGGCAGCAGCAGACGAAATACGGTGCCCTCCGCCGTGCTACGGCCCAGCCGCAGATCGCCGCCGTTGATGCGGGCCAGATCGCGGGCAATCGCCAGGCCCAGACCCGTCCCTTTGGCTTTGGTGGTAAAAAACGGGTGAAAGATCCGCTGCTGGATAATCTCCGGAATTCCAGGGCCGTCGTCGTGGATGTCGAGGATCACGGCCAGACCCCGGTTTACCTGGGCGCCGCGGGTCATGATCTTGACCGAGCTGCGCGCCGCCGAGGCCGCGTTGTCGAGCAGGTTGATCAGGGTGCGCTCGATCTGATCCACGTCGACCTTCAAAAGGGGAAGCGGCTCGGCAGTGGAATGGCTTATGCTGATATTATTGTATTTCGGCTGAATCATCTCAATGGCGCGCGAAATCAAATGACTCACATGAAAAGCCGTTTTCTTTGGCAAGGCCGGCTTGCTGTAATCATAGGCTTGCTGAATAAGTGACTCGATGCGTCCTACCAACTCCGGTATGCGGGCTAAATCATTGTATCCGCTCAGGGTGGTCGCTTTCGACTGAATCGCCGCCTCCGAGATACTGAGGATGGCCGCTAGCGGATTGCGTACTTCGTGCGCGAAGCCGGCAATAATCGATTGGATCGTGGAGCGCAGCTGGACGGCCGCGAGCGCCGTCCGCTCGATCACCGCGGCATCGCGGATGGACAGCTGGCACTGGTACTGGACGGCGCTCTTTTCGCCGCCGCTGCCTTTTAGGCGCTGCAGCTGGGCGACGATGCGCATGTTGTCCAGGGTCAGCTGCTCTATCGTCGTGATGTCTTTGGGTTCAAGGAGAAACTCGCTGAACCGACGGCGGTTATCCGGAGAGAACTGCAAAAGGTCGGCAAGCGGCTGTTCGACCCGCTGGTCTTCGATGAGGGCGAGCAGGGTGACTGCCCGCGGATCGGCCCAGGTCACATGGCCGGTCGCGTCTAAAAATAACGTGCCAGTCTCCATAGTTACTCCAATGATTAAGATTAAGACAGAGTCACTAGTGGTTTTACCTAAGTGATCTTTCTGAGTGGATTAATTGAATTATGATGCAATGTGTGTGGATTTATTGAAAGCGTTTACATGCAATTTTTGACGTTAAAATAAGAATTGAAATTAGGTCAATGACTGAATGATAAGTTCGCTCGCGGTAGCTGTCAAAAGGAAATCAATGTGAATCAAGGTCTCTGTTATAAGAGCAGCAGATGAAAGATGAGATTCAATCGGTCAAATGATGTGCTTGCCGCAGGATGTACGGAATCCGGAAGAAACCGCCGGTTCCGCGTTTTGCGGCTCACATGTCGGCGCTTGATAAGAAATGGGAAAAGGTTGGTGGGTGGTAAGCGCGGCCTGAATCAAGTCTGTTGTTTCGGGGGGCTTTTCTGGCTGCGCCGGGATGGGGCCCCCGCGACGGCGGCTTGG
>CALFML010000539.1 GCA_937879845.1 uncultured Myxococcales bacterium
GGTGAGCGGGCGCCCGGTTCATCGGCGGCGGCCTCCAGGTCGGCGGGCTGCTCGGCGGCCTCCAGGTCGGCGGCGATGGCTCCCAAGCCGAGGGGCGGCTCGGGCAGGACTCCCAGCGCGGGCGGCTTCCTGGCAGCTCGGGCCGGGGCGCGGGCGGCCTCCAGGTCGGCGGCGATGACTCCCAAGCCGAGGGGCGGGCGGTCGAGCTCGGGCAGGACTCCCAGCGCGGGCTAGTTCGTCGCTACCTCGTCGAGGTCCTAGGCCTATGGACCATTGGTCCAAATATGGTCCATTTGGGCCATAAGATGCGTATAGCTGCGCTCGCTTCCCGACCGCGTGTCGCCAGGTTCTCAGACGGAAACGAAACAAGGTGCTATTTACAAGCGGACGCAAGCACATAATCAACGGTAATGGCAGGCGAGGCCATCCCCATCGATAAAGCGAGCGAGCCGAACTTGCGGGGAAATCGATGGGGAAGCGAGAAAATGCGCCAAGAACCTGGCGTGTCGTTCCTACGCATGGCGAAGCAGCCTGCGAGTCGAGCGGCGCAGCCATAGCACAGGCAGAGTTACTCTGGGAGCGAGGCGTTCATGAACGCGATGCCGTTGGCAAACATGGCCAGGAGGGCGCCTCGGCGGTGCCACCAGGTCTCCCGCAGCTTGCCCGCGGAACTGGCTCGTGATGCTGGCGGCGACGGCGCTATTCAGGTGATCTAGAGGGCGGGGTTCGTCCTCTAGGGTTCTGTCATGGCTATCGCTCTAACCTTGCTGTCTCCAAGGAATGAGTCGCCAATCTCCGACGATAAATCAACCTATTACGGACTCCGGGGGAACGAATTGGGATCGTCAGCGGATTGCGCCGTGGTCCGCGCCGCTCGTAGCGGAGCCGGATTCTCAGCGCCTTCAGGGGTGCCTTTGAGATAGTGGCCTGCACCGCAGATTGGTGGCCCGAGGATGCCAGATTCCCGGTACCATGCTGGCGTGCAGGTTCGTCGCCAGCTCCTCTGCCTGAGCATCGCGCTCGCGGCGCACGACCTGCCGCTTTTACACGCCGAGGAACCGCCGGCCGACACCGCGGTCAGCCCGTGTACCGAATACACAGAGACGGTGGCCGGCATCGATGTCTCCAAATACCAAGGAACGGTGCAGTGGCCGGCGGTGCAGAAGGCTGGCGTGCGCTTCGCCTTCATCCGCGTCAGCGACGGCGGAGGCTCCCCGGACGAGCACTTCGCTGAGAACTGGGCAGGCGCGCGGGCGGCCGGTCTGCTGCGCGGCGCCTACCAGTATTTTCGCCCGAGCGAGGATGCGGTCGCGCAAGCCAAGCTGCTCCTGCGGGCCGTCCGGCGGCTCAAAAAAGGCGACCTGTCCCCGGTGCTCGACGTTGAGACACTGGACGACCTCCCTGCCAAGGATGTGGTGCTGCAGATCCGGACCTGGATGACCTACGTCGCCGGGCACACCGGGCGCACGCCGATCCTGTACACCAATTCCGCGACCTGGAATGCGCTGGGCGCACCGGATCTGAGCGCATACCCGCTCTGGATGGCGCGCTGGGAAGCGGACTGCCCGCCCCCGCTGGCCGGGTTTGCGCGATGGCAGTTCTGGCAATACGCGAGCGACGGGCGCGTAGACGGCATCGAGGGAGCGGTGGACCTGGACTGGTTCAATGGGTCGCTCTCGGAGCTGCAATTGCTGGCGGGCCACAAGCCTCCGGCGCCGCGTCGCAGCAAGCCGGCGGAGTGAGCGGCCCTGCGCTCGCTCGCTGGCAATCCGCGGAGGAATGCGTCCGGTGCGCTCCCCATTAGGAGCTTACCAAGAAGCTCTTGAGTTCCGTCGGGACTTTTTCTGCAGCGAAGCCGTCGGCGCCTTCCTCGCGGAGGGTCTGTTCGTAGGCGTACAGCGGCGATCCGGTCGCGATGATGACTCGGCGCGCGCCTCGCTGCTTGAGGAGCCTGATGGCCTCTCGGGCGGAAAAGCCGGTCTTCGGAATATTCAGGTCCAGAAAGCACAGGTCGAAGGCCGCGTAGTCCACCTGCGCGGCTTCGCAGGACTCGATAGAGGTGTGGAGGACCAGCTCGTCCACGTTCATGTTCTTCCGGGCCATGCGCCAGATGGCATGGATCATCTCATCATCATCCACCACCAGCACGCGCAAGGCACGTTCCTGCGCCTGCGGCACCGACGGCGCGGCCGGCGCAACCAGCGGCACCAGACCGACGAGCTCCTTGGGAATAATCCGCAGCCCCAGCCGAGCGCAGCGCGCCACGACGACCGGCTCTTCAAACCGGCTGGTGACGAGGATGGAGGAAGACACGATCCCTTCCTGCTCGATCAGGTCCAGGCCGGACATGCTCTGACGCAGGAGCTCATAGTCGATGAGCCCCAAGAAAGTCGATGAGCGCTTTCCGCGGAGCCAAGCGGAGAGCTGCGCCGCCTCGGTGAAGTGGTGCACCGACAGGCGCAGGGAAGCATGAGCGCTCAGCAGCCGATCCCAGGTTGCGTGGATCGCTTTGTCATCGTCCAAGACCACGACCGTCAAGTCCGGAGAAAGCTCGATGCGCGCGACGAACCAGCTGGGCGCGGCGGCACGGCGCAGGGACATCTCGATGGTGGTGCCGGTCGTCGGCGCGGAGCGTATATTGAACCGACCGCCCCAGCGCTCGATGGTGGTGCGGGCATGATACAGACCCAGGCCGGAGCCTCCAAGCTTGCCATGGGTGACGCCGCGCTCGCCTATACGCGGCAACAGGTGAGCCGGAATGCCAGGACCATTGTCGGACACGGAGAGGCGCACGGCATCGCCCGCGCCGGCCAAGTGGATGTTGACCTTGCCCGTCGTTCCCAGCGCCTGCACCGCGTTGTCGATCAAATTGGACAGGAGGCGCTTGAGTTCGATGCTCTGAACCTCGGCGAAGAGCCCGTAGGCGTGCGGGCTCAGCTCCGCTTCGACCTCAAGGCCGATGAGCGTGCGGTACTGAAAGCGCTTCTCGGAGACCAGGGATTGCACGAGACCTGAGATCAGCTGGACGGCAGGCGGCTCCGCACCAGCCGTTGGGTTGACGGCGAGCGCAGACGTGCCACGTTCGGCCAGAAGGAGGTTGTTGGCGATGTCTCGAATTCGGCTGACCGCGCTGCGGACGATGACGCGCGAGTCCTCGGGCAGCTCATCGCTGGTCACGATGGCGACGTTGAGCGCCGCCAGCGGCGAGCGGATGTCGTGCGCGACCTGGCTGGCCAGGAGCATCCGGGCGCTGGCTTGCTCCGTCCGCCGGATCTCATCGAGCTTGGTCTGGAGTACGGCGCGCAGCGACTTTTCCAGCTCCGGTGACCAGCTCCGGCTGGCCGGGACCTTGTCCGGCCCTCCGCTCAGCAGTGCATCGAGGGCCGCGGAGAACTGGTTGAGCTGATCCAGATGAAGCTGCGCCAGAAGCCCGGCGCCGATGATCCCAAGCGCGGCGCTGACGGTGATGAACTTGACGAACGCGAGCTCCCGCTGCGAGCCAGCCACCAGCAGGATCGAAGCAAAGGAGATCAAAAGGGCGGTCAGCCGGGAGCTGAGCGCGATGCTGCGGAACTCAAACCTCTCATGGGCCGTCTTGTCCGGCTGCTCCCACAGAAGCGTCATGCAGAACAGCGACGTTCCGAGCGCCCACAAGAACTCATAGTCCACGAACCGGATATCGTGGCCGGAGAACTTCTCCACCTTGATGGCCCAATCAGAGAGCAGAAAGATCAACGGTCCTGAAGAGAGCAAGACCCAGAAGACCTCTCGTGAAGCCAGGAAGATGAATAAGGCCACGATGAAGACGCCATAAGAACCAAACAGTGAACAGCTCTCAATGATTTTGAACAGCAGCCGGGCATTCGGGTTTGCGAAAAGAGGAAAGGCCAGCCGTGCGGCCATTGGGGTGATGATAAAGATCGGCAAGAGGGCGACCGGGCTGCGCAGAAAGGAGCGCAGGTTCTGGGCGATGGACATCCAGAAGAAACCGGAGAGAGCCATGAACGACAGAGCGTAGGGCAGAGAGGTCAATAGACTGACGGTGTTGGTGGGACGACCGATGTTCTTCCAGTAATAGAAGTAGATGTAAAAAAGATCCGCCGAAAAGAGGAAGAATAGAGCGCTCGCCAGGAATATGCGCTGCCAAGCGCTCCAGCGACTTCGCCGCTGGCGCACCAGAAAAACCACCAGGGCTGCGGACTCCAAGCTGAGCTCAATCATGCCTACGAACAGGCCCGGTGCGACGGGGAACGCTTTTTCGAATAAGACGGCCGCAAGGACCACCAGCAGGGAAAGGACAAGAATCCGAATGTGCCGCTTCATGGGAGATCTTTTTCCGAGAAGATAAGCACTTCAGAGGTCAGTGCCCCATAGTCACGGTACTGCCCAAGAGTTAAAACCCCGACCGTCTTGAACCCGAGCCGGGCAAAAAAACGACTTGAGGCAAGGTTCGGGACTGGGGCCGCAAGAACGTCGGCCAGGATCGGCTGACGATGATGATCCAAGACATGCCGCACAAGCCTTCGCCCAAGACCGCGCTGCTCTTCGCCTCGCTGGATTACGACCTGATAGAGATAGACGAAGCTGGGCAGGTCCAAGGCTTCGGTCAGGCATAGCTGACCGCCACCTGGGCCGTCATATTGCTCCGTAAATTTGCCAATGTCGGTCGTAAGAGCGAAGCCGACAATGGTGCCGGATCGTTGGAGCAGGAAGAAGGTGCCCCCATGTTCATAGAGATCGCGAACCTCATCTGCCTCAAACTCTGTCGCCAAGAATCCCTCTTCGGGATTCGCGCTGTGGCGATCGGCACGCCAGCCGCGCTGAAGCGCGAGGATGCTGCTGATCTGATGCAGATCCAGCTCATTCCCGTTTGACCGACAAAATATTTTCAGCGAGTTGGGATCAATCGTGTCCATGGTCTCTCTAAGGCGGTTGGAGCAGCCGTGCGGCGCTCCGGTCGGTGGTAAGGCGCAGCATACCTGTATAGGGGTCGAGGAACCAGGGCGTTGGCAACCCGAGCGGGCAGCCCGGCGTCGCCACGTCCGCATCAGGCCGGCTCCGCGTCCTCCTTCCCTGCCTTGAGGCGAAACAGCGAGGCGCGCCCTATCTTCAGGACGCGACAGATTTTCTCGATCGATGCGCCCTCGGCTTCAAGAAGACGAACCTGATTCTGCGCCAGCCGAGCCGCGTTCTGCTTCTTGCCTGCATGCAGCGACAGGCCGGTCATGAGCCCTTGGAGACGGGCATCACCCATCACGGCGTTGTGCTGCCTATCCGGAGCGGTCGCGGCTTCTCCGGCGATTCGCGCTGCCGTCTTGTGTACATACACATCCGCGGCGTGAATAACGTCCTTCTCGACGAACGTGCTCAGCCTGTACATGAGGTTGCGCAGCTCGCGCACATTGCCCGCCCAGCTGAGGCGCACGAGCGCGTCCCTGGCTTCGCTAGAGAGCGACATCCGCCGCGGCGCCGTCCGCAGGAAGTGCTCTGCCAGCGCGGGAATGTCTTCCTTGCGCTCATCAAGCGGAGGCACCCGAACCGTCAGCACATCGAGGCGATAATACAGGTCGTCGCGGAACCGCCCTTGCTGCCTCCGCTCCTCGAGATCGATGTGCGTAGCCGCCAGCACGCGCCCGGCAAAGTGGCTGTCTTCCGCCGCGCCGAGCATTCGGAATGTCCGGCTCTCGAGCACGCGCAGCAGCTTCGCCTGCAGCGGCAGCGCGAGCTCTGCGATCTCATCGAAGAACAGGGTGCCGGCGTCCACTTCTCTGAAGAGACCGACGCGCGCCTTCTCCGCTCCGGTGAAGTAGCCCTTTTCGTGGCCGAATAGCTGCGCCTCGGCCAGCGACTCGATGAAGCTGCTGCAGTTGACGGCCACGAGCGGCTTGGCGGATCGGCTGCTCAGGGCATGAACCGCTCGCGCCACGAGCTCTTTGCCGCTGCCGGTCGGCCCTAGAATGAGCGCAGGCGCGTCCGCCGCGGCCACCCGACGGATGTTGCCGCGCAGCGTCTCCATCGCCGCCGAATCGCCAACCAGCCCATGCAGGCCCAGGACTTCGTGCTCCAGCGAGCGCCGTGTCCGCAGCTCCGTGATCACCGGCAGCACGAGCTCCTCACACAGCTCGTCCTTGAGGATGTAGGTGTACGCGCCGCCGCGCATCGCTTGGCGGATCTCCGCCATCTGACTTGCTGCGGTCACCACGATCGCGACGGCCGCTGACTGCTCGCGGACCTCACGCAGGAGGGTGAGGCCATCGCGGTTGCTGCGATCGAAGGCATCAAGGCACAAGTCGATGAGCACCACCTCGGGGGCGTAGTTGACAAGGGCGGTGCGCGCGGCGGCCAGGCTGCTGGCCTCATGGGTTTCCAGCCCGCCGATGCTCGCCAGGCATCGCCGAAGCGCCTGCCGCGCCGAGGGCTCATCATCCACCAGCAGGACCCTCATCGCGCCGGCTCCGCGCAGAAGGCCGTGGCGGGAATCAGGAGCTGCCAACCTGCGCGGTCTGCACCGTTGAGCACCGAAAGCTCCCACCCGAGCGTTCGCGCCACGCGGTAGCAGATCGGAAGCCCAAGGTCGGACATGTTCCCCTGCATGACCCGCTCAAGATAAAACGCATGGCGCCCGAGCAATTGGGAGTTCTCTGCAGGTGTTCTCCACACCTCGATAGATCCTTCTGTTCGGTCGCAGGGCGGCGCCACCTGAACATCGACGACGCTTGCAGGCTTGGCATCCCGAACAGCGGACGCTAGCAGATCCCGAACCAGCAGAGAGAACAGCGGGCCGTCCGTGCGGAGCGTCATCGTCTCTGCCCCTGCCCAGGTCAGGGCGGCTCGCTTTTCCTTGAGGAGGTGTGCGACGCTCGCCTGCCCGCGCTGCAAGACATCCAAGAGCCGCACGGGCTCGTGAGCGGGTGGAGGCAAAATCAGCCGCCGCATCATGCGCATCGTGCGCTGCAGACGATCAATCTGCATCTGGATCAGCTCCCTGTTCTCTGGCGAGAGCGTGCCAGCTCCCTCTTCGCCCGCAAGGCAGCCGAGAAACATCAGCGTAGGCGCAATCTCATGACTCACGTCGCCTACCAGCAGGTCGAACGCAACCCGCCGCTCGCGCCAGACCGCCTCGAAGGCGGACATACCGGCGGCGCATTCGCCGGCCTCGTTATTCAGTTCCGTAGGTTGCGACAGCGCCGCCTCAGAAGACTCCTTAAAATTCTTACCAGGAATCATGTTCCTACTCCTCCCCGGATACAGACCCGAAAGCGATGCCCTTTGCCTTCAAAAGCGCCTTGGCCTTATCCAGCTCGTCCTGAAGGCTCTCTTTGGCCGAGGAGATCTCCTCCAAGCTCTGGCCAAGCTGCGTCGCCGTCGCCTTCTTCGTATCCTGGTCTCGCCAGTAAGCCTGCCCCAGGTGGACAAACCCCAGGTTGGCCAGGATGTTGGCCGCCGTGATGCGCATCTGCTTGCCGAGCTTGACCTGCTGACCCATGGTGAAGATCTCGACCAGATACCAGGTGAGCGCCAGCATCGGCGGCACGCTCTTGCTCAGCACTTGATGCGTGCCGAAGGACTTGGGGAACGCGGCGCTCAGGTAGTCTAGAAGCGCCTGCTCGCCGAAATTTAGCAGCTGCGCTCCGGTCGAGCCGATGCCGTCCACGGCCAGCCGCTCCGCCCGCCCCGAGCTGTGTTTGACTCGCTTGTCGAGCTTCGCTTTCTCCCGCTCCATCCGCTGCTGCTCCTTCTCTGCCTTCTCCAGCTCCGCGTCTTTCGCCTTGAGCTTGGTATCTTGGTCGCGGTTCTCCTTGGTCAGGTCGGCCATGCGCTGCTTCTGGCGCTCCAAGATAGCCAGCTTCGTATCTGCTTCGGACATATGGTTTCCCCCTTGAATGACGGTTGTTGTTGCTTCCGCTTATGCACACGAGGGGCGGCTCGCGGCTGCACGCCCCCGACTGCTGCACGTACGCTTCGTATCAGGCTTCCTCCGCAAGCAGCATGCGCAGCCACACCCGCAAGGCGCGGCTTAGATCGACGCCGAGCAGGGCGTCGCGGTCGATGACCGCCAGGACCACGCCTTCGGCGGAATCGGCTCGGTTGTACAAATGCAGCGGGTCGGCAATAAGGATGCGGCCTGTCGGCATCGTACTCGGGAGCGGCGCCCGGCACCGTCCGCACTTCATCGCAACGCCATGCAGACGGAGACGGTTCGGGGTGCCGCAGCGCGGGCAGTCCACCGCGCCGCGATGGGCGAGCCACTGCGCGCGGCGCGCATCCCACCGGCTGCGGCTCTCCGGGTGGCTCAAGACTTGATAGGCCGCCGCGATGGCCCGGAACTTCGTTTCGTCACCGCCCGGCCGGTCGGGGTGCCAGCACCGACTCAGCTCGCGGTAGACGGCCTTAATGGATTCCTGGGATGCAGAAGAGGGAAGCCCCATGACTTGATAGAGGTTCGTCATGGCGCAGTTTTCCCATCGGTAGTTTTCGCAGCCGCAGCGGGGTCGTTTTTTGAAGCGCCAATGCGGTCATGGGCTTCCCCAGGCGCGCTGGCTCCCCGCACCGCCAAAACCTCCGGAG
>CALFML010000540.1 GCA_937879845.1 uncultured Myxococcales bacterium
ATTTTTCTTCCTTCAGCGTTTCGGAGTTAAAGAGAATATAGGAAGGAACCTACACGAGCACTCTGCAAGACACAAGATACAAGATACAAAAGTAGTCAAAAGAAGACAGATCATTCCGGGCGCTGCGTACCAGCTTGGCCCATACTTTTACAAACCGCGCCGCGACCCCGCAGCCGAGTTCCTTTCGCTATGGCCGCCACCGGTTCACTGACCGGCTCAATAAATGGTTTGTCGCCGGCCCGCAAATGATTTGTCGCCGGCTCGCGGGATGGCAAACTCCTTTCCCGCGGACCTGAGTTGCCCATCCTTATGACCAATCCGTGACAAACCAGAGGATGCCTTTGCCAGTGCCTTTAACCACCCCGCGGCTTTTTCTCGAAGCGTTCGGGCCGGAGCATCTGGCGGATCTGCACGCGCTCAATAGCGAGCCGGCCGTCATGCGCTTTCTCGATGGCGTGCGTACGATCGAGCAGAGCCGAGCAGAGCTTGAGCGCATCCTCGCCGCACCCGCTTCGCCCGGCTGCGGCGGCTGGGCGGTGCGCCGCCGCGCCGACTCCCTATTCATCGGCCGCTGCGGCATAAAGAAAGCGGCCGAGACCGGCGAGCACGAGCTTTTGTATGCGTTCAAGTCGGCGTTCTGGGGTCAAGGCTACGCCGTGGAGGCTGCAGCCGCGGTCTTGCGCCATACCTTCAGCTTGGGCGTGCCCATCGTGATTGCCTGCGCGCTGCCTGCCAACACGGCCTCGCTTGCGGTCATGCAGCGGATCGGCATGGTATGGACCCGGCGCGCCCGCATGTACGACGAGGACATGATCGTCTACAGCGCTCGCGGCTGAAGCGCCTTTAGCCCGGCCGCGGGCGGCGGAGTGCGTGCAGGGGGAGGCCGATGCGGGTCTTGTGGAACAGAGCCGCGGCTCCCACCGCATGCGCGGGGGGCCGCGGGACCGAGCGGAGCGGTAAGAAAATTAACCGATCGGGACCGAGATGCAGTTGGTCAGATCGAAGAGCAGGAAGATCAGCGCCTGCTCCTGCGGGCTGAGCGCAGGGCTCTTGCAACCGGACGGGAACGGCGTCGGATTGGCGTTGCTGCTTGGGAGGGACTGATCCCCCTTGGGATTTCCCGAGACGTGCATGTCGGTGAACACCATCTGCCCGCACTGCTGTCCCGCCGCGGCTCCGACCGGAGCGTTGAACGAGAAGTACTGCGACGCCGGCGAGGCGACCTTGTCGGCGGCCGCGTTGGGGTCGGTGAACTCGGCCCAGTTGGTGGTCAGCGCCGCATTGCGCGACCGAAGCGTTACGCGGGAGTAGGTAATCGGCAGCTGGCCGAGCGTGATTTTGCCCTGCGGGTTGGCGTTGACCAGCCACTGCGCCAGGCTCTTGCCCTTGTCGAAGCTCTGGTTGATGATCGCCGTGATCGGGTTGCCCGAGTCGTCTTGGAAGCCGCCGTTGCCGGCCGTGCCGTCGAGGAACGAGGCCACGGTGCCGACGCCGCTGGCCGCCGTGGCGTTGGCGATCCAGGTGTTGTGCCAGTGGGAGGCGAACACGCGCCCGCCCTTGGCGATATAGGTCTCCAGCGCGGCATGAGCCTGGGCGGCGCTGCCGTTGGCGAAGATGTTCGGTCCGCCCTGGCAGGAGTGCAGCACGATGTCGTACTTGGCCAGGTTGGCCGCGCTGTTCCACCACGGATCGGCCGCCGTGATCGTGGCGCCGCCGTTTACGCCGGTCATGTACTTATCGGTTCCGTTGCCGGCGTACAGGTTCACGCGCCCGGTGCCCGAAGCCGGCGTGAACTCCGAGGCGTCTAGGCCCAGCTTGGGACCGCGCAGCAGGCACTCCAGGGCATCGGCGCTGCCGGTGGTCAGGGCGATCTTGGGAATGTTGCCCTCGGTCTGGTTGCGCGGCAGGCGGGTCTGATCCGCGGTGAGCGGGGTCGAGGTGCACGACGCGGCGACCGGCGGGACCATGACCACGCGGCGCCACTTGCCGACGCGGATGACCACTGGGAAGCTGACGCCGACCGGGACCGGGCTGAGGGTGAACTTGCCATTGAGGTCGGTCACCGCGCTGGCGATACCATCGGTCTGCGCCGAGTCGCAGCGGTCGCACGAGCCGGCGACGGTATCGACGCCGGTGGTCACGGCCGGCAAGTGCGTCGGATCGGGGTCGGTGGGAATGTAGACCTTGGCGTTATAAAGAGGGAGCGTCCCAGACGGGATGTACACCGTACCGGTGAGCGAGGTAGGCGTGGCCGGAGTGCACTTGGACTCGTCCACGTTGCACTCAAGGCCGACGCAGCCGGCGAAGTCCGGAGGACCGCCGCCGGTGCCTCCGTCATTGTCGACGACGCCGCCGCCGATGTTGCCGCCGTTGCAGCTCAGAGTCAAAGGGAGAGCCAAGGCCAGCGCAAAATAGGATTTTCTCTTCATTGTAATTAGGTCCTTTTCCAGTCTGCCGACGCATGTCTCCAAGGGTTAGACTGAAAAGCGGGCCCTCGGCTCACCCGCCCTCGGGCTGACGAGGTGCCTACTTTTCTACTATTTCTAGTATGCGGTAGGAGCGCTCCGCTTGGCTACTACCTTCAATCGGCCGCTGAGCTAAGGTAAAGTGCCCCCATGGCCTACACGCCGCGACCGAGAAAAGATGCCCGTGGAGGAGCGGAGTCGACTTCGTTGTCGTCGTCGAACACCACCGCCGCCGCATCTTCGTCCTCTGCGCGGCTTGGGGCGGCCGAAGCGGCGGGCGGCAGCGGCGCGGCGCCGTCTCCTGCAAGTACGCAGCTGCCGATGGGAAAACAGGTGGTGCGGCGGCGCCGACGGCGCGACAATCTGCTCGATCCACAGGCGGGCTGGGGCCTCATCGGCGATGCCGCCGGGCGGCTTGGACTGTGGGAAGGACTGGCCGGATATCTGGCCCAGCGGGCGTTCGCGCTCGCAGTCGAGAAGCTTGTGCCGCACCTGGCGCAGCATGCCCGCGCCGAGCGACTTGCCGGAGATACGCTGGTGGTGCGCGTCAGCTCGTCCGCGGTGGCGAGCGACCTCACTTACATCCGCGATCTCTTGCTGGCGCACGTCAACGACCAGCTGCGGCGGCTGCCGTCGCCGGGACGCCGGACGCCGACCGGCGGGCGCGGGCGCGGGTCTGGGGCGGCGGCCCACGGACCCATCGCGCGCTTGCAGCACCGCATCGGAGCCGTCGCCGAGCTTCCCGATGCCCGCCAGTGGTCCGAGGTGGAGCGGCGACCGCCGCCGCCGCGACCGCCGCGCCCGCGTTCGCGGGTCCAGGTCGACCGCCAGGTCGCCGAGGCGCTGAGCCAGATCCGCGATGAGCCGCTGCGCCGTGCGCTAGGTGCGATGTACGCGGCCTCGCTCAAGGAACCCGACCCCGGATGACGCGGCCGCCGTCCCGGACCGCGCGGCTGGACGCGAGGAGCAGGGCTCCGCTTGCGGGCGGCCCGGACTCGCAAACCTGCGCCATCGCGGTAGACTGCTGGCAGAAGCGGATCACGCGGTGAATCAGGTGGCGAAAACTCGCACGACGCGCACATCCCGCCGCTCGCGGCTGGGGCGCATCCTGTCGGCCGGTGTGCTGGCCGTTTTGGTGCATGGCGCGGTGGGCATTTTCCTATCGGTCTCGGGTGCGCTGGCTAGCCTGTCGCCTTCGGCGTTGCCGCCGCTGGTCGAAGGGCTCGATGCCCGGCAGGCCGCCAGCGAAGAGCCGCTGTCGGTCGAGGAGCTGGTCGAGGATCTGGAGCGCCCGGTCACTCCCAGCGTCGATGAGCGCAAGGTCGACAAGGAAGTGAATGAGAAAAACGCCAAGGGCCAGGTCGTCGATATCGCGCAGCCGCGCATCGAGCAGCGGCCCGACGAGGCCAAGTTCGCCGCCGAGTACGACTCCACCGTCAGCCATGAGACCAAGGGCCCCGCGGGCCTGAGCAAGGCGGGCGCCGTGGTGCCGGGAGCGGTGGCCGCCCCGCAAGCCGAAACGCCGCCGCACCCGCAGGCGGTGCCGGCTGCGCCGAGTCCGGCGAAGTCGCCCTCGACGATGATGGCGATGCGGGGACCTGTCGGGACCCGCGTCCCCGGTCCATCGGGTCCGCAGAGCGCGGTGCGGGAGTTTGGTCCGGACGGCGACCAGCCGCATCAAGGGGGACAGGGCGAAGTCCGTCCGCCGGAGGTCGTCGGGGGCGGGGCGCTGCCGGGCGGCGCGCCGCGTGCGAATCTTAGCCCCTCGACCGCGGTCCTGCAGCAGGCGCTAGGCCAGGGGGCGGGCTCTCCGGATTATCTGCACGATCTGGATGATGGCGACGCCACGGGGCTAAACGCCAAGAAGTGGAAGTTCGCGGCGTTTTTCAACCGCATGAAGACGCTCGTGCGCGGCGAGTGGCATCCGGATCAGCTGCTCTCGCGCCATGATCCGACCGGCAACATCTATGGGGCCAAAGACCGCGTCAGCGTGCTGCGGGTGGAACTCCAGCTCGACGGCCGCGTCAAGGACGTGAGCATCAAGCAGAGCTCCGGGGTCGAGTTTCTCGACGAAGAAGCGATGAGCGCCTTCCGCCGCGCCCAGCCGTTCGAGAATGCGCCGCAGCCGCTCGCCGATCCCGATGGCGTCATCCGCTTCAACTTCGCTTTCATCGTTCAGCTGTCCGGCCATACAAGCTTCAAGGTGTATCGAGAATAGCGCTCGATCCGGCGTATCGCGCGCGCAGACCCGCGCTGCGGACAAACCTCCGGGCCTCATTTATTAGTCTGCGGCGTCCGGCCGCGGCGCTATCCGGCCGGGCTCCCGCCCTGGGCCTAGCGGCGATGTCGCGGCGGTCCGAGGATCCTGGCCGTGCGGTGATTCGGCCTCTATACCGATCGCTCAGAGTTTAAGCCGCGCTGCAGTAGGTGCATGTGCGCCCGGATTTTTCTGTTTGGCGACGCAGACTTACCGCGTTCACCTTGACGCCGGCGGATCTGAACCCCAGAATCAAAACATGAATTCGGATTCATTTTCGAGAACCGGGATTCAGCCCAAGCTCCGCGAGCGCATCCGCGAAGCCACTGCCAATGAGATTCTCGCTGCCGCCGATGCTCTGTTTCGTGAGCGCGGCGTGGAGCGCACCAGCATGGCGGACATCGCCGCACGGGCGGGGCTGGCCGTCGGCACTTTGTACAATCATTTCCGCGACCGGGAAGCGCTGCTCGGCACGCTGCTCGACAACCACCACTCCAAGCTGCTCGGGGAACTCGATGCCACGCTCGAATCCTGCGCCGAGCAGCCGTTCGCCGATCAGCTGCGCAGCGTTCTAGTATGCTTCTTCGCCGGCTTTGAGCGCTACCGGCCGCTGGTCGAGTCGATGCTTCAGTCCTGCGGCGGCGTCCCCGCCGCATCGCAGCGCCCCAAGGTGATGCGCGAGGTCTATATCCGCTTCGAGATCCTGGCCAAGCGCGGCCTGGCGCAGCAGGCCGTGGATGCGCGGTTCACCCGGCTTTTGCCGACGCTGCTTCTCGGGGTCGCGCGGACTGTACTGGTCGCCCCGATCTTGACCGGAGCGCCGAAGATGCGCCCCTCGGATGTCGAGCTGCTGGTCACCTTTTGTCTCAACGGAGTCGGGATGGACGCCGGAGAGAAGCCATGACCGAGCTCGCGCCCGCCGTCGCGCCGCGCCCTCCGGTCAACAAGTGGCTGACGACGATCTCGATCACCTTCGGGACCCTGATGGGAACCATCGATGCGTCGATTGTCAACGTCGCCATCCCCCACCTGCGCGGCTCCTTGGGATCGACGGTGGAGGAGATCACCTGGGTCACCACCGGCTTCGCCATCGCCACCGTCCTCGTGATGCCGCTCACCGCGTTTCTCGGCCGCCTCTTTGGCCAGAAGCGCGTGTATATGTTTGCGCTGGCGATATTCGTGATCGGCTCGCTCCTGTGCGGGCTGGCGCGCACCCTGCCGACGATGGTCCTGGCGCGCGTCATCCAGGGCTTCGGCGCCGGCGCGCTGCAGCCGACCGAGCAGGCCATCCTGCGCCAGACCTTCCCGCCGCAAGAGCAGGGCATGGCGATGGCGATCTTCGGTCTGGCGGTCATCCTGGGCCCGGCGTTCGGCCCCACCCTGGGCGGCTACATCGTCGATAACTACAGCTGGCCGTGGATCTTCTTTATCAACCTGCCGGTGGGAATCATCGCCCTGTTCATGGTGTCGCGCTTTGTCCATGAGGCCGAAGACATCCGCCGCGCCAACCAGGCCCTGGCCGACAAGCAGCGGGCGCACGTGGACTGGCTGGGCATCGCCCTTCTGTCCGTGTGCCTGGTCACCCTGCAGTACGTACTGGAGGAGGGCTCGAGCAAGGACTGGCTGGACAGCGCCACGATCCGCGTGTGCCTCGGCATCTCCATAGCGACGCTTATCGCTTTTGTCGCCCGCGAGCTGACGGCCAAGGTTCCGGTCGTCGATCTGAGCCTGTTCAAGGACGAAGTCTTTCTGTCTGGAACGCTCATCGGCGCGGTGATGTTCGCGATGCTGATGTCGCTGACGTTCCTTCTGCCGCTGTTCATGCAGGAGATGCTCGGCTTTACCGCGACGCAGTCGGGAATCGCCCTCATGCCGCGGTCGCTGGTCATGATGGTGTGCATGCCCATCATCGGCCGGATCTATAACAAGGTCTCGCCGCGCCTGGTCATCGCCTTCGGCATCCTGCTGTTTGTCTACACCGCGTATCAGATGAGCCACTACACGCTCGACACCACGGCGCGGTCGGTCGTCGGGGTGCTGGTGATGCAGGGCGTGGCGTTCAGCTGCTTGTTCATTCCGCTTACGACCATGGCGCTCAGCCAGGTGCCGCGTACGCGGATGGCGGATGCGACCGGATTAAACTCGCTGATTCGCCAGATCGGCGGCTCGATCGGTCTGGCGGCGTTCGTCTCGCTCATCGGCCGCTACGCCGCGGCGGCGCGGCACGGCCTGGTGGCGCATCTGGATCCCGGACGGCCGGAAGTGATGGCGCGGCTCGGCGCCCTGACGCGCGGCATGATGGCGCGCGGCATGGAGCAGCACAGCGCCGAGAGCGCGGCCCGGCGGGCGCTCAACGGACTTATCGCGCAGCAGTCGATGGTGCTGTCGTTCGAGAAACTGTTTCTGCTGGCAGGGATTCTGTTTCTGCTGGTGATGCCTTTGCTGCTCCTGCTCAAAGCTCCGGCGAAAAAGCAAGAAGCGGCCCACGTTCACATTGAGGTGTAAGGATGGAGTCTCAAAGTGCTTCCCCCAGCTCGCCCGCGCCTGCCCCGAAGCGCTCGCGCCGCGGCCTGGCTGTGCTGGGCGTCGTAGTCGTACTAGTCGGCGGCAGCCTGTTTGCCTACCGCGCGATGACGGCCGGAGACGAGGATACAGACGATTCACAGGTCACCGCCGATATGGTCCCGGTGGGCGTGCGCGCCGCAGGGCAGATCATCAAGGTGCACATTACAGAGAACCAGCTGGTGAAAAAAGGCCAGCTGGTGGCTGAGATCGATGACCTGGACTACCGCGCGCGGGTCAAGCAAGCCGAGGCCGAGCTGGCCACGGCGCAGGCGCAGGCGCAGGCGGCCGACGCCCAGGTGCATGTCGTGGAGGCCAATGCCCAGGGCGGCCTTCTGAGCGCCAAGGCGGCGGTGAGCGGCTCCTCGGTCGGCGTCGGCAGCGCGGCGGCGCAGGAGGCGTCGGCGCGGGCGGCGCTTTTGCGGGCGCAGACCGAAGCCCGCAAGACGGAGATCGATCTGAACCGCACGCGGGAGCTGCTCGCTGCCAACGCGGTGCCGCAGGAGCGCCTGGACAGCGCGCAGATTGCCTATGACTCGGCGCAGGCGGCCTTGGCGCAGGCGCGGGCGCAGGTCTCGGTGGCGCAGGAGTCCAAGGCGGCGGCCAAGTCGCGGGTGCGGGAAGCGCAAGGGCGCCTGAGCCAGAGCGCTCCCATCGACGCCCAGAACGCCGCCGCCCGCGCCCAGGCCGAGCTGGCGCATGCCCGCGTGCGCAGCACCGAGGCGCAGCTCGATCTGGCCAAGCTGCAGCTGTCGCACACCAAGCTCATGGCTCCGGCCGACGGCCTCGCCGCGCGCTTGTCGGTGCATGAGGGGCAGCTGGTCAGCGTCGGCCAGCAAGTGCTGGCGCTGGTGCCGGTCGCGACCTATGTCGTGGCCAACTTCAAAGAGACGCAGATCGGCCGCATGCGCGCCGGCCAGATGGCGGAGATCGAAGTAGACGCCTTCCCCGGCCGCAAGTTCGCCGGCCACATTGAGAGTCTTTCCGGCGGCACCGGCACGAGCTTCTCGCTGCTGCCGGCGGATAACGCCTCGGGCAACTTCGTCAAGGTCGTGCAGCGGGTGCCGGTACGCATCGTCTGGGACAACTTGCCTGCGGAGCTGACCCTGCGCGCCGGACTGTCCGCAGTCGTCACCGTCCACACAGGACACTAGCCATGACACGCATCAGGTTTTCCATCTGGGGGCCGCTGGTCTCGCTGTTTCTGGCGATGGTACCGGAGGCGGGGGCGGCGGAGCCGCGGCAGCTTTCTTTTACCGAGGCGGAGCAGCTGGCGCTCTCCTCAAGCCCGGCACTGCAGGCGGCGCGCATGCGCCTGCGGGCCGGAGACGACAGCCTGCGCAGCGTGCGCGGCCATCTTTTGCCAACGGTCCGTATCAACGAAGAGTATCAGCACTACGCCGACCCCTTCACCATCGCGTTTCCGGGAACGCCGCCGGCCTCGGTCACGGTGCGCAGCCAAGACACCAACACCTTTGTCGTCTCGGCCACGCAGCCGCTGCTGGGCCTGACGCGGGGGATCGAGGAATACCGCGGCCAGAAGCTCAGCGCGGCGGCGGGCGAGGCGCAGCTCACCGCGGCCGTGCAGTCGGTGCGCGAGCAGATACGGATCGGCTACCTGCGCTACTACGAGGCCAAAGCGCTGCAGGAGATCGCGCGCTCATCCCAGCATGAGCTCAGCGAGCAAGTGACGGTGGCGCAGGCGCGGCTCAAGGCGGGCGTGCTCACCAACGCCGACGTGCTGCGCGTGCAAGTGGCCCTGGCCAACGCCCAGCAGCAAGAGATTGTTGCCAAGACCCAGGCTGAGATCGCGCGCGGCGGGGTGCTCATCGCCTGCGGCTTCTCTCCCGATGACCCGGCGATCGATCTGTCCGAGCCGGCGGCGCTGCTCGCGGCCGGCCACAGCGCTCTGCCGGACTACCCCGGGGCGCGCACCCAGTCGCTGCGCTTGCGGCCCGAGCTGCTTCAGGGCAAGCACCTCGCCGCCGCGGCTGATCGTCAGCGCCGCGCCCGGCTGTTTGCGTTCTTGCCGGAGGTGAACTTGGAGGCCGCGTATGTGCGGGTGGACGGGCAGGCGTTCGCCCCGCCGGACTCGGTGTACGTCGGGCTCAAGGCGCAGTGGGCGATCTGGGAATGGGGCACGACCTACTACGGCTACAAGGCCGCGCGGGCCCAGGCGGAGGCGGCGCTCCTCGATCTAGAAGCGCAGCGGCGCCAGATCACCGGCGAGGTGGCGACCAACCTGGCGCAGACCGCGGCGGCGCAGAGCGCGGTGCAG
Organism: uncultured Myxococcales bacterium; assembly: GCA_937879845.1. GTDB lineage: Bacteria > Myxococcota_A > Polyangia > Palsa-1104 > JAEUJZ01 > CALFML01. Next base: position 9,563 of record CALFML010000540.1, read on the forward strand.
CTGGCGCAGCAGTCGATAAAGAGCGCCGAAGAGGCCTATCGCGTGACGCAGGCGCTGGTCAAGGCCGGCTCTGCGACCACCACGGATCTACTAGACTCGCAGGCCGCGCTCACGCAGTCGCGGCTCAGCCTGACGCGGGCGCAGTACCAGCAGGCGATTGCCCACGTCCAGCTCATGCACACCCTGGGCGAAGATCCATCGTAAATGCCTCGCGTAACCCAATGCGGCGCGCCGTTTGGGAGCGCTGCGCAGCGGAACCGCGCGGCCGCAGAGGGTCTGTGGTATATCGCTGCGGGTGCGCGGTCTTGCCACGGACTTACGACGATGGAGCCTGATAAGCGCTGGTGCGTGCACCCGCGGTGAGCCGCTTTTCAAAAGACGCGGCCGCCGATGAACATCGCGCCGCGTGAGGTCTGCTCCCGCTGCCGGCGGCCGCGCCGGGTCTGTTACTGCGCCCACCTCCAGCCGCTGCCCACCCGCACCCGCGTCGTCATCTTGCAGCATCCGCGCGAAGCCCGCGTCCCGATCGGCACCGCGCGGATGGCGCACCTGATGCTCCCCAACTCTGAGCTGATTCATCCGCTGACCTGGCATCCGGGGGGATTCGCAGAGGCGCAGCCGGAAGGGCGCGGCGTTTTTTTCGGCGAACGGCCCTGGGCGGCGCCGCGCGGCAGGGAATCGGCGCCGGAGGCCGCGGGCTCCGTGGCGCTCTTGTTTCCCGGACCGGGGGCGCAAGATCCGGCGCAGCTGCCGCCGGGAACGATAAAGACGCTGGTCGTAATCGACGGCACCTGGGCGCAAGCGCGCAAGGTCTTCAAGCACAACCCCGGCCTGCAGCAGCTGCCGCGGCTGGGAATAACCCCGGAGCGTCCGGGCAACTACCGCATCCGCCGCGAGCCGGCCGCCGAGTGCCTGGCGACCATCGAAGCGCTGGCGCAGGCGCTGGGGGTTCTGGAAGGGGAGCCGCAGCGGTTTGCCGGCATGCTCGCGGCGTTTACGTACATGGTCGATCAGCAGCTGGCGCTGGCCGCGGCGCGCACCGATCCGCCGCGGCGCTGGAAGCCCAGCGCGCACAAGCTGCAAGCCGCGCTGCAGCAGCGCGAATTGCTCCAACGCGCCGTCGTGGTTCAAGCAGAGGTGAACTCGCATCCGCGCGGCAGCAACATCCCCGGACGGGCGGAGCTCCTGCATCTGGTGGCCCGGCGCCTTAGGACCGGGGAGCACTTCAGCGTCATCCTTGCCCCGCGGCGGCCGCTGGTCGGCAGCACGGTCTTCCATGTCGATCTGCCGGAGTCGACGATTCTTTCCGGGGAGAGCCTGGAGGCGGCGCGGCAGCGCTGGGCGGATTTTCTGCAGCCGGAAGACCTGCTGTGCGGGTGGGGGCACTTCACGGCGGAAAAGCTGGCCGAAGAAGGGCTGGCGGAGAGAGCGTGGATCGATCTGCGGTCGCTGGTGGCGCAGCGGCTCATGTGCAGTCCGGGGGCGCCGCAAGCGGCGGCAAAAGCCATCGGCGCTGTACCGGGTGACCCCTGGGGCAGCGGCCGCGCCGAACGCACCGTGCGCGTACTTTCGCAGATCGTCGCTGTGCTGCTCGCCGGCTGATTCTTATATATGCGGCACTGAGATTTATCCGCTGCGTTTATCCGCGCGAGAAACGCGCGGCGGGGGGGAGGCTCCGCCGGCTTTGCCGGTGGAGGGGGCACGGGAAAGTGCC
>CALFML010000541.1 GCA_937879845.1 uncultured Myxococcales bacterium
GCGGGAGCAGCTCAGCCGATTGACGCGGGCGCGCCTCCTAGATGTCAAAGACGCGGCGATGCGCCTCAACGGCTACGTCGTGGAGCTGGTCTATCGCGCGCTGGCGCCGTCGCCGGGCCGGTACCGGCTGCTGCCGCGCGCCCTTACCGCCGGCGAGCGCGTCACCCCGCCCGGTTCGCCGCGGCTGCTCCTAGTCGAAGGCCTGCGCCGCCGCACCGGGCTCGATCTGCTGCAGCGCCATCTGGGACCGCTCGGCGTGCAGATGGTTCCGATCTCCGCCGCCTTGGCGCAGGAGGGCGGGGTGGTCCTGCGCGATATCGGCCTTACTCCGGAGGAGGAAGTCGCGCTCCACTGCTTCGACGGACGCGCCTCGCTCGCCGAGATCATGACGCGCGCCGAGCTGGGAGAGCACGCCACTTATGTCCTGGCCTATGCGCTCCTGTGCTTGGGCGCGCTGGCGGTGCCGGGAGCGCTGCCCCTGCCGCGGCCGCGCGGGGCACGGCTTCACCCATCGCCGACTGCGCAGCCCGGCCGTTCGCCGTCAGCGGCGAGCGAACTCAGTCTTGCTATCGCCCGCGTCCAGTCCAAGTACGCCCAGGTCGAGTGTGCCGACTACTTCTCCCTGCTGGAGATTCCGCGTGAGGCCACGGCGCAAGAAATAAAGCGGGCCTATGAGCGTCTGCGCCCGCAGTTCCTCCCCGCCGCCGTTCCTTACCGCTGCCGCATGGCGATGGATCGCGAGCTGCGTCAGATCATAATCCTGCTGGACGAAGCGCGCACCGTACTGCTCGACGATGCTCTGCGCGCTGCCTATCGCGACGCCGGCCCCCCGGCCTAGCGGGAAGACGACGGCACTCCTATCTGCACCGGAAAGCACGCAGCCGTCCACTCCTGAATCGGGGTGTCGTCGAAGTCCTTGCTTTGGCTGATTCCTTCGCGCAGGGCCTGGGCGATGACCTCGGCAAACGAGCGGTCTTGGCGCAGCGCGTACAGATCCAGGCTCGGTTGATTCGTGGCCACGGCGACGATGCGGTCGATGATGAAGCCGTGGCCGCTGGGAATGCGTGCGGTAATGGGGCCGTACTGCCCCTGGGCGTTTCTCCGACCGATCACGGTCGTGCACTTGCCGGCAATGAACTCCCCTCTGGCCAGAAACCCCACCTTGCCGCTGGCGCCGCAGATGATCAGCGTGACATATAACGGAGTAGATAGCCGATTGCTGACGGCCAGCGCGAACGTGGAACCGGGGGCCAGCTGCGCGATCCCGCGCTGATTCTTGGCGATGGGTCGGCGCCGGCCCGCATCTCCCCGCAGCTCGTGCAGGACATCGGCATCAGCACACTCCAGAAGCTGCAGCTGGACGCGGCCGGGCTCAATCGTAAAGCCGCCTTGGCGGCTCATGCGCAGGGGAACGGCATAGCTCCCATAGTGGCGGAGCGCCGCCCGCAGCGCCGCGATCTGCATCTGCCGATCGAGCACCGGCGGGACGTAGGCCAAAGGTCCCGGGGCTTGCAGATCCTGCGGCGGCCCGGGTCCATATACGTCATCCCCCAGCCACAGTCCGCCGTCGGCGCTGACGCCGATGCGCGCCTCCCCGACGGTTCCGACGTAGCGGACCTGATCTTTTACCGCCGCCGCGCGCAGCGCTTGCGTTATCTCCTCCGGCAGCTCGGGCGAAAGGGATGCGGTCAATAAATCTCTTGCGGCAAGCTGAGTGACGCGCGCGCAGGCGCCGGCCGGGATGGCGAGGACCGCGCTCGGCGGCTCCGGAATCGCCGTTGCGGTAGCCAGCGCGGCATCGATGACGACAAGCTCCGCGGCGCGCACGAGCGCGCGCTCAGCAGCGGAGCCGAGCGGGGGAAGTTCTTTGGGCGCTTCCGCATACACCGCGACGCGCGCACCCGGCCCAAGCCCGGCGAGCGTCCCGATGCCGACCTCATAGCGTCCGTCCGGCAACAGCCGCAGCGGCAGCCCGATCGCTCTTTTTGGGGAGGGTCCACCCAAGATCCGCTGCTCGCGCGGGCCAAGCAGGTGCGGGTGCTGCTGCGGCGACTTGGCGACAATCTCTGCCTGCAGCGGCCAAAAGATGTCGGCCCAGCAGAGCGTCGCAAGCCGCTCCGCTGGTTCGCGACTCAGAGTGCGCACCAGAGCATGCGTCAGCACTCCATGCGTACCCTGCGGCGGCTCCGTGAAGCTCTGCTCCTTTGCTTTTTCATCGGCCTGGCAAGCAAGCAGGAAGGGATACTCGATTTCCCCTTGAAAGCTCGGACCGGACTCTCTGATTTCTGGCGCCGGCGCGGCTGGAAGGGGCGGCGCCGGGCCGCTCAGCGCGGCTGCATCGACCGCCCGCAGCTCGATGCAGCGGACCTGTCCCGGGTCGGCGGCGAAGTCATCGCGCGTAATCCCGGCCGAGTGACAGCAGTCAAGGACCGCGGTTACGTCGCCGGTCCGCGCGTAGATCTGATCCAGGAGCGTGCGCAGCTCGATGTCGTAAAGCAGGCCGGCGCCGGCCCGGAAGTCCTGCGGCACAATCGCTTGGCGGGTGTCTTCCGCCGTCGGATCATAAAGCTGCGTGCCGTGTCCGCTGTAGTAGAAAAGGACGCGATCGCCGGCATGCAAGGCGTCGCCGGATAGCGCGCTGAGCACGGCGATGATCGCGTCGCGAGTCGGCAGCTCATCGTCCGCGCCCGCCGCTGCTTCCTCGCCTTGACGCGCGACGAGCTTACGGACCACCAGCGGCCCCTTTACCCGCGAGCGCAAAAGCTCCTCAATCGCCTCTATATCGCTCACGCAGCCAGAGAGCTTCGGGACCGCCAGATAGTTATCGATGCCTACCAGCACGGCATAATACGTAGAGCCCTGCGGCGCCGCCGCTTCCTCAGCGGGAGCCGTAACCGCAGCCGCACCCGCAGAGTCCGCCGACGCGGAAGCAATGCTTAAGGAGTCCGCCATCGCCGTTTCCTACTTGGTGAATTCTGAGAAGTGGGTGTCGACCCAGGCCCGCAGTGCCTCCAGGCTCCACTCGCCGAAGAGCCACCCCGGACAGTTTGTCACAGTGCCGGTAAAGCGATGGCCGGTGATGTCGTCTTTGGTCAGCTTGTACTTGCGTAGGAGCATCTTGATAAGCGCGATGGAAGTCTTCTCTTGCACCGGGTCAAGCGCCTCGCCGTCGTTTGCGGCGTGCTCGATGCCGATGCTCCAGTTGTTCCATTCATTGCCGGCGTGCCAGGCGCGATAACGCTCTGGGACCAGCTGGACGATCTGGTTGGCGTGGGCGCCGCGGCCGACCAGGAAGTGGTAGCTCGCCTGGCGGCTTCCCTCCACCGCATACTTGGCCGACACCTGCGGATCGGAGTTCGGACTCCCCGTGTAATGCAGCACGATGGCGCTTATCGGCATGGTGCGGATGCGAAACTTGCTGAAGGAAGCCGGCAGCGGATAGCGATAGTACGCCACATCCCCTTCGGTGATGAGCAGTCCTTTTTGCTCTATGAGGATCAGATCCTCGCTGCTCCGGTCCGCCGCCTCGATATCACCCGGACCGCGTCCGTCGCCGCTACAGCTGCAGGGCGTCTCGGGAGCCTCCCGAGAATCGTCACGGCTGGCGGCGCCGTTTTTTTGTTCTTGTCGCTTTCCATCCGCAGGTCGATCGAGCATCGCAAGCCCCCGTTTTTCGGCTGAGATGTGCTTTCAGGGTGCCGGAATCATGAGCGGGAAGGGTTCGCTGTCTTTCCGTCCCTGCTCGACATACAGGTTGTGGTGGGGATTTTTGGCATCGACGCGGCGGGCGACGATCATCTTGGTGCTGTCGTGCCGCGAGCGCAGCAGCGCATACAGCGGAAAGTGATTCGGACTGCCCGACGGGGTAGGGGCGCCGCTCTCGGGCAGGACATCATCCGGACCCGGCGCCGTTCCCGCGGCCAGAGCCACCGGCAAGATCGCCTCAGCATTGTGCGCATCGTCATCGCGAGCGGAGGCCTCGCCGCAGTAGCTCCTAAAGACGGCCGCCGCCGAGCGCCGCACCGCCTCGCGTACCATCGCCAAGTGCGGCGCCGCCACCGGCCTTGTGAGCATTCCGTCCCCGAACGCCCGCCAGACCACGCGGGGCGTCTGCGTCCGCCGCGTCGTACACCACAGACCGAGCCGATTGTCCTCATCGTGCATGGCGTGCGCCATTCCCAGCGCCCCGCGCATGACGCCAAAGCGCTCACTTATCATGCGGCGCGGCACCCGCAGGTGTCCGCTGGCGAAAAGGTCGGTCAAAAAGTGACAGCCAAACGCATCCCCGGCCAGGGCACGGAGGAGGCGCTGCTCTTTTTCAGTGTCAGTGCCTTCGCTGCGGCCGGCTTGTTGCGCCTCTGCAACGGCGCGCTGGTGATAATAGCGATATAGGGCGAGCGCTTCGTTGACCGTGTCGTCAACCGAGCCATCCGGCGGCTGCGCCCCGAAGTGGCAGTGATTCTGGCTGGCGAGCGCCAAGTAGCGCCGCACCGGGAACTGCGTCTTTACTCCATCCACGAAGAGCTCGGAGATCGCTCCGACCCGCATCCCGGACGCAAGCTGCGCCGCTTCCCGTTTGAACGTCTTGACAATGGTCTCCACGTTCTCCGCCGAGTCTTCATTTAGCGTCGGGCGGCGGTAGTCGGTGGTGAGAAAGCCGACCACCAGCGGCGGATCAGGCCACGCCGTCGGCAGCGCCTTATGCGCCTCCTCGTCCAGATAGGCATAGAAATCGCCCGCCAAAGCGACAATCTGGCCGAACGTCGCCTGCTTGCCGCCAATCGGCAGCGGCGTCTCGGCGTGAAACGGAGCCCGCTTTCCATCTACGATCAGCGCCTTGCCGTCTTCATCTTTGCCGACAAGCTGCCCGCACTCGACATGCTCGGAGGAGAGGAACCGCGTCGTCTCCGATTGCCGGCGTCCGCCGCGTCGCGGGTTATTGAAGATCTCCACATGCGAAGGGGAGGAGCTTGTCTGATGGCAGTGAATTCCCCATACAAGCTGCGCCGCCAAACGGCCGTCATCGGGAATCCGGATGCCGCGCTCGAAGAGTTCCTCAGCTTCGGCCGTGATCGATTTGGGAGGATGCAGCTCCGCGCCGCCCGGGGACTGCGCGCTGGCTCCGGCAGCGCTTTCGTCGGTGCTGCGCAGGGCGGTCGGCCGCGATTCCGGATGCTCGTAAACAAGCCGCAGATGGATGGGCGGTGCCGGCACCTCGCCCGAGAACTGACCCTCTACAAGGACCAGCGGAACGACCGTTTCATCCTCGAGCTCACACTCTGCAAGCAGCTCATCTAGTGAAAAAGGGGCAGTCAGAGAAATACTGAGCGTAAAACCCACAGTCATCCTCGCTTCTGGGTCCGCGGCGTGGCTGGCCGCTGAGGGCGCATCCCTTGAGCGCGAAGCCGCCTTCCCGATTGTCTCCATGAATCCCGGCAAATGTCGATTAGAAGAGGGCGCGCCTTTACAATACGCAGAGTTCCTTGGACAATTGACAGCTCATGGGTCCGCCCTTTGGCGGTGCGCAATGAGCACTCCGGCACGGAAATGGGCGATTTTGATTGGCGTAAGCCGCTATCCGCTGATTGGCGCGGCAGAGCTCCGCGGGCCGGAGAACGACATCAGCGGCTACAAGACCCTTTTAGAAGAGCGCTTCGGCTTCGCATCGGCGCACATCGTGGTGCTCTTGAATGAAGCCGCGACTCGACAGGCAATCCTGACCGCGATCACCTCCCTGACTGAGCGCGCCGCTAGCGGCGACATCGTCGTCATCGCCTACTCCGGACACGGCAGCCAGCGTCCACAGAGTCCGTCGGCGGCGCAGCCGGTGCTGTGGGGAGCGGCGGTCGGCACGGAAGCGGACGGACTGCAAGAGACCATCGTGCCCTACGATAGCGGCCGCGGAGCTCATCCAAACCGTGACATCGCCGACAGCGAGCTGCATGCCCTGCTCGCCCCGCTGGCAACCCGGGCCGCGAACGTGACGGTGATCCTCGACTGCTGCCATGGTGCCGGGGCGCTGCGCGATGCGTTTGGCAATCGGGTGCGCGGACTGCCCCCGGATCGGCGGCAGCTGCCTTCTCCGCTTGGCGCTGATAGCTCGCGATCAGGAGTTCCGACTCCGGAGTTTCCGCCGCATGCGGGGGCGGCGTCCCCGCGCCGCGGACTCCCATATACTCTCCTTGCGGCGTGCCGGTCCGATGAGAAAGCCTATGAGCTGACCATCGCCGGCGGCGCGACGGCGACGACCTATGGCGCGTTCAGCTACTTCCTGCAGCGGGAACTCGCGCGCTGCGCGGCCGGGACCGCAGTGCGCGAAATTTTGGCGCGCGCCAGTGTTGAGGTCAACCGCCAGCGCTCCCAGCAGCACCCGCAGGGCGAAGGGCGTCTGGACGTCGAGATCTTCGGCACCCAGGAGCTCCCGCGGCAGCGCGGGGTATCGGTGCAAGAGCGCTCCGGAACGGCTGTGACTCTCTCAGCGGGGCTTATTCAGGGTCTCACCGCGGGCTCGCGCTATGCCATCACAGCGGTCGCTGCGGCGCCGACGCTCTTGAGCATCACGCAGGTCGATGCCGTCACTGCGCAAGCGGTGATTGTTGCGGAGGCCGATCCTCAGGCTTGCGTAGCCGGTGCCTATGCCGTCGAAGTGACGCATGCACCGGGTCTGCACCGCTTGCCGGTAGAGCTCTGCGCTCCGCCGGGAGAGTCGGCCGCGGCGGCCCTGCGCACAAGTCTTTTGCGGGTCCCGCAAGTCAATCTGGTCGATGCGGCGACCGCTACGGAGCCCACGAGCGCGGCGCGCATCTATTTTCTGCCAGCTCGCTCCGCGGTCCACGCGCAAGAGCTCGTGCCGCAGCTGGGACCGTTAGCGCGGCCGACCTGGGCGGTCGTCGATGCCGATGGCGCTCTGGTCCTGCCGCCGCTCCCCGCCGACGCCGCTGGCAGCGCTGAGGCACTGGCGCAAAATCTGAAGAAGCTGGCCTGCCTGCGCGCCGTGGAAGGCTGCGAGAATCCCGACCCGACCTCGGCTCTGCGCGATCGTTTCGCGGTGCAGCTGTTGCGCGAGACCGCGGACGGCGGCTTTGCCCCCGCGGCGGAAATCCTCGGGGAGGGAGCGTGTTTTGAGTCGGAGGATCGCTTCGCGATCGCGATAAAAAGCCGCGCCGCGGTACCGGTATACATTTCGATCTTGGACCTGGGCGTGACCGGCCGTATAAGCTTGCTCTACCCGTACGGCGGCGCCCAGTCGGAGAGTCTTACACCCGGACACTCGTTCGTGCTGGGAACGCAGGCGATGGAGGAGCAGCGGATTTTCTTGCCCGAAGAGGGCCTATGGATCCGCAGCGCCTCGCCCGTCAGACCCGGAGCTTCCCAAGAAGTGATCGGCCATACGACGATGCTGTTTTTCTTTTCAGCGATGCCGGTGGATTTTTCGCCTGTGGAACAGCTCGGGTTCGGTCGCCAGCTGCGCCGGCTGGCAGCGCCGCTGCGGCTCTTGGGAATGGCCCTCACCGCGGACACCCGTGACTTCGATCTGGAGCCGGACGCGCCGAGCAAGGACTGGACCGTAGTTCGCAAGCGCCTACGGATTCATGCGGCAAGGGGCCGCGGGAGCGTGTAGGCGGGGGAGAGCGTATTAGCGGGCAGGCGCGGCGGCGGGCGCGGCGGCCGGCTCCTTGCGCGCCGGCGCGGGAGCCATGAGTTCCTTGGCCAGCGTGCCGGCGTTGTAGATGACCCGCAGCGCTTCGAGCATGCCGGCGCTGTGTACGGTCAGCGCGCGGTTTGACGTGTCGTCGAAGTAATACGCGCCGCCCAGCGAGTGCAAGTTGCCGTCGAAGACGACCCCGACCACTTGCCCGTCCTGGTTGAGCGCCGGGCTGCCGGAATTGCCGCCAATGATGTCGAGCGTGCTGGCGAAGTTGAACGGCGTGTCGAGCTTGAGCCGCCCTTTGGCCCCGATCCACGACGGCGGCAGGATGAACGGCTCGCGGCCGGTGTGACGCTCGAAGGCGCCGCGGAGGGTGGTGATCGGGGCGACCTCACGCCAGGGGTCCTTGAAGCCGCGCACCTGGCCGTAGGTCAGGCGGAGTGAGAACGTGGCGTCGGGATAGATGGTCGTTCCCTGCACCGCGAACAGCGCCTTGGCGACAAGCTCGGCGTTCTTGTCGATCGCCGATTCGACTTCATCTTCGAACTGCTTGCG
>CALFML010000542.1 GCA_937879845.1 uncultured Myxococcales bacterium
TCCGATCTGACGTGGCTCACGATCCGGTGGTGGCGGAGACGACGGCGGTGGCCGATAACCTCGAGCCGAGGTTCGTCATCGAGGACCAGGAGGCCCTCGCAGCGGCCGCGCTAGCCCGATACCACTCGACCGGTCGCCGCCCCAACATCCTGATGGTCCTGTTCGACGACGTGGGCTGGGGTGATTTCGGCTGCTACGGCGGCGGCGTCGCCGTCGGCGCTCCCACCCCGAACATCGACCGGCTGGCACGCCGTGGCCTGCAGCTCACGTCGTGCTACTCCGAGCCGTCGTGCACGCCGTCGCGGGCGTCGTTCATGACCGGCCGGCTGCCCTTGCGCCACGGCCTGCTCCGGCCGCCGATGTACGGCCAGCCGGGCGGGCTCGACGGCGAGGTCACGCTGCTGGTCGGGAACGAGGAGCGGACGGCGCCGACCGGCACCCACGCTGCGCTCCCCCGGGAGCTCAAGCACGGCTACTGGAACGGGGGCAATACTCCGGCTCATGTCCTAATTACCATCGCACCGGGCCGATTCGGTCAGTTCTTTCTAGATGTGGCGGAGGACCTGAAGAAGCGCGGGGAGACCGATCCGCAACAGATCGGGCCGATCATAGTGGAGCATGCCAAGCAGTATGACTGTGAAGTGTATCTCGATCAGGTAGGGCCAATCCTCCAGCAGTACGGACTGCGATAGGTCGATCCGCCGGCCAAGGAGCGATGGCCGCGTTCTGGGAGCGGCCAAGACAAATGGGACCGTGCGGCCAGGCCGGCCTGAGCGAATGCGGGCCAGGGAGGCAGTCGAGCTCCCGGGCATGGTTCTTGCCTTGGAGCCCTGGGTACATCATCCCGTTTCGTTACGATGGATGATTCTAGGAGCTCACATGTCAGACATGCGAAAAAGATGGAGCAATCTGAAGGCTGAGGCCAAGAAGGCTGGCTACGATGTGGAGAAAGACGTCGGAAGCCAGAAAGTGGGAAAACTCCTCGATAAACTCGCGGACGCAGAAGACGCCTATGACAAAGGGATCGCTAAATTTGCCTTTGCGCCCGACGAGGCCAAAGAAAAGGCGCTGAAGAAAGCTGTAGTGGACGCGATCGCTGCGGCCCATGCGGGCTTCACCGCGTATTCCACTCTCGTGGACCACACTCAGAAGTTGATACCCAGCGGGCGAAGTGGGCTGGATGCAAACCAACAGGTCGCATTCAATGGGTTTGCCACTGGTTTGTTTCAGCTGATTGCCGAAGTCGAAGGGCTCAAGCTGCAATACAAGCGCCCGGGGTAAGCATCCCTTGGGTATTTGCGATTGGGCGCACGCGGGCGCACAAAACGCGCACGCGTAGACCACTCTTGGCGCGGCTTGCAGGGGCCGGCCCTGTTCTGCCCCCGGTTGCACTTAAATCGCGCCCCAGTTCAAACCCGAAGTTATTGCCAAGAGAGTGGGTGGCACCGGAGGCGGGGCCCTGCGGACGGCGCGCGGAGCCTACCGGTTGGTCTGAGCTCTCCAGCTGGGAGTTCACCGTCGAGAAGCGAGCGCGGCCCGCGAATCTGTCCGCGCTCGCTTCCGAGGCTGCACGGACGAAATTACGCTGCTTCTCGCTCGGGACGGATATTCAGCCGCAGGAGGTCTCACCGAGAGAGAATAAGCGCCAATCGATCCGCGGCGGTTCGAAGTGCTGGCAAATCAAGAGCTGGGAAGCAGAGCGATATTCGGCTCTATCGCTGAGCCATCTGACGGCGGCCCGGCTTGCGGTCTGCGCGAAGTCCAAGAGCCGATGGCAACCTCGCCGAGCAGCTCATCGGCTTTGGAAATCACAAGCCCGCAGGTTGGACATGCGGCAAGCGGCTGTAGCGATGACCAAAGGGAGCTTGGCTCCCGTGGGGTTTATTTTAGGCAGACACGCCCGCCGGGATTTTGTCGGTCCGGGTGCGGAATCTGTTGACTGACGCGCAGCGTGCAAGTCTATTGGAGGGGAAAGGAGGCACGATGAAATCGATAGGCGTTATGGTCCTGTTTGCCACCGCTTGCGGCACCGCCGGCGAGGTCTCCAGCACCCCCCTGGAGCTGAGCGCCGCGCTGCCCACCACGACTTGGGTCGCGATGACTCCGGAGGTGTCGCAGCCGCCCGCGGCGGAGCTGTTGTCTTGTGTGCGGCTTGGCGCATCGACCTTCGGTGCGCTGACCCACAAGATCGCCGCAGATGCCGACGGCGTCCTGAGCGGCGTGCTCGGCGAGGTGCATAACATCACGAGCACCCCGCCCACGGCCGTCGCGCCCGGCCGCGCCGTGTGGGGGCCGATTCCCGCGCGCAACTCATCGGTGTACCGCCTCAGCGTCGCCGAACCGGCGCCCGCGGAGTTCCGCTTCGTCCTCGATGGCCGCGATCCCAAAAACGACTGGCGCGGCGTTTTGGCCGGCGCCACCTTCGTCCGCGACGCCGCCCACCGCACCGGCCAGATCGTCGTCGACTTCGCGGTGATGCACGCGCTCGATGCCAGCACCGATCCCGTGGAAGGTCTGGTCACCCTCCACTTCGATGTGAACGGCCCAGCCCGCAGCGTCGCCGCCACCTTCGCCGGCATCCGCGGCAAGTCGGCGCCGCAGCCCGAGGATTCCGCATATGCGCTCGTGACCGCCGCCGATCACACCTCCGGCTTCGCCTACAGTACGCACGTCGACTTCGACGGGGACGGCACCCCGGACGAGCTCGCCCACATCGACTCGCAGTGGACCGCCGCGGGGGCCGGGGTCGCCCACCTCATCGTCAGCGGAGGGAGCCTCGGCACTCGCGTCGTCAACGCCACCGAGTGCTGGGATTCGTCCCTGTCGCGTCTATTCTACAAGGACGATGCCGCGATGCATCCCGCCGTCGGCGATATAAGCTGCTGCCCCCGCTAGCAACGTCTGGATCGGACTCGCTCAGGGGCCTTGTAGCCTGTTAAAAAAGCGTAGTAGCTTTTGCAACAGGCTGCTTGGTCAAAGTCTGGGCTTGCGATACAGGGAGATGCGGACCAGGGCCTGACACAGCGCTTTCTCCACGCTCTGGAGCTCTTCCTCACTGACGCGCGCCAAATCCATATCAAGCTGGTTCAACCGGATGCGCGGCCCATCGAAGCGCAGGTATTGCGCCGACTCGCGGGTGCTGGCTCCGGCCCGGAGTCCCAGAAGCTCGAATACCGCAACCGGAGTATGGATTCCCTTGACGGTAATCGTGCCTATGGACCGGGCTTCGACGAACTCTTCCACCAAAGAGTAGGCTGCACTGGAAAGATAGATGCTGTCGGGGTGCGCGGCCGCGAACGTGTCGGT
>CALFML010000543.1 GCA_937879845.1 uncultured Myxococcales bacterium
CTGGAGCGCGAGTCGGATCACCGCGAAGCCTGGGAGGCGCTGGCGCAGGTGCACGAGCGGCGCGGCGATCTGGAGAGCGCGCTTTCGACGTTCGAGCGGGTGAGCCGCGACTTCGGCAGCTCGCTGCGCGAGGTCACCCACCGCGCCGAGCTGCTATGGCAGATGCAGCAGCCAAGCCGCGCCTACGTACTTTTGCGCGATGCCTTGGATCACTCCGGAATCGCGACCACAAAGGAGCTCCTGACCCGCGCTGAGCTGAACGCGCAGCCGACCGAGCCGCAGCCGGCCGGGACGCCGCTGCAGATGATCGCGCCGCTGCATCAGGCGGCGCCGGTTCCCGGCAAGGATCAGACAAAGGAAGCCGCGGCCGACCCGGCGGCGGCGCAGCCGGACAAAGAGCCGTCCGAAGCGGACAAGGAACGTCAGTCCTTCCTCAAGTTGCTGGCCGAGCTTGTGTGGCACAGCGAGCCGCGTCCGGAGAGCCTGAAGGAGTACCGCACCCTGTGGCACAGCGGCGCCCTGTTGCGGGAGAGCACGGAGCGCTACATCCAGCTCGCCGAAGAGCGCGAGCTGCCCGATGAAGCGATCACGGTTGCGGTGGAGGCATTCCACCGCTTCAAGGACCCGGAGTTTCTGCTCGCGGCCATGGAGCTGGCGCTGAAGCTCCGGCGCTTTGACGACATGGAGCGGCTGATCGAGCTGGCGCACCAGCAGCAGGAGCTGCTCGCCACCTCCAAGCGCTACTACCTGACGGTCGCCGAGTACTACGTAAAGAAAAGAGACTACGAGCGGGCGGAGAGCTCCTACCTGAAGGTCATTGCGCTGGATCCCAGCTCGGTGGGGGCGCGGGCCGATATCGTGTGGCTGCTCATTGATCACGGCGGGGATCACGATCGGCTGCGCGGCAAGCGCAGCCGCCTGGCTCTGGCCCGCTATCTCACCGATTGGCGGCGCCTGGCGGTGGATGAGCCGGCGCTGTGGCTGCCGTTCGCCACCGGCTGGGCGATGCTCGGCCGCTCCCAGGAAGCGGTTTCCTATTATCAGCGCGAGTGGACGCAGCGGCCGACCGATCACCTGTGGCTGCTCGGCTACATCTCCACCCTGGATGCGGTCAGCCGGAGCAGCGATGTGCATAGGCTGCGGCGCTTCGCGCTGGAGCAGCTGCGCACCGACGCCCTGCGCGCCGCGCACAAGAACGCCACGCCGGCCGAGCGCGAGATCCTCAAGGCCTACGCCGAGCTTGTGCGCGATACGTACGGACCGGGCAAGGGCTCGCGGTGGATGGCGCCTCTTCTTAACACCGGAATGGATCCGGAAGTGCAAAAGGGACTGTGGGCCACCTGGCGCAGCGGTCCGGAGAGCGCCGCCCCGAGCTACTGGGTCACCGATAGCAACACGATCACCGCGACCAACCCCTGGGGCCGATTCCCCAAGGCGCCCAAGCCCGGCCAGCAGCAGGCTCCGACGACTCTTGCCGACGCCAGCTCGGCCGCGGATGAGACGGAAGAGCCGCCGCCGGCGCCGCTGCGGGTCTTGGATCAGGATGCTGCGGCCGGCGAAGATCAGATACCGGCCAACGCGCAGATCGTCAGCCTGTCGGCGGGCGTGCAGAGCGTCAACGATCTGCTCATCCTCAACACCTCGGTCTCCGCCCTTGTGGCGCGCGGCATCTGGGCGCTCGGCGGACATGTCGGCATCAATCAGCTCTTCCTGAGCGGCGCCGACGACCCGCAGGCCGCAGCCACGGAGGTCGATCTGGCGGCGTTCGGACAGTACCGCCATCGCCTCGGGCGCCTGGAAGTCGGGCTCGGCGCCAACCTGCGCGCCGATGCCAACCTGTGGTCCGGCTGGGCCAGCGAGAGCTTCCGCCTCTGGCGCGACGGCACGCTGCAGGTCGGGGTGCACTTGAACGAGCTTGCCACCGACTCGCGCTGGCTGCGCGTCTACGGCGCCCGCCACCGCCTCACCACCAGCCTCAACACGAGCTTCGCCGGCGACGGCTTCCTCAACCTGCAGGGCAGCCTCTATCACTACCACACCCGCACCAACGACGAGATCGGCACCGGCGCCAACGCCGAGCTCGAGCTCGGCTACCGCATCCACCGCGTGCGGCCGCTATGGACCATCCGCGCCAGCGGCAGCTACACCCGCAACTTCCAGTTCACCGACCGCGTACCGGAATACGGCGCCGGCAGCACTTCCGCGGCAACGCTCATCGACGCGCTGCCCACCGAGTTCGCCGCCGTCGGCGTCGGCACGCGGGTCGAGCACCGCTTCCCGGGCGTGGCGCCGATCGGCGCCGGCCGCTTCCGTTACTTCGCCGATGTCTGGGTCGGCTGGCTCTATCCGGTAAACCTCGTCGGCTTCGAGATGAACGCCGGCGTCGGCCTGGCCCTGCACAACAAGCAGGAGATAAGCATAGGTGGATTTTTGGCCAACAACCGCTGGCTCGGTCCCGGCGTCATCAACGCCGGGGTCAGCGCGAAATATCTGTTCCGCTAATTCGACTGTGGGGGGATTTGTCATGTACTTGTCGCAGACTGCTGAGTCTCTTAACGTCCAAGATCCGGCCGTGGTGCAGGCAACGCACCCGCGCCTGCGGCTGGCCCTTTCGTGGCTGCTCATCTTGGGACTGTTTCTGGTCGTAGCGCTGTCCGGCTGCGCCAACGTGATGGATGTGCGCGGCGGCATGCCGCTCACGTCCGGAGCGCGCTGGGTGCTCCTACCCTTTGGCGACTACGGTGAGACACCGCAGGCCGGAGAGCGCGCCGAAGAGCTGGCGAGCTCCCTTTTGCGCGTGCGCTGGAACATCGATCTGCCGCGTTATCCGGTCACCAAGGAGACGGCCTCGCTGGTCGATCTGGATGAGCGGCAGCGCTACGAAAAAGCGCTCTTGTGGGCGCGCGCCGAAGGCTACGTCTACGGGCTCACTGGCAGCGTGCAAGAGTGGCGCTACCGCAACGGTTCTGAAGGCGAAGCGGCGGTCGGCCTGAGCCTGCGGGTCGTCAACATCCAGACCGGCCGGCCGGAGTGGACCGCGGCCGGTTCGCGCAGCGGCTTCGGGTCACAGACGGTCAGCGGAGTCGCCGAGCGGCTGCTGCGGGCCATGGTCGATCAAATTCCGATGAAGTAGGGGCGGTCGTCATGCTGTTTCTGAATCATCTGCAGACCACGGTGGAAGATCTCCCGAGCCCGCATCCCGTCCTGGTGATCCTGGAGGGAGTGGCGATCACCTTGCTCTTGCCGCTGCTCGGGCTGTGGTACCACCGCGACGATCCGTTCTTCCTGCAGGCGAGCTTTCCCTGGCTCGCCCTGGCGCCGCTGCTGCTCGGGCTGCGCTACGGCTTCGCGCTGGGGCTTGGCAGTGCCGCATCGCTGAGCGTGCTGATGTACCTGATGTTCCGTCTGGGGCGGCCGGAAGTGCCGGCTTTCCCCGGCAGTCTGGTGCTGGGACTTTTGCTCACTGGAATGCTCGCCGGCGAGTTCTGCGACATGTGGCATCGCCGCCTGCACCGCCTGGCGGAGCTCAACTACCACCACCGGCTGCGGGTGCAGAAGTTCACCCGCTCCTATCAGCTGCTCTCGCTCTCGCATGAGCGGCTGGAGCGGGCCGTGCTCGCCAACACCCGCAGCCTGCGCGAGACCATCACCTACCTGCGCGAGCGCGTTCTCACCGCGGAGTCGGACGCGCCCGATCGCGGCGACCTGCATCACCTGCTCATGGAGGTGCTGGGAAGCTTCGGCTGGCTGCAGGTCGCAGCGCTGTACCGCGTCGATGAATATGGCATCTTCATCCCGCAGGTGGTGGCCAAGCTCGGCAACCCGCGGCCGGTGCCGATCGATGCGCCGCTTTTGGTAAAGGCGCTCAAGAGCGGGCAGCTGACCTGCGTCCGGCCCGATGACGCGGCGGCGGAGCAACCCTCCGGGGGAGCGATCAACGAAGAGTCGGGTCTGGTGCGCATCTCCGAAGCGCTTCTGGCGGTGATTCCGCTGGTCGATGTGCACGGCAGAATGTGGGGGGTGGTAACCGTGCAGGCGATGCCGTTTGTCGCGCTGAGCCGCGATCACCTGAACCTGCTCGCGGTGCTCGGCGGACATATGGGCGATCTGATGGCGCTAGCGGCGGGCGGCGGGGCGTACCAGTTCCACACCGGGCTCCTGCGCAGCCACAAAAACGCCGCCGAGCACGGCCTCCCGGCAATGCTGCTCGGCGTCGTGGTCGACTCCCAGAAGGCGCCGCCGGAGCTGTGGAACGAGCTCTTGGAGCAGCACCGCATCCTCGATCAGCAGTGGCTGCTGCGCAACCGCAACGGCCACCGCGTCCTGATGCTGGTCATGCCGCTTACCAGCGCCGAAGGCGTGCGCGGCTTCCTGCAGCGCCTGGAGTCGTGGGTCGGGAAGCGCTTCGGCTTGCCGCTGCACGAGCTTGGCGTACGCACGCACCACGCGGCGCTGGGCGGCGTCACTCCGCCTCAGACGCAGCTGCAGGCGCTGAAAGAAGCGTGTGAGATCCATGCCAACTGAGAGCGCACATCCAGCCGGCAAGACGGCTGTAGGCGGATCTGCAGGCGCTCCGGCGATCTCTCCGGCGATCTCTCCGGCGGTCAGTTCTGCCGCGGCCAAAGCGGCGGCCCCCTCGGCAAAGGATCGCACAAGCTCGCCGGCCCTGCCGCAGGTGGAGACGCGCTCGCCGGCTCTTATCCGCCGCGGGCTCCTGCGCTGCGCCGCCGCCGGGCTCCTAGAGGTGTTGGCGTTCTCCGCCTTCGTGTCCGGACAGCTCGGCTGGGCGACCGCGCTGCCCACCGTCCTTGTACACGCCGGGGCCTGCGCGCTGACCGCGGAGGCTTTGCACAGCATGATGCCGCTGTCGCAGCAGCAGCCGCGGCGATCGGGACTTTTGTTCCTGTTCGCGATCACGTTCTTCATGCCGCCGTTCGGCATGTTCGGAATGCTCGGCGGCCTCATCGCTGAGCTCTACTTCCCCAACCGGCCGCCGCCGCCGTCGCCATGGGTGAGCGTCGATTTTCCCGAGCTGCCGCACCAGCCGCCGACGATCGCCGCCCAGCCGGAGTACGGGGACGGCGCGCTCTCCGCCATGCTGCGCTACTGTCCGGCTCCCGAGCGGCGCCTGGCGGCCGTGCTGGCGGTGCGCCACCTGCGCGACCAGAACGACACGTATGTGCTGCGGCTGGCGCTCACCGATCCGGTGGATGATGTGCGGCTCCTGGCCTACTCGATCCTCGATCGCAAGGAGCAGTCTTTCTCCGCCCAGCACAAGTCCTTTTTGACCCAGCTGGAGTCGGCGCGCGAGCCCGGCAAGCGGGCCAAGCTGCAAAAGCGGATCGCCCAGACCCACCTGGAGATGATAAAGCTCGGTCTGGCCAAGGGGGAGGTGCAGAGCTACCTGCTTGCCGAGGGGCGGCGCCATGTCGATGCGGCGCTGCAGGTCGCGCCCGATGATCGCGAGAGCCTGTTCCTGCTCGGCATCATCGCCCTGCGCCAAGATGATCTGCCGACCGCTGAGAAAGCCTTCCTGCGGGCGCAGGTCCTGGGCATGGCGCTGGAGAAGGTCCTGCCCTACCTCGCCGAGCTGGCCTTCCGCCAGCAGCGCTTCTCCATGGTGGCGCACTACCTGCGCGCTATCGATCCGCTGTACTTCCACACCCAGCCGCTGCTCGGCAGCGTCGCGGCGCAGTGGCTAGAGGAAAAACCATCATGGCGCTCGCACTAGAGACTCCTTTTTTCTCCGGCCTGCTGTCGCGGCTGCGCCGCAATGGACAAGCAGCGGAGGCGAAAAAAACCCCCGGCTGTCCGTTCGCCCGCCTTGCGCGGGCGCTGACCGGACGGTCCAGCGCCACCGCGCCGGAGCAGGCCATGCCGGCGAACCAGCAGCTTGCCGACGTAACCTTGCTGCTCGAAGGAACCTATCCCTACGTGAGCGGCGGCGTCTCCAGCTGGGTGCACCAGATCATCCGCGGGCTGCCGGAGATCAAGTTCGCGCTGGTGTTTCTCGGCAGCGATCCCAAACAGTACGGGGCGCCCAAGTACAAGCTGCCGGACAACGTCGTGCTCCTGCAGACTCACTACCTCATGGAAGGCGGCAAGCGGCTAAAGCCCAGCCCCCGGCCCGGCAACATCGCGCGCTTCCAAGACAGCCAGATGGTGCACGAGGCGTTCCGCAACCCCAAGATGCAGCTGGCGCCGGAGCTGTTGCGCCGGTTCATCGCCAGCATCGGCGCGCCGGACGGCATCCCATCGGAGGATTTCCTCCTCAGCGAGGCCGCCTGGGATACCGTCTGCGCCGAGTACCAGCGGCGCTGCACCGATACCTCGTTCCTTGATTACTTCTGGACCGTGCGCATGATGCACGCGCCGATCTTCAAGCTGGCGGAGATCGCCCGCACCCTGCCGCCGAGTCGAATCTATCACTCGGTGTCGACCGGCTACGCCGGCCTGCTCGGGGTGCTTCTGCATCACCGCACCGGACGACCGTTTGTGATCACGGAGCACGGCATCTACACCAAGGAACGCAAGATCGATCTGGCCCAAGCGGAATGGATCAAAGAGTCGAGCGAAGAGCGCCAGGGCGGCCTGCGCGGCGGCGTGGGCTACGTGCGGCAGCTGTGGATCCGCTTCTTCGAAGGCATCGGCCGCCTTGGCTACAGCGCCGCCAACCCGATCATTTCGCTGTACGAAGGCAACCGCCGGCGCCAGATCGCCGACGGCGCCGATGCCGAGCGCACCCAGGTCATTCCCAACGGCATCGATCTGGACCGCTTCGCCCCGCTGCGCGCCCGGCGCGCGGAGAACATTCCGCTTGTGCTGGGGCTTATCGGCCGCGTGGTGCCGATAAAGGACATAAAGACGTTCATCCGCGCCATGCGCGGGGTGTGCAACCGCCTGCCGGATGCCGAGGGCTGGGTGATCGGCCCCACCGATGAGGATCCCAGCTACGCCCGCGAGTGCGAGGATCTGGTGAGCAGCCTGAGCCTGACCGGGCGGGTGAAGTTTCTCGGCTTCCAAAAGGTGGAGGACATCCTGCCCAAGCTCGGGCTGATGGTCCTCACCTCGATCAGCGAAGCGCAGCCGCTGGTGCTGCTGGAGGGCTTTGCCAGCGGCGTGCCGGCAATCGCCACCAACGTCGGCTCGTGCCGCGAGATCATCGAAGGCGGCGGCCCCGAAGATCAGGCGATCGGCGCCGCCGGAGCGCTGGTGTCGATCGCCAACCCCGATGCCACCGCGGAAGCGGCCGTGGCGCTGCTCAGCGACCAAGAGCGCTGGCGCCGCGCCCAGAAGGCCGGCATCGAGCGCGTCGAGCGGTTTTACACCCAGCGCGACATGCTGGAAAACTACCGCCGTACTTACCGGGAAGCGATGCAGCGGCAGCACTCGCAGCCCGAGATCAAGCTGAACTCGCGTCCGCGGATCGACGCGATCGGGCTGCGTCCGTCCGCCGTCTGAACAAGCGGCGCTGTGAGGGGGGAAGACCATGGCAGGAATCGGGTTTGAGCTGCGCAGGCTGCTGCGCAACAAGAGCTTCTTCGGCATGCTGCGCGCGTACGGCTTCGCCGGCGCCATCAGCTCGGGTCCGTGGCTCTTATCGATCGGCAGCGTGCTGGCCATCGGCATCCTCGGCCGCGACACCGGGGAGGCGGGGCGGCAGATGGTGCGCTTCCAGATCAGCGTTACCTATCTTATCGCCACGACGCTCATCCTGACCGGCGGTCTGCAGCTGGCGCTGTCGCGCTTTGTCGCCGACCGGCTGTTTGAGAAAAAGCCCTATCTGGTCTTGCCGAACCTCCTTGGCGCGATCACGATCGTCAGCGTGGCCAGCGGCGCCCTGGGCACCCTGCTTGTAAGCGCCTTGTTCCGCGAGTCGCTCGCTTACCGCGTGCTCTTGGTCGCGACGTTCGTCACCTTGAGTAATATCTGGCTCGTGGTGGTGGTGCTGTCTTCCATGAAGGCGTACCGCCAGGTCCTGCTCGCCTTCGCCCTCGGCTGCTCGATCGTCGTCGGCGCGGCGCTCTTGCTGCGGCCGTTCGGACTGCCGGGGATGCTGCTCGGGTTCCTTTTGGGACATGCCGTGCTGATGTTCTTCCTCTTGGCGCTGGTGATGCGGAGCTTCCCCGGTCAGGGGCTCGTGGCGTTCCATTTTCTGGAGCGCGAGCGCTTTTATCCGACCTTGTTTCTCACCGGCCTTGTCTACAACCTGGCGCTGTGGGCCGACAAGTTCGCGTTCTGGTATAATCCCGCGACGAGCGATCCGGTCATCGGCCCGCTGCGGGCGTCGCTCATCTACGACATTCCGATCTTCCTATCGTACCTATCGATCGTCCCGGGAATGAGCGTCTTTTTGGTGCGGGTCGAGACCGACTTCGCCGAGCGCTACGACGCCTTCTATGACGCGGTTCGCAACGGCGACACGCTGGACAACCTGGAGCGCTTGAAGGACGCCATGGTGTACGTCGTCCGCCAGGGAATCTATGAGATCCTCAAGGTGCAGGGGCTCACCGTGATCCTCCTTATCCTGTGCGGCCGGCAGATCCTGGCCACCCTGGGAATCTCCCAGGGCTACTTGCACCTGTTCTACGTAGACGTGGTGGCCGCGGGCTTGCAAGTGCTGCTGCTGTCGATTCTGAACATCTTCTTCTATCTCGATCAGCGGCGGATCACCTTGGGGCTGAGCTTTCTGTTTCTGCTCACCAACACGGTGTTCACGGTGGTAAGCCAGCAGCTTGGGCCGTCTTACTACGGCTACGGCTTCGCTGCCGCCATGCTGCTTACGAGCCTGGTCGGGCTGGGGCTCCTATCGGCCAAGCTGGACAGCCTGGAATATGAGACGTTCATGATGCAGCACTTCGCGTAAGCGGCTGTGGCATCGCCTTTGCTTCATATTTCGACTGCAGCCGACACCGCGGAAGGTGCGCTGCGACTGAGCTACTGATCGGAGGGAGGCAGAGATGAGCGAGTTTCTAGCAGGCCTGGGTGGGAAAGTGGAAGAGCGGCTCCTCCATATCATCCACACCACCGGCGGCTCCATCCGCGAGCACGCCGACGTGATGCTGTGCCGCGCGTCGCGGACGATCAAGCGGAGCTCGGTCGTCATGATGCTGGCGGTTGTCGGCGTCGGGCTTTTGATCGTCGGCTGGGTGATGCTGAACCTGGCCCTGCATACGTTTTTGGCGGAGCGGATCTCGCTGCCGGTGGCGCACCTTGTGGTGATGGGGTTGAACATCCTGGTCGGCGGCATTCTCCTCATCGTCGCCGCCAAGCTGACGCTGACCGTGGAGGGACCACCGGCCCTGCGGCGGACTGCCATGCCGCGGACCGCCATGCCGCGGCGCTGGCCGCCGGCGCACGTCCCCGCGATCGAGATGCGGCGGGCCGTGCTTCCCGAGCCCAAGCCCCAGCCGCAGCTTTTGGCGCTGCCGCCAAGCGACCTGCAGAGCGCGGTGGGAGCGGCGTTCGAGCTCGGAATGCTCGCGGCGCAGACGATCCCGCAGCTGGTCAAGGCGCTGCGGAAACCGACGCCGCTTGATCAATAACGCGCGCTAACGCGCCCGCTCGCGCCCCCGCCTAACGATCCGCTCTGGACGATCCGACTTGGAGATGCCGCATGAAGCACGACAGCCCATAAGCCCGACTGCGCCGCAAGTGAGCTAGGCAGCTTCGCACAGTGTGTCGGTTTCGCACGCCTCATGGGCTCGGATTCGCTGGCCTGGAGGGCTGATCGCAAAAACCCGACGCAATAACCCGGAGGTCCATCATGGCAGACAAAATCATTCTCAAGAGTCAGCCGGTAGAGCACATCGGACCACCGCCGCACATCAAGCGCAACCTGCTCCTTGTAGCGGGCAGCGTGGTGGTGGGCGGGTTGATGGGCCTCCTCTACTGGCACTGGGGGCAGTCCGATCGCGCCGCCATCGATGAGCTGCAGCGCTTCCGGCAGCAGATGGCGTCCCAGTGCCGGGATGAGCAGTTCGCCCGGCCGGCGCAGCCGGAGCTCAACGCCTTGTATGCCGATAGCAGCCGCATGCAGTCCGTGGTGCACGCGCAGCTGCGCACGCTGCAGCGCGGCCAGGCCGACTGCGAGCACATCCTCAAGTCGATCAAGAGCGTCGATTTCCCTGTGGAGTAAAAGTCCGCTCGGGAACGCAGCAGCGCCGCAGGCGGGCGCGAAAGGAGCTTCCCATGTTGCACGAAGACCTTAAAGAAGAGTGCGTATGGGTCTGGGAGACCGAAGGCGGAAATACGGGTTCAGGACATGGGCACAGCGATGAGGAGCGGGCGCTGCCGGTTCTGCCGCCCGGCTGCACCGCGCAGCCGGTGTGGGGCTTCGCCGATCCGAGCGGCCGACTCTATTACGAGTTCTACCGCGTCTACCGCACCGAGCCCGTGTACCGCGATGGCAAGCACCTACTGGAGGATCATCTCGACCCCGACCTGTGCTACTGGACCGTGACGTGGACCGGGCGCAGCAACAACGGCGATGAGTATCCGGCGGCGCGCTGGATAAACTACAAGCAGGCCCGCCGGCTGCACGGAAAGCTCGGGTACGCGCAGTTTAGTACAAACCATAATGTTGCGCTTCCGGCCCTCTTGCATATCGACGACATCGAGCTGCCGCCGCCGCCGCGGTTCATTCCTGCCGAGACCCGCCCAGCGCTGTGAGCAAGCTGATATAAGGAACGCCTCCGTACACCCGTACTAAGGGAGGCTGCTTGTTCAAGTCGATCTTCAAGCCACGAAAGGGGGGCCGCGCTCCGGACCGCGGGTTTTGCCGGCTGTTGCTACTGGGCGCTTGGATCGCCGCGGGGGGGAGCGGATGTCCATCGGCGATGTCGTCCGTCTCTGTTGTGGATGGAGGAGTTGCGGCCGATCAGGCAGTTCCTACGGGTCCGGTGCGCAGCCGCTTGTATCCAAAGGACTGGCAGCCAGGCCAGCCGGATGGTGAAGGACGGTTTCTCGCCGACTTCTCCTATGCCGGTTACAAAAACGGCGAGCAGGCGATTCCCGATGCGCCGCCCGGTGCGCTCTACGACGTACGGAGCTACGGCGCCGATCCGACTGCGGCCCTGGACTCCACGGCCGCGATTCAGGGAGCGATCACCGCGGCGGGAGCAGCTGGCGGCGGCGTCGTGTGGCTGCCCGCGGGGAGCTACCGTTGCGACGGGGTGCTGACCATCGATCGTTCGTACGTCGTGCTGCGCGGGGCAGGAGCGGACAAGACTTACGTCTACTTCACCCGCTCGCAGGGGATGAGCTATGCGTCCCATTTGACGCTGCGCGGCACGGTGACGGCGGGACCGCAGCTGCCTCTGGCCAAAGACGCGGCGGCGCTTGCGACCCGCGTGCAGCTCGATGATGCGAGCTCGCTGCAGGTCGGTGATGATGTGAGCGTCGGCTTTACGATAAGCCCCGAGTTTATCGCCGAGCATCAGATGACCGACATCTGGACGGTGTTCGCCGGCAAGTGGAAGCCTTTATTCCGCCGCCGCATTGTCGCCATCGACAAAGGGACGGTGCCGCATACCGTGACGCTGGACGTACCGCTGCGCTACCCGGTCAAGCGCCGCGATCAAGCGGCGCTGCAAAAAGAGTCCGGCTACCTGTCCGGCTGCGGCGTGGAGCAGCTGTCCCTGAGCAACGCCGTGAAGTGGACCGCCGCCTGGGCCGAGAACCAGGTGCATGTGCTGGCGCTGCAGGGCGTAAAGGACGGCTGGGTGCGCGGGGTCAGCTCGGCGCCGGCGCCGGATGCGGAGCCGCCGGGCTCCCACTTGCAGAGCAGCGGGCTGCTTATAAAAGACAGCAAGCGCATAACGGTCACCGGCTGCACGCTGCAAAACGCCCAGAACCGCGGCGACAACGGCAACGGCTACCTGTTCGAGATCTCCACGAGCAACGAAATCCTCACCAAGGACTGCGTCGGCCAGAACGGCCGCCATAACTTCATCCAGAACTGGGACTTCGGCGCCAGCGGGCTTGTCTGGAGCGGCTGCAAGAGCAGCGGCAGCCGCTCGTTTCAGGACGCAAACGATCGCACCGGCTTCGCCGCGGCCTCGGAGTACCACCACTCGCTGGCCATGTCCTGTCTGGTCGAGCAGAGCGACATCGCCGACGCCTGGCAGGCCATAAACCGCCTGTACTTCAGCAGCGGCGCCGGCCACACCGCCACCCAGAGCGTGTTCTGGAACAATCGCGGCAGCGGCCAGATTCTCTCGCTGCAGTTCGGCTGGGGCTATGTCATCGGCACCGCCGGACTCACGGTCCTGACCGGGCTCGCCGGGGTATCGGGCCAGGGCACCGCGCCGGAGGATTTCGTCGAGCACGTGGACCTGCCGCCCGAGTCGCCGCTCACCCCGCCGTCGCTCTATCAAGATCAGCTGCAGCGGCGCCGGCAGCGCGGCGAGCTCCTGTGGTAGGGGCGGCACCCGGAGCAGCGGCGTTCCCGAGTCCCGGCAGCCAGCGATTCCCCGCCGTTTCCGGCTAGGGTGTAGTCTGCAGAGACGCTCATGCCCGCGGACGATCGCCTACGACCCACTGTGTATCTTTTTGATATCGATGGCACCTTGCTCGCAACCGGAGGAGCGGGACGGCGGGCGATGGAGGCGGCGTTTGCCGCGCTGACCGGACGCGCCGATGCCTGCAGCGGCTTCTCGTTTGCCGGAATGACCGATCGGGCGATCGCCCGCGCCGGGCTTTTGGCCGTCGCCCAGAGCGTAACCGCCGAGCGCATCGACGCGCTCCTTGACGCCTATCTGCGGAGCCTGGCGGCGGAAGTAAGCGCCAGCCGCGGCTATCAGGTGCTCCCCGGGGTAAACGAAATCCTTTTGCGTCTGCCGGGACGCGGGCCGTGCGCCATCGGGCTAGGCACCGGAAACATCCGCGCCGGAGCGACGATCAAGCTGCAGCGCGCCGCGCTCGATCAGCACTTCGACTTTGGCGGCTTCGGCTGCGATCACGAAGACCGGGCCGAGCTTCTGCGCATCGGCGCCGAGCGCGGCGCCAGCCGCCTGGGTCGGACGCGCGCCGCCTGCCGCGTCATCGTCATCGGCGATACGATCCGCGATGTCGCCGCCGCGCTGGCCATCGGCGCCGAGTGCATCGGCGTCGGCACCGGCGGCACCGCGCTCGGCGAGCTGCGGCAGGCCGGCGCCGCCGCGGTCTACCCGGACCTGACCACCTGGGACCCGGGCCGCTAGGCGCCGCGCCACATCCCCTTCACCGGTTACGGCGACAGCGCCTGGGCGAGCAGCGGCAGGCTGCGATCGAAGCGGTAGGCGGTGTTCATGTGGCCGTCGTCAAACTCTTCGTGCTGCACCGCGACCCCGGCCGCCCGCAGCCGCGCGGCGAGCTGCTGGGCGGCGATATCCAGGTAGTACTCGTCGCGGGTGCCGGCATCCAAGAACAGGAGGCGGAGGCCGAAAAGGGCGCTGCGGTAGGGCTCCTCGCTGCACAGCTCGACCGGATCGAAGCGCAGCCAGCGGGCCAGACACTTTTCATCGATAGCCGCGGTCTGCCAGTCCACCGGCAGCACGAAACCGAGCGGCGCCGTCTCATCCGGCGAATACGCGGCGGCGCTGACCAGCACCGAGGCAATGTCGAACAGATCGCTGCCGCGCGGCCTTTTGCCCAGGCTCAGAAAGTGCTGCATCGCCGCCTCGGGTCCGCCATAGCGCCGGACGCGGCGGCAGAACTTCAATAGCTCCGGCGGGACGATGGCGCGAAAGTAACCATCGCCGGCGTGGCTGGCGGCGGCGCCGAACAAGCCGGGGTGGTTCATGGCCAGCCACAGCGCGCCGATGCCGCCCGAGGATCGGCCCACCACCCCGCGATGCGCCGCGGCGGCCAGCGTGCGGTAGCGGCGGTCGACCTGCGGCACCACTTCCTGCGTTATGTGATCCTCATAGCGCCCAAGGGCCGGCGAGTTCACATACTGGCTGCCGCCGAGCGCGGTGAAGCAGTCGGGCAAAACGACGATCACCTCGGGCATCGCCGGGTTTTCGCGGTACAGGCGGCATAACCGCTCATCCAGCGCCTCGGAAAACGGCGAGCGGTTGAGCAGCTGCCAGCCGGTGCCGGTGAGCGCCGCGAGCAGATAGATCACCGGATAGCGCCGCTCCGGCTGCTGGTCGTAGCTCGGCGGCAGGATCACCGGCGTCACGCGATCCGTCGGATCGCCCAGACGGTTGCCGAGCAAAACCTGGCTCTGCACGACTTCATAGACGACTCGGCATTGGGTTGCGCCGCCGGCGAGCATGTCAGCTGCGGCGCTCGATGGTGTAGGTCCCAAGGACGCGCAGCGGCTCGGCGGCAGCGCCGAAGGGCTTTAGCGCCGCGAGGCCTTCGCTCATGACCTCGATGGCTTGGCGGCGCGCCCCGTCGATCCCCAAAAGATCCACATAGGTGGTCTTGCCGGCCGCGCGATCCGAGCCCGGATCCTTGCCCAGCGTCTGCAGATCGGCGGTCACGTCCAAAATATCGTCGATGATCTGAAACGCCAGGCCCAGGGCCTCGGCGTAGCGGCGCAGGCTCGCCACCGCTTGCTCGTCGGCTCCGCCCAGGCGCGCCCCGGTGCACACCGACACCGTGAGCAGCGCCCCGGTCTTCTTGTTGTGAATCCGCCGCAGGAGCGCCAGATCGACCTTGTGGCCGGTGGACTCGCTGTCGAGCACCTGACCGCCGACCATGCCCGCCGCGCCCACCGCGGTAGCGAGCTCGCCGAGCACCTGGACCACCACCGCGGGCGGAGCCTGGCAGCGGCTGGTGACGGCGAACGCCTCGGTGAGCAGGGCGTCGCCGGCGAGGATCGCCATCGCCTCCCCGAAGACCTTGTGGCTGGTCGGCCGCCCGCGGCGGAAATCGTCGTTGTCCATCGCCGGCAGATCGTCGTGGACCAGCGAGTAGGTGTGGATCATCTCCAGCGCGCAGGCCAGCGGCAGCGCCACTTCATGATTGCCGCCCACCGCTTCGCAGCCGGCCAGCGCCAGGATCGGCCGCAGCCGCTTGCCACCGGCCAGCAAGCTGTAGGTCATCGCCTTACGCAGCGTCTGCGGCACATCGGCAACTGTGGCATCGGGAGCTGCCACGCGCACAAGCTCAGCCTCGATGAGCGCGCGGCGATCGGTCAGGTAGGTATTGAGATCGAAGGTCATATGCTTTGTTGTACACGAAAGTCGCATGCCGCTGGCTCAGTATTGCTGCGGATGGGACCGTCGGCCGAAGGCGGCCGCAAGCGCGTCATGCAGCCGCAAGCGGGATGCAGCGCGGCGCGGGAACCGGCGACGGCCGGCTTGACAGCCTCCTTCGGCTGCTACAGGTTGCAGACCATGTCCTTTCTATCACTCCGCGTCTCCGCACAAGGTGGGTGCCCAGGCGCACGCGCCCTGGCATCGCTCGGGCTTTTGGCCTTTTTGGCCGGCTCGCTGGCCTGTTCCAACTATAAGGATCGGTCGATCGCCGCGGACCGCGCCGGCTCCCCGGCGACGGTCGAAGGGACGCTGCCGCCGCCGGTGCCACCGCCGGCGCTGCCCCCGGGCGGCCTGCAAACCGCGCCCCCGAGCGCCGAGCCCGTGGTTCAGCCCACCCCGGTCCCGACCAGCGCCAACATGACCGCGGCGCAGCGCAGCCGCCTGACCCCGGTGGTCGACGCGGTGAGCCGCGCCGCGCCGGCCGTGGTGTCGGTGCTGACCGAGCAGAAGCCGCAGCCGAGTCCCTTCGGCGGCTACTTCGGCGTCGAAGAGGACGACGAGAGCGGCCGCACCTCGCTCGGCTCCGGCGTCATCGTCGATCCCCGCGGCCTGGCCGTCACCAATGAGCACGTGGTCGCCGGCGCGGCGCGCATCCGCGTGCAGCTGTCCGATGGACGCGAGCTGCCGGCGACGCTCATCGGCGCCGATCAGGCCTTCGATCTGGCGGTGCTGCAGGTCGATGCCGGGGGCAAAGAGCTTCCCGCCCTGCGCATCGGCACCGCCAGCGATCTGATGATCGGCGAGACCGCGCTCGCCATCGGCAACCCGTTCGGGCTGTCGCACACCGTGACCTCGGGCGTGATCTCGGCGCTCCACCGGGTGGTGCGGGCCAAAAACCGAACTTATGAGGACTTTATCCAGACCGACGCGCAGATAAATCCCGGTAACTCCGGCGGGCCGCTGTTGAACATTCACGGCGAACTCATTGGCATCAACACCGCGGTGCACTCGGGCGGACCGGGCATCGGCTTCGCCATTCCGATCGATCGGGCGCGCACCATCGTCAACGATCTGCTGCAGTTCGGCCGCGTGCGCTACGGCTACATCGGCATCCGTCCCGCCCCCCTACAGAACCGCCGCCGCCCGGTCGGCGTCGTGGTCGCAGAGGTCGAGCCAGACAGCCCCGCCGCCAAGGCCGGCGTCGTGGCCGGCGATGTGATCACCCACGTCGGGGACGAGCCCACCCAGTCGGTCGAGCAGTTCTGGGATCGGGTGCAGCGGGTGCTGGCCGGCGATGAGCTGCGCCTGCGCCTGCTCCGCACCGAGGTGCGGTTCACCGCCGCCCCGCTCGACCCGCGTGAGGTCTCGCAGCGAGCGCGCCGCCGCTTGGGCCTGGAGGTCGGCGATGCCAACGGCCGCGCCGCCCTGGTTCAGCGCGTCGTCCCCGGCTCGGTCGCCGATCGCATCGGATTTCAGCCGGGCGATGCGGTACTGCAGATCGGCGCCCGCGCCGTGCGCAACCCCGGCGACTTCAGCAGCGCCCTGGGCGAGATCCGCCCCGGCAGCGATACGGTCATGCTGGTGGTGCGCGGCCAGTACAGCTACTACGTAACCATTCCTTTATAGGCGGGAGCCCGCGCCGCTTGCCGCAGCTTGGCAAGCGGCGCACGCGCGCGGCGCTATTTCTTGGGCTCGCCGTCGTCGTTGGGCATGTACAGCGGCTCCAGGCCCAGGCTCTGGCCGACCTGAATCACCCGCTGCACCGTGCTGGAGTCGATGCGCGGCGGCCGCGGCGGCTCCTCAGCTGCCGGTGCGGCGGCGGGAGCGGGCGGGCTGGCGCCGGCCGGGCTCTCGCTGGCGGCGCCGGGTCCCTCGGCTCCGCCCAGGCGCGACAGCTCGCTGCGCAAGCGCGTGCTCTCAGCCAGCACCTCAGACAGGCGCTGTTCCAGCTCGCCGGCGCGGGTCATCGCCTCATCGCGCTCCCGGCTGGTCTGCGCCGCCTGCTCTCCCAGGCGACCGCTGCGGGCGCGCTCCCGCAGGGCGGTGGCCACCGCCTCATCGCCGTGCTGATCGTGGCGCGCCGCTTCCGTCTGCAGATCGGCGATGCGACGGCGCGCCGCCTGCAGATCGCTGTGCAGCCGGGCCAGCTCTTCGCCCGGCGGCGTGCCGTTCTCCAAGGCTCCGATGCGGCGATCGCGATCGACGATCTCGGCCCGCAGCGCCTCGGTCTCGCGCTCCCGCTCGGCCAGGCGGACGCGCAGCTGGCGGGCGCGCTCGGCCCGGGCGAACGCCTCGCGCTCAACCTCGGCGAGCAGCCGCCCCAGGGCATCCCGCTCGGCCCGCAGATCCGCGGCGGCGCGCTCCCGACTCTGCAGCTCCTGCTGCAGCTGGACCAGCTCCGCGGCCAGCGCGCGGCCGGGCTGCGCATCCCCGGTTTGGCGCAGCTCCTCTTCGATCGCTTCGACGCGCTTCTGCTCGCGCTCGGCCTGAAGGCGGGCCTCCCCCAGGGTCTGCTCCATCCCGACCACCGCCGCCCGCAGCTCTGCCACCCGCGACTGCGCCTCATCCGCGGCGACCTGCGCCGTCTGCCGCGCCGAGCGCTCCTCCGCCAGGATCCGCTCCGCTTCGCTGCGCGCGCTGCGCAGCGCCGCCGCCCCTTCCTCTTTGATCCGGGTGACTTCGTCGTGCAGGGCGAGCTCGCTCGGCGCCTGGCTCCCCTCCGGCGGCGCGGCCCAGCGCAGCGCATCGAGCTCCGCCTTGAGCTGCAGCGCCTGCTGCACCGCCGCGTCGCGCCCCGACCGCAGCTCCTTGAGCTGGCTTAGCGCCTCTTTGCGCTCCACCTCGGTGCGGCTGAGCTCCTCACGCAGCTGCACCGCCTTCTTGGTCGCCTCCTCCATCGCCCGCGTCAGCTCCACCGAGGCGAGCTTGCGGGCGTCGCGCAGCTTGCGCACGGTGTCCTCACGGACCTCGGCCGCCGCCTGCTCCGCTTCGGAGCGGGCCTTCATGTACTTCCAGGTCTCGCGCTCGGCCTGGTTGAACTTGTCTTTCAGGCGCTCGTTCTCCGCCTGCAGCTCGCCGATCTGCGACCGCAGCTGCGCCAGCTCTTCCCCGGCGGTCACCGGAGGAGCGCCGGCGGCTCGCGCGACCGGGGCGGTGGGGATGTCGCCCACCGGCATCGGCACGCCGTCATCGGCATCGGCGACGCGGCGCAGCGCCAGGGCCGACTTATGGACCTGCTCCAGGGTCGCCAGCGACTGCTTGAGCTGGGCGATCTCGGCCTGGGCCGAGACCAGCTGCTGCTCGGCCGTGGCCCGCTGGCGCTCCGCCTTGGCCACCTCGGCCTCGCGCTCGGCCTCGCGCTCGCCGTGGGCGCGCTCGAGCTCGAGCCGCTTAGCGACTGCGGCCTGGTGCTGCTGCTCGACCTCGCGCCGCTGGGCGGTGATCGCCTGCTCGCGCTGCTCCAGCTCGGCGCGCTGCACCAGGATCTCGGTGCGCACCGCTTCGAGCTCCCGCCGCTTGGTCTCAAGCTCGGCGGCCATGCTCACTTCGCCGGCGCGCTGCTGCAGCTCGCCGCGGGCGCGCAGGAGGTGCCCCTCGACCTCGGCCAGCCGCTGCCGCGCCAGCCGCTCGGCGTGCGCCGCCTGCTCCGAGCGCTGCTGCGCTCCGCCGAGCTGCTCCTGCAGCCGCGGCAGCTCGCGCGCCTGCTCCTCCAGCTCGGCGACGAATGCCTCGCGCTCTTCCAGGGCGGTGCGCAGCTCGCGCATCTGCCGCTCGTGGGTGAGCGCCGCCTCGGCGTGCTCGACCTCGCGCAGGTGGCGCTGCCGCAGCTGCTCGGCGAGCTCGGCCTCCATCGCCGCCGCCCGCTCGCGCGCCGCTTCGCTCGCCTGCAGCTGGCGCGTCAGCTCTTGCTTGTGCGCCTCGGCCTCGCGGCGCTGGATGAGCAGCTTCTGCTCGCTGCCGGCGATCTCGTTTATGCGGCCTTTTAGCGCCTCGCGCTCGCCGCGGAGCTCGGTGAGCTCGCCGCTTACGCGCTCCCGCTCGCTGCGGG
Source organism: uncultured Myxococcales bacterium (assembly GCA_937879845.1). Classification (GTDB taxonomy): domain Bacteria; phylum Myxococcota_A; class Polyangia; order Palsa-1104; family JAEUJZ01; genus CALFML01. The sequence continues at coordinate 19,240 of CALFML010000543.1, forward strand.
ACTGCGACAGCTCGCCGGCCAGGCGGTCGCGCTCGGCCGCGATCTTGGGATCGGGGACCGGGACTTCGACCTTGACCTCGACTTTTTCGACCACCCGCTGCGGCGGCAGCTGGACCACCTTCTCGACGATTTTTTCGACGATCTTGGGGGCGGCAGCCGAGACAGCGACGGCGGCGCGCGGCAGGCGCACGATCTCGTACGGCCGCACCTCGCCCGGCTTGGCCGGACCGCACAGCGCCAGGTACTCGTCCACCGGCTCGGCGGGGGCCAGGCTGTCGTCAAGGACCATGGGCGGCTCGGCGGCGCCGAACGGCACCACCGCCGCGGCGATGAACGGCGACTGCCCGCACATCGTCACCGGGCCAAAGCCCGCCTGCTCCAGCTGATCGAGAAGCTCGAAGTAGCCGAGCGCCTGCGGATCACCCGGGAAGGCCTCCTTGCTGCGCGCGCCGACGACGAGGTGCCCGGTCGGGGCAAGCGCCCGGCGCAGCTCGCCGAGAAATCCCGCGGCCTTGAGCAGCGCCGGATCGGCGGAGAGAAAGACCACGTCGAACCGCGCCTCGCCGGCCATCTGGGCCAAGCCGCCCCGTTGCAAAAGCTGCGCCCGGTCGGCGGCGTGTATGCGGACCTGCGGCGGCAGCGCGGCGTCCCCGGCGCCGGAGCCGCCGGAGAGACGCAGCCCGACCACCGCTTGCGCGCCCTTGTCGGCCAAGAGCGCGGCGCCATGGCCGGTGCCGCACTCGATATCGAGGACGCGCTTGCCGGCCACGAGGTCGGCGGCGTAAAGGTACCGCGCCAGCAGACGGTGGCGATCGGCAAGCGGCGACGCTGGGCCGGGGCCGCCGGCGGCAGTGGAGGAGTTCATCTCAGCGACGGGGGACTCAGAGGAATTTGCGGTCTTCGACATGTAGATAACTCTATGCGGCTCCCATGCTATCACTGCGCCAGATGGTCGGGTAAACAGGGGGTGCGTGCTTCGTCTATCACATTCCCCGGCTACATACTACGGGGACTCGACGACTTGCCGCTTTACAGGGCGGTTTACGAAAAAAAATCACGCCCGGCTCAAGAACTTCTCCTCAACTTCTCCTCCCGTCGGGCTCTGATGATTTCAGCCTGTAGATCTACTCCGTTTGACCGTGTTACGATAAATACAGTTTTTAGCCAGGTATGGAACTTCTATCGTTGCCTTTGACCAGCCAGAACCGCCCGCTGGCCGCGCCAGGACGTTCCGGCTGCCTCCGTTTTTCGCGTGCGTACCGTCGGGTGACCCGGGGTCGCAGACGACTGCCTGAAGCGATGTCTGGGAGCAAGGGGAACGGGCAATGAATCTCCACTTCTGGGGCGTCCGCGGCTCACACCCGGTGCCGGGGCCAAACACCCAGCGCTACGGCGGCAACACGAGCTGCGTCGAAGTGCGCTGCGCCTCGGCTGCCGATCCAGAGGCGCCGCGGCTCATCCTAGACGCCGGCACGGGGCTGCGGCGGCTCGGCAAAGAGATGATGCTCGGGGCCTTTGGCGAAGGGCGCGGCGAGGCGCATCTCTTGGTCAGCCACACCCACTGGGACCACATCCAGGGGCTGCCGTTTTTCTCGCCGCTTTATCAGGCGGGCAACCGCTTCCACGTCTATGCCCGCCAGCGCGACGACACCCACCTGCGGACGGTGTTCGCGCTGCAATCGGACAATCCCTACTTCTCGGTGCCGTTTGACGCTGCTGCGGCGACGGTGCAGTTTAACGAGCTGTCGGATGACGCGAACTTCGAGATCGGCCCGGTCAAGGTCCGCTGCACGCGCCTGAACCACCCGTGGATCGCCATCGCCTTCCGGCTCGACTACGACGGGGCTTCGGTGGCCTATGTGACGGACACGGCGCCGTTCCGCGACATCCTCATCGAGCAGAAGTTCATCCGCCAGCCGCCCAAGCCCGGCGATCCGCTAAACCCTGAGGACGCCGCCAAGCTGGCGGAGATGCGCTCCGGCGTGGTCCGGCTGTGCGAAGGCGCCGATCTGGTCATCTACGACACCCAGTTCACCCCCGCCGAGTACGCGCAGAAACCGCACTGGGGCCACAGCTGTCCCGAGGATGCGATCGAGATCGCCCGCGAGGCGGGGGCGCGCAGCCTGATGCTGTTCCACCACGCGCCCGAGCGCACCGATGCGCAGATCGACGACCTGCTCGCCTACCACCGCGAGCAGCAGGCGCGGACCGGCTCCCCGCTGACGATCCATGCCGCGAGCGAAGGCATGGAGGTCGAGATCGACCGCCGCGGCGTGGTCGGCATCGCGACGGCGCCGCCGCCGGCCCCCAGCGTCGGTCCCAGCCCCAAAGAGGTTCCGTCGTGGAAGTGACGTTTCACGGGGTCCGCGGGGCCATCCCGGCCCCCGGACCGGAGACCGTGCGCTACGGCGGCAACACGTCGTGCGTGTCGATCCGATCGTCTCTGGGCCAGCTCCTCATCCTCGACTGCGGCACCGGCGCCATCGCCCTTGGCAAGGGGCTGTTGCCGACGGAGTTTGGCAAAGGCAAGGGGCACGCCGCGATCCTCTTATCGCACGCCCACTGGGACCACATCCAAGGCTTCCCGTTTTTCGCCCCGATCTTCATTCCCGGCAACCGCTTCGCGGTGTTCGGACCGGCGCGCAGCTCGGCGATGCTGGAGGGGATGCTGGAAGGGCAGGTCAACCCGCACTTCTCACCGCTTTACACGATGAAGAACCTCGGGGCGGCGTTTGACCTCCTGCCGATGCACGGCGATCCCGAAGACAAGCCGCTGTGGTGGGAGCAGGTGGCGATCTCGGCGCGGCAGAACCCGCACG
>CALFML010000544.1 GCA_937879845.1 uncultured Myxococcales bacterium
CAGGTACGGCACGTTGCCGCGCGGGTAAAGGTGCGCCTGGTTCGCCACCTGATCGAGGCGCAGGAACTTGCCCTCCAGCGTGTGGCTGCGCAGGTACATGTCAAACAGCGTCGACCGCAAGCGGCCGGCGCTCGTGCGCTCGGTCTCTTCGAAGACCGCCAGGCCTTCGATGAAGAAGCGCGGCTGGATCTGGTTCGGGGCGTAGATCGTGTTGATGCCAAAGCCGAGCAGGTAGTTCACCCACCGTGGCATGCCGTTGACCGTGTCAAGGTGCAGGATGTGGGTGTACTCGTGGACGAACAGGGCGTAGAGCCAGTCGTCGAAGTCGTTGAGCTCGGAGCGGTCGTCGGGCGCCGTCAAGTACAGCCGCACCGTCGGAAACGGCAGCGCGGTGGCGGAGCCGTTGCTGGAGTCGGTGTCATCGGTGAGGATCACCTCGGTGCGCGGCCGCGGCGTGTGCTTGAGCACCGGCGCCAGGGTCGCAAGCGCCGACTCCGCCACCACGGCCAGGCGCTGGGCGGCGCGGCCGAGCGGCTCGTGGTAGGTGATGCGGAAGTGCGCGGTCTCGATCGAGCGATATAGGAGCTCCGGATCCCCGGCGTGCGCCGGAGCGGCCGCCGCGATGAGCCCGAGCAGGACGCAAACCCCGACGAGCCGCGCGGACCTAAAGCGCGGCCTCGGAGCGGCGCGGCGCCGCCAAAAGCAGCGGCGAGCAGGCACAAACCGAGCGGAGCAAGCGGAGCGCATAAGCTAAGCGGTTTTATCACTGCTTTGGCAGCCGACAAAAATCCCGCCGCGGCTCCGGGGCCAAGGGGCCGGCCTGTGCGGTGTCCGGGCCCCAAGGTGAATGAGACCGCCGCGCGGGAAGCGCGCGGTGGGGGGAGGCGCCGGCCGGCTCTGCCGGGCGGAGGGGGGCGGGCAGAGCCCCCAGTTTCATAGTAGGATATAAGCGGTATAATACTACGGTGACCATGAACAAGCCGCCCGGTCCGCCGCCGGTGGGTGCCGCTTACGACGGCGCGGTGGCGACTAGCGGCCAGCACGCGCCGGTGCGGCTGTCGGGGCCGGGAGCGGCGAGCGCCTACGACGGGGTGCCGCAGGAGATCCAGGGCGCGGACAACGAGAGCGTCCGCAACAGCTACCCGCCGGACCTGGTCGTCGGCGGTCGCTACATCATCGAGGAGCGCCTCGGCGAGGGCGGCATGGGCCGCATCTTCAAGGTCCGCCACCGCGACCTGGGCAAGCTGTTCGCGCTCAAGATCATCCACCACAACCTGGCGCAGCAGCCGCACATCCGCGACGCCTTTTACCGCGAGGCGCGGATGGCGGCGGCGATGAGCCACCCCGGCATCGTCTCGGTCATCGACTTCGGCGTCGATGCGTTCCACGGGGCGTTCATCGTCATGGACTACCTGGAGGGGGAGACGCTGGCCGAGCGCCTCGTGCGCGAAGACACCATCGAGCCCAAGACGGCCTGCGACATCATGCTGCAGTGCGCCGAGGCGCTGCACTTTATCCACGGCCTGGGCGTCATCCACTGCGACATCAAGCCGGAGAACGTCTTTCTGTGCCGCAACAGCAACGCCAACCCGGAGGAGCGCCGCAACGTCGTGCGCCTGCTCGACTTCGGCCTGGCCAGCCGTCCAGCCGTCGACGCCAAGGAAATCGTCGCCGCCACCACCGTCGCCGGTACGCCGACCTACCTCTCGCCGGAGCGCATCCGCGCCGAGCCGCCGACGCCGGCATCGGACATCTACGCGCTGGGCGTGCTGTTCTATGAGTGCCTGACCGGCCAGCCGCCGTTTGAGGGCCGCCTGCAGGACGTGCTCACCGGCCACCTGCGCCGTCCGCCGACCCCGCCGAGCTTGCTCATGGAGCGCCGCGGCGACCGGTCGCAGCCGCCGCTGCAGCAGAACCTGGAGGCCCTGCTCCTGCGCGCCCTGGCCAAAGAGCCGGCGGCCCGCCACCGCAGCGCCGCCGAGTTTTCGTTCGATCTGCGCCAGGTCATGCAGGAGCTCGGCGTCAACCGGCGGCTGGATTCGCTCGGCTACGGCTCGTCGCCGCGCGCCGATCTGTGCGAGGCGCTGGTCGATGCCTGTCCGCTGGCGATGTTCGTGGCTTCGCCGAGCGGCGAGCTGCTGTTCGGCAACGCCGCGCTCGGCGGCCTCCTGGGAATTCCGGCGGCGGAGCTGCGCGGCAAGCTCAGCTCGACGCTGCTTGGTAGGTGGTGCCCGCGCATCGAGCGCGACGTGCGCATGGTGCTGGCCCGCCGCCGCCCGAGCCGCCACACCCTGGTCGTGCACAACCCGCAAGGCGAGGCGCGCGGCGGCTGGCTGACCCTGGCCCCCTACCGCCGCGACGGCGAGGTCGTCGGCGTCTGCGGCGTGGTGGCGATCATGGGCGATGACACGATGGGGGAACGGTGAGGTGACGATGAGCGACTCAATCCGCCCTCCGGCCGTAGCCGGCCTTTTCTACCCTGCCAACCCGGCGGCGCTGGCCGACCTGTGCGACCGCCTGCTGGCCGGCGCCACCCGCCGCAGCGGACCGCGGCCCAAGGCGCTCGTGGTGCCCCATGCGGGGCTTGTCTACTCCGGTCCGGTCGCCGCCAGCGCCTACGCCCAGGTGTACGGCGCCGACCGCATCGAGCGGGTGATCCTGATCGGACCGGCGCACCGGGTCTATGTCACCGGGATCGGCGCCTCCGGGGCGACGGCCCTGCAGACGCCGCTCGGCCAGGTGGCGGTGGATGAATCGGATCTGCCGGCGCTCGTGCACCCAAGCCCGCGCGCCCACGCCCCGGAGCACAGCCTGGAGGTCCAGCTGCCGTTTCTGCAGCGCGTCCTGCCCAAGGCGCGCGTGACGCCGCTTTTGACCTCCGACGCCGAGCCGGAGGAAGTCGGCGGGGTGCTGGAGGCGCTGTGGGGCGGCGATGAGACCCTTTTGGTCATCAGCACCGATCTCTCGCACTACCATCCCTACCCGCTCGCCCAGGCGATCGATGGCGAAACGGCGGCGCAGGTGCTCGCCCTCAGCGAGTCCGGTCTGACCCCGGAGAGAGCGTGCGGCGCCGCCGGTCTGCGCGGACTTTTGTGGCTCGCCCGCCGCAAGCAGCTGCGGCCGGTGCAGCTCGATCTGCGAAGCTCCGGCGATACGGCCGGCGACAAAGAGCGCGTCGTCGGCTACGGCGCGTTCGCGTTTTACCAAGGAGCCGCGTAAGCCGCATGGAACCGCTCACCCCGGCCCAAGGACTCGCGCTGTGCCGCTTTGCGCGGGCGAGCATCGATGCGGCGCTCGGCGGCCCGCCGCCGGAGTCGGCGCTCGGCGACTGGGCGCAGCAGCCCGGCGCCTGCTTTGTCACCTTGCACTGGGCCACTGCCGCCGCCGCGGCACCAGACTCCGGCGAATCGGACGGCGAAGGCGAGCTGCAGGGCTGCATCGGCAGCCTGGAAGCGCACCGCGGTCTCGCCGCCGATGTCGCCGACAACGCGGTGGCCGCGGCGCTGCGCGACCCGCGCGGCCGGAAGCTGCAGCGCGCCGATCTGGCGCGGCTCGATGTCGAGGTCTCGGTCTTAAGTCCGCTCGCCCGGGTGCCGGCAGCCAGCGAGGCGGAGGCGGTCGCCGCGCTGCGGCCGCATATCGACGGCGTGGTGCTGCGCGGCGGGGGCCGCCGCGGTACGTTCCTGCCGCAAGTGTGGGAGAGCTTCCACGACCCCGCGGAGTTCCTGCTCCAGCTAAAGCGCAAGGCCGGACTGCCGCTGCGGGGCTGGGAGCCGTCGTATGAGCTATTCCGCTACACCGTACAGAAGTGGCAAAGCCGCGCTCCTAAGTCCTGATTCGCGGCATAACCGCGCCCTTGGGTAACGCCCGGCGTTTGGTTTTTCACCGACTCGTCCATCCGGCGGCAAAGTGGGTTAGGATAAAGGCCCCATGCCAGTAGAGCCAGCCGCGGACCTGATCGGTATGGACCGGACCGCTGCGCTGGGTTCGGAGCGGACCTCCGAGTTTCGCGCCATCGATCCCGATCTGCCGGAACCGACTACGGTTCTGTACGGCGGCCGCTATGAGCTGCTGAGCCTGATCGGCGCCGGCTCATATGGCTCGGTGTACCGGGCCGGCGACAACGAGCTGGAGGAGATCGTCGCGGTCAAGGTGCTCCGTCACGAACGCCTGGCGCAGCCGGGAGCTCTGGCGCGCTTCCGCAAGGAAGTCCGGCTGGCCCGCCGCGTCGCCCATCCCAATGTCGCCCGCACCTTCGACATCGGCCGGCACGACGGCGAGCCGTTTTTGACCATGGAGTACATCGACGGCCAGCCGCTCACCCGGTTCTGTCCGCTCGGTGCGCGCGTCGCCGATCTGCCGCCGATCCGGCTGGTGCTGCTCATCGCGGCGCAGATCTGCTCCGGACTCAGCGCGCTGCACGCGGCGGGAATCATTCACAAAGATCTGAAGCCGGACAACGTCCTTATCTCCAACGACGGACGGGTCACGATCACCGATTTCGGCATCGCCAGCGCGCTGAGCGAGTCGGAGCCGGAGAGCACGGTGGCGGCGCCGATCTCCGGCACGCCGGCGTACATGGCGCCGGAGCAGGTGCGCGGGTACGGACGGATTGATACGCGCGCCGACTTGTATGCGGTGGGAGTGATTCTGTTTCAGATGTTTACCGGGCAGCTGCCGTTCAGCGGCCGGAGCGGGGTGGCAAACTCGCTGGCGCGGCTTTATGAAGCGCCCGCCGATCCGAACACGGTGCGGCCGCACCTGCCGCCGGGAATCGTCAAGCTGCTCGGACGCTGTCTGGCGCGCGATCCGCAGATGCGCTATCAGACCGCGGAAGAGCTCGGGCGGGCCATCGCCGCGGAGCTGCCGCCGGGTCAGGAGCTGCCGGAGCTGCTCAAGCGGCGCGGCGCGGCGCGCACGGGGCTGGCGATCAGCGCCACGATGCGCCTGGCCGGGCCGCCGGGTCCACCAGGTTCACCAGGTCCGGGCGACCCGCCGCGCCACGCGCGGTCCGGGCCCGCGACTTCGGCGAGCGAAGCGGAGGCGGCGCCGGTGCGCACTCCGGAGCTGCGCCAGCTGCCGGTGGCGGTGCTCCTTTTCAGCTCCGCCGGCGAAGCGGTGGAAGAGTACCTGATCGTCGGACTCACGGAGGAGCTCATCGACCGGCTGAGCGAGTCCGAAGGCCTGCGCGTGACCAGCTCCGCCGTCGTGCGCGAGATTCCGCCCGGCGCCCGCGAGCCCGGCGTCATCGGCCGCCAGCTCATGGTCAAGGTGGTGCTGGACGGCTCGCTGCGGCTGACCGCCGACGGCATGCAGGCCGTCGTACGGCTCATCGATGTGGACAGCCGGCTGCAGTTCGCCGTCCGCCGCTTCGAGCGCGCCGATCGCAACATCCTCGCCCTGGCGACCGAGATCGCGCAGGTCCTAGGCACCCTGCTCACCGTGCGGCTGGAAAAGAGCCACGGCGAGCTTTTAAACGATCCGGTGGCGGTGGATCTTTATCTGCGCGCCCGCCACCAATATAACCGGATGAACCCGGAGGGCTCGCGGCTGTGCGTCCGCCTGTTTGAAGAGGCGCTCACCCGCATGCCCAACGACGCGACGCTGCTCACCGGCTATGCGACGGCGCTGGCGCGGCTGTGGTTTTACTCCGGCGACAACTGCGCCGCTCGGGCGCTGGCCGCCACCGAGCAGGCGATAAAAGCCGCCCCGGAGAGCGGCGAGCCGTACCTGGCGCTGGCCAACATCCGCCTCAATGAGTTCAAGCCCGTGGAAGCCGCCGTCGCGGTCTGCCGCGCTTTGGCGAGCGCGCCGCACCTGGCGGAGTCGCACGAGCTCATCGGCCTTTTGCTCAGCGAGACCGGACCGCTCGACGCGGCGCTGCATCAGCTCAGCCACTCCCTGGTGCTGGATAAGAGCGTGCCGCGCGTCCGCATCGCCCTGTCGCGCGCTCACATGCTGAGCGGCAACATGGAGGCGGCGTTCCAGCTCATTCGCCTGGAGGGCTGCGACCCCGGGTTCATCCGCATCCTGGCCAGCGCCCAGGCGCGTCTGACCTGCTGGATGCGGGACAAGGAACGCGCCCGCAGGCTCTTGCAGGAGCCGGCGCTGCAGCAGCCGGAGTGCATCTACGCGCAGCGGCGCCTGGAGGGACTCCTAGGCGAAAAAGAGGTCTCGATCGAAGAGTCCTTCCCACCGCACTACCACGATCCCAAGACCAGCCCGCGCTCGCAGTCCGTGAGTCTCCAGTCGCGCATCGAGTATTACTGCATGCGCCACGAGTACGAGCAGGCGCTCGCCGCGCTGCGCCGGGCCGTGGACTTGGGAATCATCGACATCCTGTGGCTCGATCTGTGCCCGCTGCTCGGGCCGATGGCCACCCTGCCAGGCTACGCCGAGCTGCGCGCCACCGTCGCCGAGCGCGCCCGCGTCGTGCAGAACGCGCTCGGTCTTGGCAGCGATCAGCCGCTCCCTCGACTCTGAAGTGAAAGCCGCAGTGGAGCCAGCGCCAAGCTTTAGAACGCCTGTCAAAACCGTAGCGAGGATGTACAGCCGCGGCGAAAAGCGCGCGGAGCGGCCTTGGGGCCGTGAGCACGGTGGACGCCGCGGATGGACACCGCAGTAGGTTTTGACTGGCGTTCTTAGGAGCCGGCGCGCTCCGCCGGGTGAGCGAGGTGGTGATCCACCGCCGCCAACAGCTCGCGGTTCCCATCCTGGCGGTAGGACGCTAGCTTATCGCTGTAGCGCGGGACGTTTTGCAAAAATCCGTCCAGGCTCGCCAGCGCTTCGACGTTCTCGGCGCTCTCGCCGTAGCCTTCGTGCTGCAGGTAGCGGGCGTTGAGCAGCTGCTCGAACTGGCGCTCCAGCGGCACCGCCAGCATCGGCTTGCGGAGGTATACCGCTTCGCCCATGAGGGTGAATCCCGCCGCCGCGATCACCGCCCGCGCCGAGGCCAGGTCGGCGATGAAGGTCTTCTCATCAAAGGGCCGGTAGCGCAGGTTGCCCTCCACTTCATCGGTTTTGATATCGCGCCGCATTCCGTATACGCGGCACTCAAGCCCCGTCCGCTGCAGCGCCGCGCCGAGCGGTCCGAAGCCCTCCTTGGTCTGATAGACAAGGAGATGGTCGCCCGCGGTCGGCTTGGCCTCCAAGATCTCCCGCCGCAGGATCGGCGGATAAAGGGCGGTCCGCTCCTTGCGCAGCGGCGGGCGGAAGAACGTCGTGATCAGATACTGATCGCAGAACGGCAGCTTGCTCTTCACAAACGCGCGGGTGATCTCGAAGTCGACGCGCGCCCCCTCCAGAATCTCCGGCGGGTGCTGGCAGCGATTGATGATCTGCATGTTGTCGATGCTGAGGATCGGCAGGCTGTTGGCCTTGGCGTAAAGATAGGTCCAAGACTCGAAATCGCTGATCACCGCCTCGGGCTCAAACTCCTTGATGAGCTTGAAGTAGGCGGCGATGTTCTGCGGCACCCCGGTCACTCCGGACAGGACGTTGGACCACAGGGTCTTGCCGCGGCGGATGCGGTTCTCCTCGCTGATCATGTGGAAGCCGTGGATCTTGTTGACGCCCTGGAAGTGCTTGGCCAAAAAGGAATTGGCGCGGCCCGATGCCATGATCACGATCTCGTGTCCCTGGCCGGTGAGGTGCTCCAGCACCACCCGCGAGCGCATCGCATGACCCATTCCTTCGCCGACTACGCCGTAGAGTATCTTCATGCGGCTAGCGTACCATGAGCCAGGCCATGCCAAAGTCCCCGCCGGTATTCCCCGCGCCCGCCGCTGTTTCGCCGGACGAGCGCCGTGACTTGGGCGGCAACCCGGCGCCGCCGCGCTACCGCATCTGGAGCGAGTACACCCCCTACGCCGCGCTGCACGATCCGGCGCTCCTGAAAGAGCTGGCGCGGCGGCGCATCCAGCTGGCGCTGGCGGTGACTCCGGAGCTTGGGTCCGCGCTTATTGCCGTCTTGCGCAGCTGCCAGGCGCACGCGGTCCAGGTGGCGCTGTGGCCGATGCTCAGCGACGCCCAGGGCCGCTGGGCCAGCGCCGGCAACGCCGACTCCTATTGCGAGTTCGTGCGCCGGCTGCTTTCGCTGTGCGGTGAGCACGCGGTGCTGCCGCAGGCGCTGGCGGTGGATCTGGAGCCGCCGATCGAGCGGCTCCGTCAGGTAAAAGATCTCTCGCTGCGCCGGCCGACTCGCCGGGCGCCGGGGTCGGCGCATGCGGCGGCGGCCCAGCTCGCCGCCCTCACGAGCGATGCCGCGGCGCTGGGGCTTGAGATCTTTGCCGCGGCCGTGCCGGCGGTGGTGGTGAGTCCGGACGCGGCGGCGCGCGGCTGGCAGCGGCTTTTGCAGACTCCCATCGATGCGCTGCAGCTCGACCGCGTGAGCACCATGGTCTACACCTCGCTCTTGGAGGGGTACTCCCGCGGGGTGGTGCGGCGGGAGGATGCGCGGGCGCTGCTTTTCACCTTGGCGCAAGCGACGCAGCGCCGCTACGGCCGGCGCGCCAGCATCTCGCTCGGAGCGGTGGGAAAAGGGGCGCTGGGCGATGAGCGCACCTATCGCAGCCCGGCGGAGCTTGTCGAAGACGTGCAGCTGGCCCGCGCGGCGGGGCTTTCCGATCTGGCGCTGTTCAATCTGGATGGGGCGCTGGCGCGGCCGCCGCTTGCCGCGTGGCTGGATGCGCTGGTCCACACCGCGCCGGCGCCGGCGCCGCCGACATCGACGCTGCGCGCCCGCTTTTTATGGCAGGGGCTGCGGGCCGCGGGGTATCTGGGATGGCTGACCGGGCGCACCTGAACAACCGGCGCCCGGATTAGGCTGGATGGATGGCTGGCTGGCTTGGGAGTCGCCGCCTTGCCGCCGGGTAAGACGGCAAGACGACTCCGGGGGTCACAGGCTCTGCAGGTAGCTCACGAGGTCGGCGAGCTGGCCCGCGGTAAGCTGCGCGGTCTGGCCGTGGGTCTCACCGCCGCACTTGGGATCAAAGCGCGCGGCCAAGGTGCTGGCGCAGCCGGTGTGCATGTACGGCGCGTGCGCTCCGACATCGACCAGCGAGGGGACCTGGAATGCGCGGCCGGTGCCGACGGAGGCGTTGGCGTTATTGGTAAAGCGCGCGCCGCTGTGGCAGCTGGCGCAGCCGACCGTCGCGTCTTCGAACAGCTTCTTGCCGCGCAAGACCGCCTGCGGATCGGCCGGCGCCGCCTTGGGAAGGACGGGCTGGGCATCGAGCCAGCCGGCGAGCGCATCGATCTCAGCGGTCTGCGGCTGAGTGCCGCCCATGCGGCCGACGAACACGGCGGACATCAGCTTGCTCATGTCGTCCATGTCGCCGTCCCAGTGGAACGGCGCCGTGGCCAACAGGCCGCCGCGCAGGCTCTGGGTGCGGCGGGCGCCGGTGGGAATGAAGGTCCACACCCGGCCGTCATCGCCGCCCTCGGGGTGGCAGGAGACGCAGGCGATGGAGGAGCGCGTGACCGCGTGGAACAGCGCGTGTCCGGCGTTGCTCACGTCGGCCGCGGCGGTAAATTCGATCGTGCTGCCGTCCACCTCCAGCCCGGCGGGCTGACGGCTCTGGGTGATCACCCGCTTGCTGGCGTCATAGGCCACGGCGACGAGCTGATTGGCCGCGTTGGCGCGCGGAATCGTGCTCGAGCCAAAGCCGCACGGGTCGCTCGGGGTCATCTCCGTCCGTGAAAGCTTTATGACGCCGCTGCCGGCCAGGAAGGGGGTCTGGGGAATGACGATCGCGACCTCGCTGGCGTCGGGGGAGACGGCGAAGTCGACAGCATAGGGGACAAACTGCAGCGTCGGACCGGGCTTGGCGTCGCCGCTCGGGCCCAGGATGGTGATGGCGCTGGCGACGATTCCGGCGCCCTTGCACTGGCCGTTGCCGTAGCCGCCCGGAGTCTTGGTATCGACGGCCCCGGTGATGCCGCGCTCATAGAGCATGACGGTGGTGCCGTCGGGCAGCGGGTGCAGCTGCCAGGCGACCGCAGGCTCCGCCGGCGACGCGCCCATCGGGTTGCCCTGGGGGTTGGCGAAGATGCTGGTCACGGCCTGGGGCTTGACCCGGCTCGTCACGCTGCCGGTGGAGTCCACGGTGAGCAGCTCGGCGCTGCGGAAGCGGCTGACAAGGAGCGTGTCGCCCTTTACGACGACGTCGCGCAGGTCGCTGTCCAGGTGCAGCGTGCGCAGCGCGTCGCCGCCGCTGGCCGCGAAGGTGACAAGCTCGCCGCCGGCACAGGCGACGTGCAGGCGGTCGCTTGCGGCATCGTAGGCGACCCCGCGCGGGGCCGGACAGGCGGGGCGGCGGGCGATGATCTTGCCGGCGCTCGGATCAAGGGTCAAAAGGGCGCCGCCGCGGCGCAGGGCGACGTGGACCTTGCCGGCTTTGTCCTCGACCAGGCGGCCCGGCTCATCGCCATTTAAAAGCTCGATGCGTCCCGACTGGGTGAGCTTGGTCAGATCCGCGAGCCAGATGACATCGCGATCCGGATCCGCGGCGACCGCGGTCTTGCCGTCGTGCGAAACCAAGAGCGTGCCGCCGATGAGCGGCGGCGGCTGGGTGCGCGCGGTCGGCGGCATGCCCGGGGTCACGCTCACCGGAGGCGGCACCGCACTGCTCGGCTGGTCCGGTCCGGCGGGCAGCCCGCAGCCGATGGCTGTGCTCAGTACGAGGCCGGCAGCGGAGCCTACAAACAGAAACCTGCGCTGGGTCGCCATGGATCGCCTCCTGTGGCTCCGGCCGCGGAGCCAGGCTGAACAGAACAAGGCCCGAAAACCAAAGAACTTCGCGAGCTTACACGATTGCCGCGACTGCGTCGCTTGCAACCGCAGCGCTCGGTAACTATCTGGAGCGGTCCGCCGCCTCGCAGGACGGCCCGCCGCCCCTTCCCGTGTGCGTCCGGCTTTTGCGGCCGCTAGCCGCCCGGAGCGGCCGGCGGCCGGCACGTGCATGCCAGCGCTTGACCAGTCCGCGCCGGCTCAGCGATGCTGGGCGTCTGTGGCTCTGTGAGTTCTCCCAAGGAGATCCCGATGTTACGCGTGTTACGCCCGAGCTCCGGTTGCTTGCCGCCGGCCCGCCGGGCTGCGGCTCCGCCGCCGAGCTTGTATGGCAACGTGCCGTATCGGTTGTCGCGCGGCGGCGCTCGGCTCCGGCACTACGTCGCTCAGCGGTGGATAGGACGGGCTGCATATGTCGACCTATGAGCTCATCGAACAGACTCTAAAGGGCGATCAAGCGGCGGCGCGGGCGCTTGTAGCAATCTTTACGCGGATCTTCCAACAAGAGGCCAAGTTCGCGGTCTACCGCGTGCGCGGCACCGGCGAAGATGTCAAAGAGCTCGTAAACGACATCTTCGCTGACCTTTTTGCCGACGGCGCGCGGGCGCTGCGGCGGTTTGATCCGAGCAAGGGAGCGACGCCGGAGGGGTACTTCCGCCGCTTCGCCCGCCTCCGCTGCATGGGCTTTGCCCGCGATGAGCGCGACCGCGTGCTGGAGCGGCTGATGGAGCCCGCCGACCTCAGCGAGCTGCATATCGGCAGCGACCAGGAGCCCGGCGAGGTAGAAAAGCTCGACGCAAAGGCCAAGCTGCAGCGGATCGCCGAGGTCCTCACCCCGATGGACTTCGAGCTGTTCACCCGCCGCTTCCTAAAGGGCCAGGAGACCGAGGAGATCTGCAAAGCGATGCAGCTTACCCGCGATGTCTTCTTCCAGCGCATCCACCGGTTGATCGCGCGGCTGCGGCAGCATGGACATTTAGAGACAGAGTACTCCAGCCGCAAAACCAAGAAGCAGCCGGAGGACAAATGACCACACCTGCGGCATCAGAGGATGCGCGGTGGGCGCCGCGGGCGTTGCGCGGGCCCAGCCAAGCAGGGTCTTTCGTCGGTGGCGACGGCGAAAGCCAGGCGCTGTCAGTTCTTGGCGGCGCCGGTCATATACAGAGTGTGTGGTGGTTTTATGAACAATAAAGATTTGGTGTTCGGACTCAGAAGCCTTGAGGCTGACGCAGCGATGGAGGCCCTGGACCGGCGGGAGCGCGGCTTGCCGCAGCACCCCGAGTCGCCGCTGAGCGAAAAGGAGCTGGCTGAGCTCGCAGCGCTCGGCGACGAGCTTGGCCCGGAGTTTATCCAGCAGCAAACGGACCTGCTCCTGCAGGCCGTACGGCAAGGGACCGCGGCGGCGGACAAAGCGCTGCCGCAGGCGCAGGCCGCGGCGGCAGCGCCGGTGGTGGAAGCACTTCGTTCCGATTCCAAAGCGGGCGCCCAGGTCGTGCCGCTCCGTCCGCGACCGGCGGAACGCCGCGCCCGATTCGGGGGATTCCGTAAGGCGTTCTACGCCGCGGTTCCGCTGGCGGCGGCAGCGAGCATCGGCCTGCTGCTGTTCCCGATCGGCCGAACGGAGAACCGCTTCGGCGATCCGGAACTTACGGTCAACAAAAACCGCGCGGCCGCGCCTGCGCCAGCCGGCGGGCCGCTGCGGTTCGCTTCCGACGATTGCATCAACATCCGGGTTCCACTGCAAAATTCGACTGCCGGACTGTCACAACAGGCCGTGGCCAATGCGTATCTAGTAAAAGAAGGGCGACCGCCAGTGCGATGGCCGATAGAGCTCCAGCCCGATGGCAGCGGTGCCTTGAGCACAGGTGCCTGCAAGTCCCTACCGGCAGAGGCTGTCGCAGGTCCGCAGGAGCTGGTGGTGCTTATCGGTGAAGCAGGCCGACTAGTCATCTACCGCGCGGCGGCGCTGCAAACGGCAGCGGAGGTGTGTGGGCCAAAGTATGGGATTCAGTGCGTCCGCAGGTCGCTCTTCATCGGCCCGAGCTCTGGGTCGAATAACTAAAAGGGTGCGCTAGGCAGGGAGCGTGCTCTGGGCCTTCTCCTGCTGATAAGAGGCAATGATGGAAGAGACGAACACGCAGGACCCAGTCCAAGACGTCGCCGAGCATCTGGCCCCTAGGCCCGAGCCGCCGCCGGCTCCAGAGGCGACCGACGGCGAAGAGACCGACGCCGCCGATCAAGAGGGCGGTCGCAGCCTGCGCCGGCCCCCTACCAGCCGCGCTCCGGAAGAATCAGCCGACCAAGACGGCGGGCGCAGCGTGCGCTTTGCCCGCGCGGGCTGCGCTCCGGAAGAATCGGCCGACCAGGACGGCGGGCGCAGCGTGCGCTTTGCCCGCACAGGCCGCGCGCCGGAAGAATCGGCCGACCAGGACGGCGGGCGCAGCGCGCAGCGGACGCCGCAAAACGCCGCCCCGGCCGCCCCCAGCCGGCAGCGCCACAAACCCGCGTCCTAATCCAAAGCGGCGAAAAGTCCTCCTACGATGCGTTGCCAGATGATGCTCCGGTCGGCTGCTTGGCTCCTCCCCTTGGCCTTGGGGCTAAGCTGCCTGGAGATTCCCTCCGTCCCGCCGTCCGCGAGCGCGCTGCACGGCTGCGAGGATGTCTCGCAGCCCGCGGCCCGGGACGCAGACGGCAGCGCAGTCATTCTCTGCGCTCTGGGAACGGCGACCGAGCAGAGCGCCGTGGTCTGGGCGCGCATCGCCACCCCGCCGGCCGTACGGCCGGCGGACTATTGGTCATTGCAGCTGGATAAGGAAGCCGCAGCGGGCTTCGACGAAACCGACGGCCGCCTGCGGGTGGCGTTCCAGCGCGCCCAGCTGCCGTTGCAGCTGACGATCCGGCCGCGCGCCCAGGCTTTATCGCGAGGCGCCAACCGCCACGCCACGCTGAAGCTCCGGTTCACAGCTGTTGTGCCTTCCCGCGCTGATGACATCGCGGAAAATGCCCGCAAGAGCCAGACCATCCCGCAGGGCATCGAAGCGCTGAAGCAAGCCGCGGCGGACGAGCCGTATCGCCGCGACCCGGCGGCGCGCGCCCGGCTGCTCTCGACGCTGGCCGAGCTGGAGGTCAGCGCCGGCCGCCACAGCGATGCGCTCCGGCACTACATGGAGTCCTTGGCGCTGGCCGCTCCGGCCGGGCTTACGACCCTGGTCGCCAACTCGGCGCGGCATGTCGCGTTTGAACACTACACCATCGATCGTAATCTCGAGCAGGCGTACGCGATCTTGAACCAGCATGAGGCCGCGATCCGCATGATCGCCATCGAGGCCGGGCTCGCTCTTTACAACCGCGGCATCTACGCCCAAGAAAGCGGCGACCTGACCGAAGCCGTGCGCTGTCTCCGCCTGGCGGATGCGGCGACCAAAAACCTGGACGACGCCGAGACCCTGCGGATTATCCGCATCGAGCGGGCCCTGACCCTGGCCTTGCAGGGCCTGACCCTGGATGCCGAGGTGGAGGTCGGCAAGCTCATCGGAGAGTTCGAAAAGGGGACCGACTTCGAGGCCTGCGATCGCATGAGCTACCTCAACACCCTGGGCTGGACGCGCATCTTGGAGCAAGAGTCGCGCAGCCCAGGGGCCAAGGATCCGCTGCAGCTGCTCGAGCTGGCGCGGCAGTATCGGACCAAGGATCACTGCCCCGCCGACAGCAAAAAAATCGACATGAACCAGGCGCGCGCTGAGCTCATGCAGGCGGAGCAGCTTACCGATGCAGCGGCAGCGGAGCATGACCCCGCGCTGCCCGCGGCGCTAAGCCCCCAAGCAGAGACCCACCTGCAAAATGCGCTGAGGTATCTAAACGCCGCCGCGGTCGATTTACCGAATCAGCCGCTGTCCAAGCAGCTCGACGCGGTGGAGATAAGCGGGCGCATCGCCTACATGCAGTCGCGGTTCGCCCAGGCCCAGGTCCTCTTCGCGGAGCTCGGGCAGCTGGCGCGAAAGACCGTGGAGCCGGACTATGAGTGGCGGGCGCTCATCGGTCAGGCGCAGGTCAGCGCCGCCCTGGCCCGCGCCGCATCCGGCACCGCCGCCGCCGAGTACACCGCTGCCGCCGGCGCGGCGTTCAAAAGCGCCGAGACGCTCCTTGATGGCCGGCTGTGGCGGGTGCCGCTGACCGCGACCCGGCGGGCCTTCCTGCCGCGGTTTACCGCCGGTACGGCCGCTTTTCTCGATTTCCTGCTGGAGCACGGCGACGAACAGCTCGCTCTGTCCGTCGCCCGGCGGGCGCAGGTGCGGGGCCTGGTGGTCGCGCTGTCGTTTGACACCCTCACCCTGCTGCCCGAATCGCAGCAGGAGTGCCTGCGGAAGGAGCGCGACCAGCTTGTGCGCCAAAGCGTGCAGCTGCAAGGCACCACCGCCGCCGACCCCAGCTTCCAAGACGCGACCAACCAGCTGCTTGAGTCCCTGCAGTCGCACCTGCGCGACGCCGGCATGGACCGCCAGCTGCAGCTGCACGCCCTTGTCCCCGGCGAAGCCATGCACTTGTGCCATCCGCTGCCGGCGGGCGAGCTGGCCTGCTTCGTCGCCACCGCGGACCGGCTGCTCGTAAAGCGGCTGCGCCAAAGCCAGCTGCAGCAGGCGACGACCCCGGCGATGTGGTCGGAGCTGCTGCTCCAGCCGTTTGCCGCGCTCATCGACTCCGCCCGCGTGCTGCGCGTGCTGCCGAGCCAGCGGCTGCGCGCCGTGGACTTCGCCGCCCTGCCCTATCCCGGCGACAGCGGCTCTCTCGCCTCGCAAAAGCGCCTGGTCGTGCATGCGCTGGATCTGGCGCTGCCAGCAGCGGCAGCGACGCCGGGACGCGGCAAGGCGCTGATGCTGACCAGCTTGCGGCTCCAGCACGCGCAGAAAAACGCTCTGGGGCTTTACCAAAATCTGCAGCAGCTGGGCTGGCAGGTCACGCCCTACAGCAACCTACGGCAGGAGAGCGGCTTCAATCCCCGGCGGCTCGTTTACTGCTGGCTCGGGATCAGCGATTGCCCGCAGCCGCTGCCGCTGCCGGTGGCGCTCAAGCTCGGCTCGGCGGATGAGCTGATGCGGGCGCTGCCGCAGGTCGAGCTGGCGCAGCTCGATACCGATGCCGACTTCGGCGGCATCGGCGGGGGAGAAAGCGGTTGGCAGAGCATGATCGACATGCCCAACGGGACCAAGCTCACGCTGGCCGACCTGCTGATGCTCAAGCGGGCCCCGCGCTTCACCGTGCTGCTCGTCTGTAACGGCGGCACCGCCGGTATCGGCACAGGGTCCGACGACATCAGCCTGGCGCAAGCGCTGCTTCTGCGCGGCGGCGAAGCGGTGGTCGCGGCCAGCCGCCTTCTAGACGATCAGCTGGCAGCGCAGTGGTCGGCGGCGCTCTACAGCGCGCGGGCGAGCCAAGCCCCTTATCTGCACCAAACCGCGCCGAACCTGCTAGCGGCGTTCCACGCGGCGCAGATCACGATGCGCGAGCGCCGACCGTCCGACTGGAGCACCCTGCGGTTGTTCGTTCCCTAGTCGGACGGCTGCCCCTGCCGCCAAGCCCGGTCTGCGCCCCCGCCACGGTCTGGACGGAGGCGTACAGGCGGCGGTTTTGCGCCCGCGGTCCCAGTCGGCGCGGCTGCCGCTCGGCGGTGAGCCGATGCTCGGCGCCGAGCGGGTGCCGGTGCCTGCAGTTTGTTTTTCCTGGGGTCCGTTTTCATGGTGCTCAGCGCCGAATGCAGGAGGTATTTATGATGATCTCGAAGCCGTCTATTTTTTCCAGCCTCGCGGCCGCGCCGCTATCGACCTTTGCGCAGCCGCGAATCGTCTTGGGCCTGATCGCGCTGTCTCTGTGTGGCGGAATCTCAGCGCTCGCGCTGCCGCAGCTCATGCCGCGGGCGCTCAACCTTTTGTGGGGGCCGCTGCCGCGCTATGAGCTGCAGCTGCAAGGCGGCGATCTGAGCCTGCGCTGCACTCCCCGCGCGGTCCAGGCCCTCGCCGACTCCGCGCCCCGCGCCCAGCCGCTGGCGGTGCCGCTCCCGGACTGCGGGCGCGCCTCGGCTGGGTCGCTTCCGGCCTCGGCGCTGACGCTGCGTCCGCCGCGCTTGCCGGAGCGGCCGGCGCCGCTCGCCGCGGTGCGGCTGGATGCCCCGCTGAGCATCTTCCTCCGCCCGGCGCAAAAAGCGGCGGGACCGGTGTTCGTGCACGCCTTCCTCAGCCGCGCCGGCAGCACGGTGGGCTGGCCGACGATTTGGGACAGCGCCGCCGACGGCACGCTGCAGCTGCGCGGCATCGTCCGCGACATGCTCGATCTCACCGCGCCGGAGCTTGGCCGCTACGAGCTTACCTTCTTCATCCAGCGCTCGCCGCTGCCGCTAAGCTACCCCGCGGCGCTGGCCAGCGTCGCGCGCGACCCGGCGGCGACCCAGCTGTTGCGCGGCGAGCTCACCGTCCTGGCACCGGTAACCCCTTAGGCCGGCTCAGGGCTCGCCCGGACTCAGGTCGGCGTAAAGCTCGCTGCGGATCTCCGGCGGAATGATGAGCCGGTGAAAGTACTTCTTGGTCTGCAGGGCGGAGATGATGCTGGTCGGCTCTTTTTCGATCGGCGTGGCGCCGGCGAGCTCGCCCGGGCGGTCGACGATCCAGATCGACTCATCGGCGCGCTCGTTGCGAAAGTCGTAGCGCTTGTAGCTCACGCGCTCCGGTTCATCGACAGAGACATAGTAAGCGACGGTGCTGCGGTCGACGTGCGGCAGGCGGGCGAGCACGAGCTCCTCGGCCCGCTTCTGCAGCCGCTGGAGCGTATTGTATTTGCGCGGATCGACGTCGATCGCCTTGCTCAGGTGGCGCCGCAGCAGGCGCCGCGCCAGGTCCGCCAGCACGACATCGCGGCTGTGCTGCCAGTCCTCGATGAGCGCGAACACCCCGAACTCGGCGAGCCGGACATACTCTTCGAGGGCGACCTGCTGGCCCTTCTCCAAAAGCGCCCGCAGCGGCGGCTGTCGGCCGCTACCGCCGTCGGGCAGCACCGTCCGGTCGCCGTTTTTGTGCAGCTCGAAGGCCCGCCGCAGCACCGCCGACAGCATCACGCTGGCGACCCGCGCGGTGTGGTGGTAGTAGACGGTGCGGTACATCTGATCGAGCGCCAGCAAGTACCCTTCGACCGGCTCGATCGCCCGCCGGTACACCGCAACCCGCGTGTGATCCAGGTGCAACAGCATGTCGAGCAGCCGCTGCAGATCGAAGCCGTGCCCTTCCAGCCCCGCGTAGTAGGCATCCCGCACGAGGTAGTCCAGGCGGTCGGCGTCGATCTGGCTCGACACGAGCTTGTAGCACCAATGATCGCGCCGCTTGTGCGCCCGGACGAGCTTGGCGCGGGCTTTCTTGTTGATGTACAGGCCGACCTCTTCCGGGAAGCTCGGGTCGATGGTCAAAAGCAGGCGCTGGACCTCGCTGCCGGGCTCGGTGAGGAAGCGGTAGGTCATGACCTCGTGGTCGAAGCGGATGCCGTGGCTGTGCAGGATCTCTTCTAGGACGTGCGAGAACGGGCCGTGGCCGATGTCGTGCAACAGCGCCGCGGCGGTGGTCGCAAGCAGGCGCTGGCCGTCCACGGCTTCGTCCATGTTGCGGACGATGCGGTAGTACATCTCGCGCGCCAGGTAGGCGCAGCCCAGGCTGTGGCCGAAGCGCGAGTGCTCGGCGCCGTGAAAAACCAGGTTGACCAGGCCGTTTTGACGGATGTGGCGCAGGCGCTGAAACTCCCGCGTGTCGATGAGGCGGTGGACGAGCCAAGCGAGCGCCCGCTCGGGCTCCGCCGCAGCGGCCGGAGGGAGATCGGCGTCGACGCGGTCGAAGCGGAGCTGGCCGTGCACGGGATCGCGATAGAGCTTGGGTCGGGGCATGATCGAAAGGGTAGCCGCAGATGGGCCGCAGATTGCTTGGCGATTCGCTAATCCGCCAGCCGCGGTAAAAACGGCGCGGCGGCTGCCGCTACTTTAGCCCGTACTCGCGCAGCTTGTAGAGCAAGGCGCGGTGGCTGAGCTCCAGGAGCTTGGCGGCGGCGGTGCGGTTGCCGCGGGCCTTGATGAGGGCGCGGCGGATGAGCGCCATCTCCACCCGGCGGGTCACCTGCTTGATCGACAGGTCGCCCGGGCCCAGCGCAAACTCGGCGGCGTCGTCGTCATCGGCAATCAGCGCGCCGGATGCCGAGCCGCTCGGCGCGGACCGCTCCGGCCAGGCTGCCGGAGCCGCCTCTGCCAAGTCGGACGCGCGGGCCGAAGGAGCCTCTTTCTCCGCGGCCGGGAGGCGGCGCGAGCGTCCCCGCGGGCCGCGGGCATAGGCCAGCTCCGGCGGCAGGTCCGGCAGATCGATCAGCGTGGACTCACCTAGGACCGCGGCGCGCTCGATGGTGTTTTCCAGCTCGCGCACGTTGCCCGGCCACAGGTGGCGGCACAGCGCCTGCTCCGCCGCCGGGGTGAGCCCGCCGACCGGCAGGCGCAGGCGCTCGGCGCAGCGGCGCACGAAGTAGCGGGCCAGCGGCAGGATGTCCTCCGGCCGCTCGCGCAGCGGCGGGACGGTGAGCGGCACGATGCTCAGGCGGTAGTACAGATCGGCGCGGAAGCGGCCGGCGGCAACCTCTGCCTCCAGGTTGCGCAGCGTCGCGCTGACCAGCCGCACATCGACCTTCACGGCGGTCTGCGCGCCAAGCGGCAGCACCATCCGCTCCTGCAGCACCCGCAGCAGCTTGACCTGGAGCGAGCCGGGCAGCTCGCCGATCTCATCGAGAAACAGGGTGCCGCCGCTCGCCTGGACGAACACTCCCGGCTGATCGCGCACGGCGTCGGTGAAGGCGCCGCGCACGTGGCCAAACAGCAGGCTCTCCAGCAGCGTCTCCGGTAGGGCGCCGCAGTTGACGGCGAGAAACGGCCCCTTGTGGCGCGGCGACAGCGCGTGCACCGCCTGCGCCAAGAGCTCCTTGCCGGTTCCCGACTCGCCGATAAGGAGCACGCCGGTGGCGTGCGGGGCGACCTTGCCCACCTGCGCCAGCAGTTCGCGCATGCGGGGGGCGGTGGCGATAAAGCCCGGCCAGCCGCGCCCGCCGGCCTCCCGCGCCGTCAGGGCCGCTGGCAGAAAGCGCGCCGCCCCGCGATCCCCGAGCCGCTGTTCCCGCGCCGCCGCCTTATGCAGCGCCACGATGACCTCAGCGCTGCGGCACGGCAGGCTCAGGCAGTCGTACGCGCCGGCGGCAATGAGCGCCGCGGCCGCCTCGCCATCCTTTAGCTCCGCGGCCGCCACAAGGGCCAGCACGATCGCCCCATGGCGGCACAGCGCCGCCAGCAGCTCCGCTGCGGCGGCAAGCGGCGGCGCAAGCTCGACCAGCACCAGATCATAGGGCTGCCGCGAGAGCTCCTGCTCCGCCGCATCCCGGTCGCGCACCGTGCGAACGGTGAAGCCGGCCTCGCGCAGCCCCGGCCCAAGCCGTACCGCGGCATCCTGCGCCACGAGCAGCAGCGACCGCCGGCGCAGCCGCGCGCCCGCATCCGGGTGCGGCCCCGGCCCCGGCCCCGACCCAGGCGGCGACCCGGCCGCGTCGGATGCTCCGGCGGCGCCCGAGGATTCGCCTCCGGCGGACGGCGCGGCGTCGGCCGGCGGGACGGCGCTGTGCATCCTAGGACCGTACGCAACCCCCGCCGGCCGTGTCAACGCCCCGCTCTGGCCCGCTTGACCCGCTTGACTGTTTATATAGAGGGACACGCTCCCGGTCCCTCCTCGCGGAAACGGCGCCTTGGCCAAGCCCGGGGTGGACAAGCATGCCGAGGCGAATTTTGCTTATACTCCCGGCCCATGCCGAATGTCTTCCTCGGCTCGATCGGGCCGCTGCTCATCGTGCTGCATGCGTTTTCGGCCATCGCGCTCGGCGGGTCCAGCGTCCACCACGCGGTCATCGCAACGCAGGCGCTGCGCGGCCGACCGCTGCGCCGCCGCCTGGCCAAGCTTTACTCTCTGGTCGCCCTGTGCGCTTACCTGGCGACGCTGGCGAGCGGCGGCCTGGTCTACCCGCGCTACCGCTACTTCGTGCGCGGGCTCTACCTCGACCGCTATGCGCCGTGGGCCTCGAACCTGTTCGACTTCAAAGAAAACCTGGCGACGCTCGGGCTGCCGCTGGCAATCGGCGCGTTCGTGCTCGCCCGCGAGCTGGCATCCGCGCCCGCCGATCCAGACTCGAGCTCGCCCGCGGTGCCCCAGGCGGCGCGGCTGCTCTACGGTCTTTTTGCGCTGGGCACGTCGGTGATTAGCCTCTTTAATCTGACCGCCGGCCTCTTGTGCACGAGCATGCGCGGCCTCTGAGCGGCGCGGCTCTTGGCTAAACCTAAAATCGTCCGAGCCGAAACCATGCTGAAACGATGACCAATCCCGCAACATTAAGGAGGCATCCCGTGCCAGCGCCTGTACCGGAGCTCCGCGCACTGCTGCTCCCCCTGAGGATGGGCGGGCGATGAGGCTGTCGCGGCTGTACGCGGCGGGCGCGCTGTGCATCGCTTCCTCGCTGATCTTTTTTCTCACCGCGGTGGTCAAGCTGCCGGTGGCCCTGTACTTTCCGCTCAGCCGCAGGTGGAGCCTGACGCCGATCCCGGGTGAGCTGAGCATGGATTTTTACGGCCGATCGCTCTTGGCGCTCGGCGGCGGCTTTGCGGCGGCGGCGCTGACCCTTGCCGCTTTCCGGGTACAGGCGCTTTGGCGGGCGCGGGCGAGCTCGCCGCCGGACGACAGCTCCGACAGCGCGCTGCCGCAAAGCCCGGGCCGCGGGCTCGCGCTGCTCACCGGCTACACCCTGACCGCGCTGCTGCTTGCCGCCGGGGTCTACGCCTACGAGCTCTATGGCCGCACCCCCGTCCCCGAGCCGCTGCCGGCCGCGCTCCAGGGGGCCCCCGCGTTCCCGCCCGGCTTCCCGCCGCCAGGTGCCGACCCGGCCAAAGACCCGCCCTGACCAAAGGTATATCTCCTTCCAATTGCTGCCCACAGCGGGGCTGCCCGCTGCCCGCACACGACGCGGTAAGTCCCTCCCTGGCGCAGCGGTTCTCGCGCCTTAACCGGGCGCTCGGCTCCGCCGACTTCGGCGATGACGAACCGTTTGCCCAGGGCCTAATGTTTGGGATATATTGAGCCTAGTGGCTACCGGGCTTCATCCAGCCGACCAAGAGCGTGTGGGAAAGGCGCGGGCAGCACGCCGGCCGCGCTCCAACGCTTTCGTGGTGCTGGCGGCCGCGGGGGTCTCGATCCTCTCGCTGGCCGGGCTAGGGCTGTTCGCCGGCGTCGCCACCGCGGTGCCGCGCAAGGGCAGCGGGACCTTCGGCAAGCTCGCCGTG
>CALFML010000545.1 GCA_937879845.1 uncultured Myxococcales bacterium
AGACGTGTGCTCTTCCGATCTCTGGCTCTGCGGCTACTTCGCCGTCCCCTCCCTGTGGGTCACCGTCACTGCCGAGCACCGCGGCGTCGTCACCCCGCTCGTCGTCGCCGTCGGGCTCGGCCTCCTGTGCCGCCACGGCGCCCTCCGCAAGCGGCCCGGCCTCATCCTCGGCAGTTTCATCGCGCTCTATGCCGCCGGCCGCATCACCGGTGAAATGTTCAGGGAGCCCGACCCGCAGCTCGGCTTCCTCTGGGGCGGCTACATGCGCAGCCACGGCCAGTTCATGGACGGCGACGCCTCCTTCATCGTCCACCGCCCCGATCACTGGATTTACGAAGGCACCGGCCTAAAGCGCGGCGAACGCTTTGGCGCGAAGGACACCATCGTCGGCTACGAGTGCGACGGCTGCGAGCTCGAGTTCATCCAGCACGCGGTAAATCGCGGCATGATGGGCGAGATCGGTCCGGGCTGGGAGTACTACCTCGATGCGCTCGTCGCCGCGCGCGATGGCGGCCCGCGCCCGAAGTTCGATGCCTACTATCCGGTGCAGAAGGCGTACTTCCAGGGTCTCTCCTGATCGCGAACGCTAAACTGTTCCAGCTCGAATCCGCGCTTTATTCTTCCGGGTCCAGGTGCATCTTAAGAAGCAGGCGGGCCTGGATCACGTACGGGTCTCTCTACGGAGAGGCCCACTCCGGCTTCCCAAACTCTGGGCTTCGGACGCGGCGGGTTTAGGCCGCAGCGAGCGGCCCTGTGCCGCTGTGCTATTCTCGGGTTGAGTAGGGCAATGACGGGCGCCATGACTACGGTCCAGCCAGAGGAGGGAATCCTGCCCGGCGGGCTGCCGTTTCGCGCGCTCGGTGCTGGGGAGCCTCTCGTTTACCTGCCGCCTTTCGCTCCTTATAACAACCTGCCGACGGGCCTGAGCCGGTCGATCGAGGTGCGCATCCAGCGGGGCCTGGCGGCGCCGGGGTTCCGCGTCTTTCAGGTCAATCGCCGTCCCGGTCTGCCGGCCGGCACCAGCATGGAGAACCTCGCCGGCGAGCTCGCCAGCACCCTTGCCGCCACGTTCGCCAGGCCTGTCGATGTCCTCGGCTTCTCGACGGGTGGAGCCCTGGGGCTCACGCTCGCGGCAAACCACCCCGACCGCGTGCGCCGCCTTGTCGTTGCCAGCGCCGCGCACCGCATGAGCTCCGTAGCCCGCGCGGCCTGCGCGGCGGCCGCCGCCCGCGCTGCGGCGCACGACCGCCGCGGCTTCCAGGCGGCCATGGCGCCGACGGCAACCCTATCCCCCATCGGCCGCCGCCTGGCCGCGGCCTTCGGCTGGCTCGTGGCCCCGCTCTTCCTTGGGAGGGAATGGGACCCGGCGGATGCAGTCATCACGCTCCGGGCGGACCTCGAGCTCGATCTCTCGGCCCGCCTCAGCGACATCCGGGCCCCGGCGCTGATCATCTGCGGAGACTCTGATCCGAGCTATCCCGAAGCGCTCACGGCGGAGCTCGCGCGGGGCATTCCCCTTTGTCAGCGCATCGTCTACCCGCGCACGGGCCACGGGGTTATCCTCGCACGCCGTTTCGCCGCCGACATGGCCGCCTTTCTGCTTCGACCCTGAGTGAGTCCGGCATGGCATCCCTTGCTCGAAGCAGCTGCTACGGGCAAGGTCGCGCTGGCCGGGGCGCTGGCGCTCTGAGCGCCTCCGGGTACCTTGCGCTTTAGCACAAATCCAAGATCCGCGAGGCCGGCTGGCGTTTTTACTCGGTGCACACCTGGTGCGGCAGTGCCAAGGAGATCTTCGGCAGTACGCGGCTGCGCGGGCTGGTATCGCTCCTTTTCGACCATCCGGCGATGGCGCTCTCCTCCTTGAACTTCATCCAGGGGAGCAGACAGGCCCTGCACCAGGACATGGCCGTGTTCCATATCCACCCGAGCAACTACCTAATCGGGGCCTGGATCGCCGGGGAAGATGTCAGCGCGGACGCAGGACCGCTGGTCCTCTATCCCGGCTCGCATCGGGAGCCGCTCGCCGCCGAGTTTTGGGACTACCCGCAGACCAACCTGCGAACCGCCGATGCCGAGGCGACGGCCAGAAACCAGGCCTACGTCGATCTCTTGGCGCAGCGGACTGCTGAGCCGCCGGCCCGAGGGGCGAGCAATCCTGATGCCCCCGGGCAGGCCCGAGCAAAAAGGACCGACGCGCTGCCCGCATGACGATATCTTCGGCGCGGTCAAGCGGGATAACGTCGACGTTCGAAAGGTGGAGCAGCTGCGGGCGCGGACCGCCGTCGCTTACGATAAGCGAGCAGGAGCAGCGGCAGTCCCATCACGAAAGCAGTCCAACTGAAGGGCTGCGGGGTGGATCTGCTCACGACCGCGCAGCCGGAACTCCGAGGCGCGGGCGAAAGGGCCACCTCGGCCTCTAGGGCGCCGAGCGAGCACGCCGAGCTTGGGCGCGGATACCCGCGCTGGTCGACCGCGCCGACCGGCGCAGCGCCGCACAGGGCCGGGTCTGCAGCGCCCACGGCCGGGCTGCCGGCAAGCGGCGCCAGAGTCCGGGTCAAGCCGCCATTGTCCGCAGGAATGCCGGGCAGGAGGGGGTCGACGTTCTTCACGCCGCTGTCGTTGACCGTGCCAGCGCCGAGCTTCTGCACGCTCATTATGATGTTCGGAGCGGTGGCGGTGACGGTCGCGGAGCCGGTCTGCTGGTTATTGACCAGATCGGATACGGCGGCATTGGAGTCGGTACTCCCCGATAAGATGGAGTTTTGCAAAGTCAGGGAGGCCCTATTCAGCTGCCCGCCAAAGGCGTTGCCGAACGAAAGATTGTAGACGGCGCCGCCCGCCCCGAGGCCGCCGCCCGAGGAGGCTGACCGAGCGAAGTTGCCGGCCAGGGTCGCGCTGTCGAGTGTCACTTGGCCGTTGAGGTTGAAGATGGCACCGCCCAGGCCATCACCCGATTTAGGGGGCATGCTCGAAGTACCGACGCCGCCCCCGCCGCCGGTCGCGATGTTGGCGGCAAACGTAGAGTTTACGACAGTCAGGGAGCCATACATGAGGAAGACGGCGCCCCCGAGTCCGGCGCCCCCGCCGCCGCCGATAATGGCCGTACCGCTCCCGAACCCACCGGCCCCGCCGCCGAACCCGCCGAACCCGCCGGGACCGCTGCTGATAGTCGAGCCGGCTCCGGCGCCGCCGCCGAACCCGCCGGACCCGCCGCTACCGAAGCCGGAGGTACCTCCACCGCCGCCGCCAAACCCCCCTCCGGCGCCCGCGCCGCCGCCGCCGCCAACGCCGCCGCCGCCGCCCGTGTTGACGTTGCCGCCGTTGCCGCCGCTGCCGCCGCCGCCGAATCCGCCACCGAATCCGGTGCCGCTGACGCCAATTCCGCCCTTGCCCCCGAATCCGCCGCCGCCCCCGCCGCCGTAGCCGCCGAAGCCATTGCCATCGGAACCGCCGCCGCCGCCGTCGCCGCCGGCCCCGCCCTCGGCGTCGGTGCCGCCCCTGCCGCCAAGACCGCGGCCGCCGCCGCCGGCCCCGCCGCCCTTGTTGATCGAGCCGTCGCTCCCCGGCTCCGATCCCATCCCTTGCCCGCCCGTCGCGTTTACCTGGCCTCCTTCGCCGCCGAGGAAGTCCCCGCCAGGGCCGAGGTTGTTGCCGCCATCGCCCCTGAACCCGCCGCCGCCACCCTGGTTGACCCCGCCATTGCCGAAAAGGCCCCCGCCGCCGGATGAGCCAGTTGTTGAGCCCGCACCGCCGCTGCCTCCCTCGGCCTGGTTATCGGACAGCGTCACGCCGTGAAGCGTCACCTGTCCCTGGGCGAAGATCGCCCCCCCGAGCCCCGCCCCGCCGCCGCCCGAAGCACGGCTGCCGCCGCCGATGCCGCCGTGCGCGTGCCCGCCCTGTAACGTCAGGTTGCGCAGCGTCAGGTCGCCGGGGTCCAGTCCCCGCTGCCCGCCCACCGCCCGCGTCGGAGTCGGCGGCCCGGCGACGAAGAAAAACCGCATGTTGATCGACGAATCATCGCGATAGATCGTGGCGCCGTTGCCCTCGATCGTCACCTTGCTGGCGATGGGCGGCAGGGCGTTGGCGCCGTACCAGTAGTTGTCGACCGTGGTCAAACGGTAGGTACAGCGCGGCGTCAGAATCAGGAGGTTATCGGCTTGCGCCATCGCATTCTGCAGAGCGGAGACGAGCGCCGATACGCTACAGTCGACGGACGACGGAGAGACGATTTCCGACGGCACGCACCGCCCGATGGATTCGTCACAGACCTGGTCGGCCGCGCAGACCTCGGGGTGATGGGAGCAGTTGTCCGGATTGCTGCTGGCAAAAGGAGAATAGAGGCTGCTACAGCCACAAAAGAACAGCGCGAGCGGGGCGAGCGGGGCGCGCATGAAGGACTCCTATTCAGCGAGCGAGCGGTGCCAAGCTCGGTAAGGGACGCGGCGACCGCCGCGGCGGCAGCGCCAGGAGCACGACGCCCGAGAGGAGAAGCGCCCCGCCGACTGCCGTAAGCCCTGCTCCGAAGCCGGCGGTGGAATAGATCTGGTCGCAGAACGCGAGCGGATTCGGCGGGCTGTCGATACAGCGTCCATCGACGGCGAGCGCCCCGCCACCAAAGCCGATGAGGAGCGCCCCGGCCCCAAGCGCCCCGCCGCCCAGACCGAGCCGCCAGCGCGGCCGCCGCGGCGGCACGACCGGTGCAACCGGCGTCGCGGCCGGCGGCGGCTCCGCCACCATGGGCGACAGCGCCACGCTGAGGGTGGCCTTGGCCCCCGGCGACACGACGATCGGCAGCCGCTGCCCTTCATACCCGTCGAGCGTGACCTCTACGTCGAACGAGCCGCTCCAAGAGGGCGTTAGCAGCGGCGTCGTTCCCAGTTCCCGGCTCGCGATACGCACCATGGCCCCCGCCGGGGTTGACTTCACCTCGAGCTCGCCGCGCGGCCGGCGGAGGGCTTCGGCGACGAGCAGCGGCACCGCCTTCTTGATCATCGCAATGGACCGGGCGGCGTCGCACTGGGCGCACTCCTCTTGGCTGCTGGCGGCCTGCTCGCCCACTTCGACATCCAGGAACTCGAGCCGGAGCCGCCAGGACTCATTGGGAGCGCGCTGGGAGAGATTTATCGACAGCACAGAATCGAGCTCGCTGTCCCGCGCGAGCTTGAGCTGGCATGCGGCCGTGTCGACACAAGCGTCCGCGTTTGACCGCGCAAGCTGCTCCAGCACGACGCCAAGCGGCAAGGGCGACAGCCCGCTGCTTTGCAGCAGGTCTTCGATATCCTGGCGGAGCGGAGCCTCGGCGCCCCCGAGCAGAGATCGGAAGAG
>CALFML010000546.1 GCA_937879845.1 uncultured Myxococcales bacterium
CTTCCGATCTCGGCCGATTTCGCCGCGGCGCGCCGCGGCGGGCGGCTAGACGAGGGCGGGGCGGACGATCTTGCCGGTGGTGATCTGGTCGTTTAGGACCTCTTCGGACACGCCGACCGCGGCGCCGATGGTCTTGCCCACCGCGCCCAGCGTCTCTTCGAAGCGGATGTCGGCGCTTACGCCCGGCTTGCCGGTGCGCGAGTCGATCGCGGTGGCGGCATAGTCGCTGCCCGACTTGACGACGCCGCCGATGACGCTGGACCGCACGCCTTTGCCGATGATGACGGTGCAGTGGTGGTTGCCCAGGTGGTCGCGGCCCATGCGGGTCGGCCGGTTGAGGGTGCGGCCGAACACGTTCATGAGGACGAACGTGACGCGGTCGGCAAGCCCCGCATCGGTAAGCTTCTGCTGCAAGGTGGCGATGGCGGCGATGCTGCTCACGTGCTGCGCCGTCTCCCGCGCCAGGTTGGCATCGCTGTGGTTGTCGCCGCCAAACGGCATCTGGATCACCGAGGTCGGCGCCACGCCCATCTGGATGAGCGCCACCGCCGCGGTCATCTGTCCGTTGAGATCATTGGCGGTGATGCCGGCCAGGCTCCCGAGCAGGCTGTCGGAGATGTTGCGCAGCTCGCGCTGCGAGTTGGCCATGCGGTCCAGGTACGCGAGCTGCGAGGCGTTGCCGCCCTGCTTGAGCGTCGCATAGATGCGGTCGAGATCCGCATCGCGCAGCTTCTGCAGGTTGGTGAGCGCCCCCTTGGGGCTTATGAACACGTCGCGCAGGCCGGTCGGGGTGAGCGCCGGCAGGGTGCGGCCGCCGAAGGTGATAAACTCACCGCTGATCGAGGCCGGCTCCGCCTGCACCGTACCCAGGCACGGGGCGAGCTTGGCCGCCATGAGCGAGACCAGCATCTCCTGCCGCTTGATGCCGCCCATGAGCTTTAGGACCTTGGACTCATTGGCGTGGCTGTTGGTGAGCGTGGTGTGGTGGAAAAAGCACGTCCGGGAAAGGACGCTCTGCGGCAGCGACGCCCATGGCTTGGCCGCCGTGTACTGCTGCCCGCCCAGGGTCATCGGCGTCGGCGCCATCAGCGGATCAAGAGAGTGGGCGATGCCCGGATCGTCGTACGTACCCGGCACGTTGGCGTTGGACGGATCGCCGCTGCCGGAGGTCGACCAGATGACGAACTGGGCGCGCTCGCGGCTGGCGCAAGCGTCGGCGAGCGAGCGCCGCGGGTCTAAAAGGATCGACGCGGGGAGGCCGGTGGCGACCGCACGCAAGCCGATGGAGCCGGCCCCGAATAGGGCGCACATGATGGCTTCTCGTCTGGTGGCATACATCGGAGTCCTCCTACAGACCGATCGAGATGCTGGGCGGGGCGGAGCACGCCAGCACGAAGGTTGACTTGAGAGCGTCGGTGGCCGAGATGCCCATGGTCTTTACGGCCTGGCTGTGGTGGTCGGCCAGGATCTGGCGCAGCGCGGCGTAGCGCGGGTCGGCGGGGACTATCGCCATGACGGTACGGACCATGTCGCTTATCGATGCATCCGCGCTCTTGCTGGAGAAGCGGCTCGGCTTGCCGTTGACCGTGGCATCGACCGCGGAGTCGGCGAAGCTGCGGCACAGCTGCTCGGTGGCGGCGCGGTAAAACAGGCTCGGGTCGGTGGCCAGGATCGGCGCGGTGGCGCCGCGGGCGTAGCCGTCGCTCGGCACAAGCTGTGTCAGCACCGGCGCGCGGCCCAGGGCGCAGACGTTGGGCAGACCCAGGCGCGTGGACATCGCCACGCACAGCTGATCGCGGCGCGCCACGGAGATGGTCAGCCCCTGATCGGCGAAGGTCAGCGTGTTGCTCGCGCCGGTCACAAGCGGCGACGACAGGAGCTCGCGCAGGAGGCTCTTCCAAGAGAAGCCGCTGCTCTCAAACAGCGCGGCGATGCGGACAAACTCCGGATCGTTCTCGCTGCACGGGGCGGAGTTGGCCCAGTAGCACAGCTTCTGCGTCCAGCCGACGGCGAAGCGCGGGTGCTCCGCCATCGCCTCGCCGAGCTCACGCGGGCTGCCGATGTTGCGCGTCACCCCGTCCACCGCGAACACGCCGGGCAGCGCGGTCTGCGCCGGATCCTTCTGCTCGTGATAGGCCAGGGTGTAGGCTTGGCGGAAGACCTGCCGCATCGGATCGAGCGTCTTGTGGCAGGCGTAGCACGCCGGATCGGCGGCGTGATTGGCGTCCAGGGCCGGCGACGACAGCGGCACCGTGTTGTTGCTGTCATCGAAGCTGCGGCCCAGGCCGACGATGAGCGTCTGGTTCATCGTCACCCGCGCCTGGTTGGCGGTGTTGGTCGCCCAGTTGGCGAAAAACGCCGGCGTGGTGAAAAAGCCGACGCGCGGGACGCGCAGCACAAGCTCGGTGGCGGTGCGCAGCTTAGGCAGGTCGTAGAACGCCGTCGTCGCCTCGCCCGCCTTGGGTGCGCGGATGCGGACCATGCGCCACTGCGAATAGTCGGCCGTAACAAACTGCGGCGTGGTCGGCACGTTCACTTTGCACACGCCGTTTGCCGCCGCCACCGTCCCCATGAAGGACTGATAAAGGCGCGTCGTATCCTTTTTGTAGACAAGCTCCGCCGGCGTCGTGGCCGGCGGATCGACGCAGCCGGCCGGCGGGGCCGCCGGGATGTACCACTTCATGTACAGCGGATCGGCCGGATCCAGGGTCTTCTCAATCGGAATCGGACCCGTCTGGTTGGTCAGGGTGAACTGGAACGCCGGGTTGGCGGTGAGCAGGTAGTCGGTGCCGCGGTTGACATCGCTTATGTGCTTGTTGTCCATGTACGCAAGCAGCATGGCCAGAGGCGGCGTCAGGGCGAACCGGTCGGTGGTCAGCACCTCGGTGAACGGGCGGCCTTCGACCATCGCCAGCTGCAGGACCGTATAGGCGAAGCTCGTCTGCAGGTTGTCGAGCAGGCGCGTATCGATCCCTTGATCCTGCACCTGATCCACCAGGCTCTGGCGGCTGAGCTGCTCCTGCTGGAACGCGGTCTGGAAGAACCGGAGCATCTTGCCCTGGAACTCCGGAGTCTTCATCCACCCGTCGATGAGGCCGGACAGCGTCGCGGGGTCGCGGGTCACCGCCGCCACTTCCTCATCGGTGGGAGCCTGCCCGGTGAGCAGGTTCTTGACCTTGCTCACATAGGTGAGCGGCCCGGTCGGTTGGAATGCGGGCAGGACGGTATTTTCCACCGGGGTCAAGGTGGTCTCCGGCACCTGGGTCGGCTGCGTGTCCGTGCCGCAGGTGACGCCTCCCAAAAAGAGCCCGAGTCCGAGGCAGGCGCCCCAAGACCGATGCCGATTCAGGGCCTTTGACCCTGCACTCCGCGCGTTGGCCATGATTGGTCTCTCCTAAAGTGTCGGCAAGTTACCGGACACGTCCGACATGGTGGATGAATTGCGAAAAATTGAGAACATTGTTTCCAATTGCCTGAGCAAAATTTAATGTTCGCCTACCTTCCCAAACCGCGCCGGCAAGCGCGGCGTCGGGTGGATGCGAACCGAGGAGACTGACCATGCGTCCTAGTGGACAGACCAATAATCCACTGTCTTTGTCCGCTCGCTTGGCGGGCCGCTTGGCGGGCCGCTTGGCGGCCTGGCTCGCGGCGGCGTTACTCGTGAGCAGCGCGAGCGGCTGCGGCGCAGAGGACGGGGCGGCCGGACTGCAGCTGCCGCAGGGGACGCTGGCGCTGCAGCGCATCGACTGGGCGGAGGCGCTGCCGGCGATGACCAGCACCGGCAAGGTGGCCGCGGTGGCCGAGTCCGGAGACGACGTCGCGGTCTTTAGCGACACCGGACTTTTTCTCTGGTCGAGCGGCAGCACGGCGGGCAGCGACTCTTCGGTGCGGACGTGGCAGGCGGCGGCGGCGGTGCCGGCGCTGGGCTTTCCCGGGCAGTGGCTCCTCGGGGTGGATGACGGCGGCCGGGTCTACCGCCTGCACAGCGGGGCGGCGTTCAGTCTGGAAGACGTGAGCGCGCGCTATGTCCTCTCCGACAAACCGGTGCGTGAGGTCGCGGCGCTCGGCAACGGCCAAGTGGTGTTCGCGCTCGCCGACAAGCTGGCGCTGACCGACGGCCAGAATCTCAAGCTGTTTGCTCTCTCGCTGCGCCACATCGTCGGCGGACCGACGCGGCTTGCCGCTTACGATGAGGCGGGAGTGAGCCTGTGGGATCCGCAGAGCGGGGCGCTGCGGCAGTTCGCCCAGCCCGGTGTCGTCGGCGTCGCCTTCGCCCCGGACGGAACCCTATGGGCCGCTACCGCCCAGATGCTGTTCACAGAGGGCAAGAGCGAGAGCGAAAATAGGACTACGCTCGTCCCGATTCATGCGTTCACACCGCCGCAAGCCGTCACCAGCCTGGCCGGCGCGGCGCGCGGCATCTGGGTCGGCCTCGGGGACACGCTGGCGCTCGTGCGCGATGGACAGCTATTGATGCCGGAGACAAGTCCGATGCTGTCCGCCGACACCCGGCTTATCGGCTCGGCGAGCGGCGACGTATGGACGGTGGCCGGCGGCGCCGGAACGCTTGGCCGCTACGGCGAAGCGAGCGGCGGCGGGGCGGACCTTACGATCTGGCGGCAGCAGCTTGTGCCGATCTTCAACCGCCTGTGCCAGGCCTGTCATCTGCCGGGCGGCAGCGCCCGCATCGATCTTTCGACCTACAGCTCCTGGGCGCACCTGCGGACGGCGATCTCCGTTCGTGTCGTCGAGCGCAAGCCGACGCCGATGCCGCCTTTGAGCGTGGGCATGCTCAAGCCGGAAGAGCTGGCGGCGGTGCAGGCGTGGGTGGGGCGGATGCCGTAGTCAGCTCGGCGCGCTCGCGCGCTCGTGCCAGCGCTTGAGCAGCTCCGCTTCATGCTCGGGGGTGAGTCCGGGACGCGGTTTGGCCCGGCGCTCAGCCGGCTCGGCGTTCCAGAAGGCCAGGGTGTCGCGCGCCGTGGTCGCAAGCGGCCGAAATCGCAGCCCCAAGCTCCGCGCTCGTGCCGCCGAGACGCGGGCAAAGCCGGCGATCGGTGAGCTCGGCGAGACCACGAGCGGAAAATCATTCCAGTCGCCGGCATCGTTTTTTTCCAGCCACTTATCATCCACAAAGACCAAGCGCGCCGTGCTCGCTACGCCGGTGTGGCAGGCGGTCAGCACCGTCCGCAGATCCGGATCGGCGGGGCCTACGGCGTTGTAGATCCCGAAGTGGCGCGACTCGACCGCGGTGATGATCCACTCCCCCAGATCGCGCACGTCGATGAGCTGCATGCGGTAGCCGGGGTCGCCGGGCGCCAGCACCTCGCCGCCGCGCCCAAGGCGCACCGGCCAGTAGGTGAAGCGGTCGGTGGGATCGCCCGGACCGGCGATGACGCCGGGACGGACCACGGTGACGCGGCCGGGCATCGCCGCTTCGGCGGCCTGCTCGCACCGCACCTTGAGCGGTCCATAGTTGCGCAGATCCATGTCCTCCGGCGGCGGCTCCGGGGTCGTGAGCACGGCGGAGTCCTCCGAAATCGGCTCGCGGCCAAGCTTATAAACCGAGATCGTCGATACGAACAGGTACTGCCCGACCTTGTCGCGCAGCAGCTCTGCGGCTTCGCGCACCGCGCTCGGATAGCGGGTCCAGGTATCGAGCACCGCATCCCAGCTGCGGCCGCCGAGCCGTCCCAGATCGGTCTTGCGGTCGCCGACGATGGTCTCCACGTCCGGGAACAGTCCAGGGTTGGTCTTGCCGCGATTGAACAGCGTCACCGCGTGGCCGCGCGCCCGCGCCGCTTGGACAATTGCCGGCCCGATGAAGCCGGTGCCGCCGAGGATCAAGATCCGCCGCGCCGAGGCGCGTCCGGGGTCGGCTCCGGGCAGTCCTGCGGGTACAGGCTGAGCGGTGGCGCAGCCGGCCAGCGCCGCCGTCGCCCCCACGGCCTTGAGAAAGTCACGGCGAGGAAGGTTTATGGACATATGGACCCAACACCTTTTAAGCGAAAAAGTTCGCTTCACCCTGCCTTCGACGATCGCAAATGTCGAGCGATTCCGCCGCCTTGCCCCGCCGACTCCGGCCCCGTACACAATGCCCCTTTTGCCGGCCGCCGGACGGACTTAGCTTTTCTTTTATGACTTCCCTTCGCATCGACATCTGGTCGGACATCGCCTGTCCGTGGTGCTACGTCGGCAAACGCCGCTTGGAAGCGGCCCTGCAGCAGTTCCCCGAGCGCGCCGCGGTCGAGGTGGTGTGGCGGGCCTTCGAGCTCGATCCCACCGCCCCGCGGGTGCGCGATCCGGCGATTTCCTACAGCGAGCGGCTGAGCAAAAAGTACGGGACTTCGCCGGCGCAAGCGGAGCAGATGATCCGCCGCATGACCGATGTAGCGGCGGCCGACGGACTGGAGTTCCGCTTCGATCGGATCCGCCCGGGCAACACCTTCGACGCGCACCGCGTGCTGCACATGGCGCACGACCACGGTTTGCAGGATGCCGTCAAGGAGCGCTTCTTGCTTGGCTACATGACCCAAGGCGAAGCAATCGGGGAACCCGAAGTCCTGGTGCGTCTTGCCGCAAGCGCCGGCCTTGACGCCGCGGCCGTGCGCGAGATGCTAAAGAGCAGCCGCTACGAGCGGGAAGTGCGCGCCGATGAAGAGCAGGCGCGTTCGCTGGGAATCACCGGAGTGCCATTTTTCATCATCGGGGAACGCTATGCTCTGTCGGGGGCTCAGCCGAGCGAGGTGATCCTCGGCGCGCTGCAGCAGGCGTGGGCAGAGACGCGCGCTGCTGCTGCCGCGCCGGCGGCCGAAGGCGCGGTCTGCGGTCCGGATGGCTGCGCGTGAGCGCTGAGAGCCCGCTTGCGCAATCGGCCCTCCGGATATCCAGTCGGCCCCCCGATCCTCTCCGCCTCCGCCGTGAAGAGCGAATCCCAAAGCCCAGCACCAAGCCCCTCTCCCCACATACTGACGCCCAAAGCGAAGCTGGGCCGGACCTGGGCAGGGCTTCGCAGTACGGCGCGCAGCCAAGCTGCGCCACGCCCCGACACCCTTGTATTTCACCCCGCCCCGGCCCGGCCCAGCGCAGCGGTGCTCCCGACTTCGCGATCCGGCGCACTAACAAGGACCGCTTAGGGCTCTGGCTTCTGACTGCCGCTCTTTTTAGCGGCTGCTCCGCGCCCGCATCCCCCTACGCCAATCTCGCCGCCGGTTTTCCCGGCGCGGCTGCGCAGGACAGTCAGGATCTCACCGGGCTTTTCGTCAACGCGCTGCGGGTCCGCGCCGTAAACTCTGCCGCGGTGCGGGCGGACGGCCGAGCTTTTCGCTTTACGCCGCTCGCCGATGGCAGAATCGGCGCTGTTTCCGAAGATCAGTTCGCGGTTCTGGGCGCCGAAGCAATAAGCGGCGCGATGGTGACTGCGACGCTGGAAGACGCCACCACGGCGCAGTATCGGCTCGATTCCGTGGATACGGGCGCGATCCCCGGCATCTCCCTGTATGTCCTGTCTTTTTGGGATGGGAGCGCGTGGACCCCCGCCTGCGGCACCGACGCCACCGGCGCCTACGCGGCGGCCGGAGCGCCGATTCCCGCGGTGGCGCTGAAAGATATATGGAGCCTCGGCACGGGCAGCAGTCAGGCCGATCCGAATCGGTTCACTTTCAGCTGCGTCAACGCCGCCCTCGGATCGTGTCTGATCTGGGGATATCGGCGATGGGCGCGGCAGACCGAGTGCTTGAGCCCGAGCGATCGCTCGGTCTGCAATGAGCAGGATCTCTCCTATGCCCACCAGGCCTGCACGCGGCTGGCCCGCGCCGACTACTGCGGCGACGGCAGGCCGCATACCAAAAGCGGGACCCGGGTGGAGGCGTACGACTCGTTCGGTCTACGGCCGCGCGCCGGAACTCCCGGCTTCGGCCTGGAAGCGGAGTGGCGCTCCGACGGCGGCCACTGCATTCACTTTACCCGCTTCACCAAGGCCGATCCGGCGCAGACTCCGCAGTATGCGACCGATGCCGACTACATCGCCGCGATATGCCCCGGTCGTCTCGCCGGCGCCGATCCGAGCTGCGCCGATCCCGCCGCCTCGCACTTTTTCACCCAGAACGGCTTCTCTGATCCGCTGCCCTTACGTTCGATCCTGCGCTCAGAGACGCTCATGCCCTGAGCACTCCCACGAACCCGCCAGCGAGGGGCGCCCATAGACTCCTATTCCGCTGCTGCGGCAACCGGACGGTGCAGGCCGCACTCCTTGTGCTCGGGGGACTCCCACCACCAGCGGCCGGAGCGGGCGGTCTCACCAGGGCGGACCGGGCGGGTGCAGGGAGCGCAGCCGATCGACTGGTAGCCGTGGGCGTACAGGCGGCTGCGCGGCAGCTCGCGCGCGTTGGCGTAGTCCCAAACCTGCTGCTCCGTCCAATCACACAGCGGGTTGATCTTGATGATGCCGCCATGACCCCCGTCGCGCTCGATGGGCGACAGGCCGGCGCGGGTGACGGCCTGCTCGCGGCGCTGGCCGGTGATCCAGCCCGCCTTGCCGTGCAGCGCGCGGAAAAGCGGCGCCACCTTGCGCGCATCGCAGCAGGCGTGGCGCTCCTCCAGGCTGCTGCGGAATGAGAACGCGCCCTTGCCGCGCAGCAGGCGCTCGACCGCCACCAGATCCGGGAAGTACCAGGTGATGGGAAGATCGTAGCGGTTGCGGATCGCCTCGGCGACTTCATAGGTCTCTTCGTGCAGACGGCCGGTGTCGAGCGCGAAGATCTCGGTGCCAAACTCCTCCCGCAGGCCGTGGGTGCACAAAAAATCGATGAGCACCACGTCTTCGATGCTAAACGAGCACGCTAAAGTCATAGGTCCCGCGGCGGCGGTCAGTCCGGCCCGCAGCACCGCGGCCGGCTCCGCGGGAGTCGGCAAAAGGGGCAGCTCATTATTCACGATGGTTATGGAACTCATGGGGCTCCTTGCGCCGCCGGCTGCGGCAGCGCAGCCGCGAAATCAGACGAAAGTTTGTGGCTCTGCGCCGGGATCGCTCCCGGCGGCGGCTTCAGGTCCTGGGCGGGCAGGCGGCCCCGCGGAACCTGGTTCCACAGCCGCTCATGCAGGTAGTAAAGGACCAGCTTCACCAGCGTGTCGCTCGTCCCCAGCGCCAGCGCCATCTCCCAGCGCCGGGTCATGACATAGGTGACGATCGCCGTGATGAAAAGCGCCGTGGTGCGCCAGGACAGCGTCTTTAGAACACTCCGTAGCTTGGTCTCCATGGGATCTCTTGCTTCCTCGCTTCCCTGCTTCCTCGATGCGGCTCAGGCCGCGCACTCACCGACGACTTCGGTCTCTTCATCCGCTACAGTGAACGGCGTCTGCTGACCCAGGTCGATAAAGTCCTGCGGCGTCAGCTCGTTTTCGTTCAGCTCCAGCAGATCCGTGAGCTCGCGCCGCACGCGGTCGATCGGCACGCGCACGTAGAACGCCTGCAGCGACTCATCGGCCAGGCGCTCGCTGCGCCACAGGGCCAGCAGGCGGTCCACCGCGGCCGGACCGCGGCGGGCCGGAACCTTGCCGATGAGCCGTCCGAACAGCGCCGCATCGCCGCTCTGGCCGCCGCCGACCGTGAGCTGGTAGGCGGGCACCGGCCGGTTGCCGATCTTGCGCAGCGCCCCCTGGAGGCCGATGGTCGCGACGTGGTGCTGGCCGCAGCCGTTGGGGCAGCCGCTTATGTGGATGCGCGCCCCTTGGGCGCCGGGCTCGCTCGGCTGGGCGGCCAGGTGCTCGCCGAGCAGCCGCCCCATCCCGCGTGAGGTCGTGACGGCCAGGGCGCAGGTGTCGGCGCCGGGACAGCTTACGACATCGGCGAACGTACCGGCGCCGCTCTCGGCCAGCGATAGAGCCTGCAGCGCCTGGTAGAGCGCCGGGACCGCCGACTCAGGGACATGGCGCAGCGCCAGGTTCTGATCCGCCGTGGTGCGCAGCGTGCCATCGGCGAACTTTCCCACCAGCTCCGCCAGCGAAAGGAGCTGCGCCGTGTTCAGATCGCCCAGCCGCAGCCGGACGAGCACCGCGACCCGCCCCGGCTGGAGCTGCCGCACGACGTTGGTGCGGACAAACGCCGCGTAGTCCGGACCGATCGGCGGCGGCACGCTCGGCGGCGAGAGGGCAGGGGGCGCAGGCTCTACCGGCGGACTGTCCGGATCGAAGGGCAGCGCCGGAGCGCCCTTTTCCTTGATTGCCGCCCACTCGGTCAGCACGGCGGTGCGGAAGGCGGCAAAGCCCAGCCGCTGGATGACCCACTTCAGCCGCGCCTTCTTTTTGTTTTTGCGATCGCCCTCGCGATGGAAGACCCGCACCACCGCCTCGCTGAGACCAAGCAGCTCCGCCGCCGGCAAAAACGGCACGAGCGTCGGCCCGGAGCGCGGCAGGGTGGACGTGCCGCCGCCGCACAGGACCAGGAACCCGCGGCGCCCTTGAGCATCCCGACGGGCGAGAAATCCCAAATCGTTGATCGCCGCCTTGACGCAGTCGCGGTGGCAGCCTTCAACCGCGATCTTGAACTTGCGCGGCAAAGTCGACGACAGCGGTCCGCGCAACAGGTGCCGGGTCAGGGCGTCGGCGTACGGGGTGACATCGAAGACCGCCGCGGCATCCACCCCCGAAAGCGGACACGCCGTGACGTTGCGGACCGAGTGGCCGCACGCCTCGCGCGTGGTGAGCCCCGCCGCCGCCAGGTCGCGCATCGCCGCTTCGGCCTGCGAGAGTCGCAGCTGATAAAACTGCGCGTTCTGCCGCGTGGTGATGTGGCAGCGCTCATCCCCGTAGACGTGGGCGACATGGGCCAGCGCCCGCAGCTGCGGCGGGCCGAGGATGCCCTGGGGGATCTTGACGCGCAGCATCTGCACCTCCGGCTGGCGCTGACCGTAGACGCCGCGGACCAGCCGGAAGGCGCGCCAGGCGTCGGCGGACAGCTCGCCGCGCTCATAGCGGCGCAAGGTGGCGACGAACTCATCGATGTCGTCGGTGCTGGCGAAGCCCAGGCGGCCGGGGAGATACGGGCTTTGGGTCATGGGATCCTTCTCACGCGGTAGTTCGGAAGCGGCTGCGGTGTCGTCCGCGGCCGGGAGCAGGTTGCCGGAGTTCATTATGTGAAAGTCTGTCTGTTATAATGAACTCTGTCAACTGGACCTGAAAAACCGCGCCGTGCAGCAGACGAGTTCCCCGCATCCGTCGGCTCTGGCACAATGGCTGCCCATGGTCAAAAAGACTTCCAAGGTGCGTGGCGTCAAAGCTACCGAGCCGGAACCGGAGCCCGAGCTCGCCGAACCCGATGTCGGGGCGAACCTGCGGCTGTTGCGCCTGGAGCGGCGGCTGACGCTGGCCGAGCTGGCGGAGCGCAGCGGCGTCAGCAAAGCCATGCTCAACCAGATCGAGAATGCCAAGAGCAGCCCGACGATCGCCTTGGGGTGGAAGATCGCCAACGGCCTGGGCGTCTCGTTCGGGGCGCTGCTCGGTGAGTCCGAGCCGGCGGACTTCGTGGTGCTGGGCAAGAGCCAGATCAAAGAGTTTCACAGCCGCAGCCGCGACCTGCGCTCGCGGGCGCTGTTTCCCGGCGCCGATCCGCGGGCGGCGGAGCTCTACGAGCTATGGCTCAAGCCCGGCGGCGAGGAGCGGGCCAAGCCGCACGCGGTCGGC
Organism: uncultured Myxococcales bacterium; assembly: GCA_937879845.1. Taxonomy (GTDB): domain Bacteria; phylum Myxococcota_A; class Polyangia; order Palsa-1104; family JAEUJZ01; genus CALFML01. The sequence continues at coordinate 11,677 of CALFML010000546.1, forward strand.
ACGCGCGAGCAGATCTACGTTGTCCAAGGGCGGCTGCTCGTGGAGAGCGCCGGCCGCTCGGCCGAGCTCGCGGCCGGGGACGTGCTGTTCTTCCGCGCCGATCGCGGCCACCGCTACTCCAACCCCGGCACCGAGCCGGCGCGCTTCCTGCTCATCATGCGCTACCCGCCGGGCCTGGACGCGCCGCGCACCGATCCCGACCGCTCCGCCGAGCACTCCTAAACATCGCCGCGAATAAACACCGTAGGGTTCGGGTGGCTTTTCTGGCTGCGCCGGGATGGGGCCCCGCGACGGAGGCTTTGGTACTCCACGGCCTTGGGGCCGCGGAGGCCTCCCCAAAGCCTCCTGCTCCCCATCCCTGGGATGAAAAGGGTTCGGGCGGCTTCTCTGGCTGCGCCGGGATGGGGCCCCCGCGACGGAGGCTTTGGTACTCCACGGCCTTGGGGCCGCGGAGGACTCCCCAAAGCCTCCTGCGCCCCATCCCTAGTATGGAAAGAGTCTGGGGCTGCGCTGCGGCCGCGTCTTCAATTGCTTCAGCTGCTTGCGCCGGCGGTGCGTCCGGTCGGAGCGAACGGAGGTGATCTGCTTGCGGTCTATATTTTGTCTGTTATATTAGATGAAGGTTTACTGACATGAATCATCGACTCTATCCGTTGTTTCTCAAGCTGCAGGACAAGCCGGTGCTCGTGGTGGGTGGGGGGACCGTGGGCGGGCAGAAAGCGCTCGGGCTCCTGCGCGCTGGAGCGCGGGTCACCGTGGTCGCCCCGCGCGTAGGGACGGCGGTGGCGGAGGCGGCAAGCGCCGGCTGGCTGCGCTGGGAGGAGCGGCGATTTGCACCGACGGACGTGGACGGGGTTTGTCTCGTGATCGCCGCCACCGGCGATCCGGCGGTAAACGCCGAGGTCGCGCGGTGCGGTGCGGCGGCGCGTCTATTTGTAAACTCCGTGGATGATCCGGACAACGCCAGCGCCTATAGCGCGGCCGTGCTCGACCGCGGGCCGGTTACGGTGGCCTTCTCCACGGGGGGGCAGGCGCCGGCGCTGGCGCGGCTGCTGCGCGATCTGGTCGCCGCGGTGCTGCCGCCGGAGGTCGAGATCCTGACCTGGGTGGCGCGGGCGGAGCAGCTGCGGCGGACCTGGCGCAGCATGGGCGTGCCGATCGAGCGGCGCTACGGCAAGCTGCTAAAAGAGCTCTTGCCCGGCGGCTTGCCGGCGGCAGCGAGCGGGCCGCTATGATCCAGACGACGGCGGCGTCTGCCGGGCGCGGGATGGGCTTGGTTTCGCTGGTCGGGGCCGGACCCGGAGATCCGGAGCTTTTGACGGTGCGCGCGGTGCGGCGCCTGCGGGAGGCGGACATCGTGCTTTACGATGCGCTGGTCGATGAGCGGGTGCTCGCCGAGGCGGTCAAGGCGCGACTCCTCGATGTCGGCAAGCGCGCCGGCGGGCGGCAGTTCACCCAGAGCACTACGGAGAAGCTGCTGGTGCGTCTGGCGCGGCGCGGTCTGCGGGTGGTGCGGCTCAAGTGCGGCGACCCGTTCGTGTTTGGCCGCGGCGGTGAAGAAGCGCTGGCGCTATCGCGGGCCGGGGTCCCGTTCGAGGTCGTGCCGGGACTCTCCAGCGCCTTGGCCGGACCGGCGCTCAGCGGGATTCCGGTGACCCATCGCGGCCGCAGCGCCGCGGTGCTGGTGTTAAGCGGCCATAGCCTGACCGCCGCCGCCGAGGTCCTCGCCGGAGTGACCCCGGGCGGGCTCACGCTGGTGATGCTGATGGCGCGCGAGCGGCGGGTGGAGCTGGCCCGCTTGCTCCTTGAGCGCGGCTGGGCCGCCGCCACCGGCAGCGCCGTAATCCAGAGCGCGAGCCTGCCATCGCAGACCGTGTGGACGGGAACCCTGATGGAGCTGGCGACGCCGGAGCGCAGCGCCGGGCTGGACGCCGCCGCGGCGTCGCTCCTCGTGATCGGACCGACGGTCTCACTGGCCGCCGAGCTATGTGAGTCCCTTTCCGCTGCGGCATAGCCGTTAAGTGCAGCTCAAGCGAAATCGGGCAGGGTCTGTACTAGGCTAAGAGCGCAGATCCTGGGCGCGCAAGGCCAGACCGCTGGCCACGGAGGTCAGCTCGCCGCCGCTGCGCAGGCGGTCTTCGCCGAAGCGCTGGCCAAAGATTCGCCGAACCGCGGGGACCAGCGAGCTGCCGCCGGTTACGAACACGGCATCCACCTGCTCGGGCGTCACCGCGGTGCGCTGCAGCAGCTGCGTCACCGCCTGGCTGATGGCCGCTAGCTCCGGCGCGATCCACTCCTCGAACGCCGGCCGCGTGACTTCCTGATCTAGAACCAGCGGACCGTCGCGGAACACGAGGCGGCTGCGCTCTTTTTGCGACAGCTCGACCTTGGCCCGCTCGACCGCTTGGTAGAGCCTGTAGCCAAGATCGTTGTCGATGAGATGGATGAACGCAGCGATGCGATCGGGGGCTTCGGCGCCGCGCAGGATGTCGCTGAGCAGCTGCATGGTCTCACGCGATTTCAGAAACGAAAGGTGGTGCCAGCGCGCCAGGCGGCTGTACAGCCACGGCGGCACCGGCATGAGCTTGCCCTGGCTGCGGTAGTGGGTGCCCTGGCCCAGCAGCGGCGCCAGGAGGTGGCGGACGATCCTGCTGTCGAACGCATCGCCAGCCAGCGCCACGCCTTCGGTGCCGAGCATGTCGGAGCTCTTACGGCCGCGGGCGCGCACGCCGGGGCCGACGCGCATGAGGCAAAAGTCGCTCGTGCCGCCGCCGAAGTCGGCGATGAGGACCAGCTCATCGCGGGTGAGCCGGCCCTCGTAGTGATAGGCCGCGGCGACGGGCTCGTACTCGAACTCGATCTGGGGGAAGCCGCCGAGCGCCAGCGCTTTCTGAAGCCGCGACAGCGGGAAGGAATCCGCGGTCTTGGCGCCTTGGGCGGAGAGAGCGGCGGCGTCGTCCTGGTCGTCATCGCGCGACCCGGCAAAGCGCACCGGCCGGCCGACGACGATGCGCGGCGGCAGCGGCCCGAACTGGCGCAGCGCGCCCTGCCGCAGGTCGCGGGCGATGAGCCCGATCAGGGCCTCCAGCGTATACGTCCGACCGTAGACCGCGGTGGACTTGAACAGGTGGCTGGCGAGGTAGCTCTTGAGCGACTGCAGCAGCCGTCCCTGCCCGTCTGCCAAGAGGTAATGCTCGATGGCGGCGGGCCCGGCGATCGACAGCGGCCGTTGATCCGGACCAAGCTCCTCCGGATCGAAGTAGAGCACCGAGCGGAAGGTCGGGGTCGTCTTCTCCGCGCCGCGCTCCGGCGGGCTTGGCACCGCCGCCCCCGGCGTCGGCACGACGAACTGGGTCAATACGACGCCCTGCTCATCGGCCACTGCGATGGCGCTGTTCGTCGTTCCGAAATCAAGTCCCAGGGCAAGCGGCATGGCCGCGCAAAATACACCAAGCGGACCAAAGAGCAGCAAAAGCGGATGCGGCGCGCGGCCGGATGACGGTCGGGATGGCGATCGAGGTAGGGCGCGCAGCTCCCGCGGCGCCCGCGGGTCACAGAGTTTTCCCGCGGCCGGCACTTGTGCGAGGATCGGCCGCCGCCGAACCCGGGTAGGCCGCCGGATCCCGGGGAATCGGGATTTGTGGACCGCTGCCGCGCTGAAAGGAATCGCCATGAGCTGGGAACCGGAAATCGCTGAGCTGCGCCGGCGCGAGAAGCTGGCGCGCGAGCTGGGCGGGGCCGAAAAAGTGAGCCGCCAGCATGCGGCGGGCAAGCTGACGGTGCGTGAGCGCATCGCCGCCCTGCTCGATCCGCAGAGCTTCCACGAGCTTGGCGCAATCGCCGGGCGCGCTGTCTACGGCGAGTCGGGCGAGCTCAGTGAGTTTTCGCCGACCAACTTCCTGTTTGGCCGCGGGCAGCTCGCCGGCCGGCCGGTCGTCGTCGGGGGCGATGACTTCACCGTGCGCGGCGGGGCGGCCGATGCCGCGATCTGGGAAAAGCAGGTGATGGCGGAGCAGATGGCCTGCGAGCTGCGCCTGCCGCTCATCCGCCTGGTCGATGGCACCGGCGGCGGCGGCTCGGTCAAGTCGCTGGAGACGAGCGGCCGCACCTACGTGCCGGCAAACCCCGGCTGGGAGTGGGTGGTGCAGAACCTGGCCACGGTGCCGGTGGTCGCGCTGGCGCTCGGTCCGGTGGCCGGCTTGGGCGCGGCGCGGGTCGTATCCAGCCACTACTCGCTGATGGTAAAAGAGCTGGCGCAGCTGTTTATCGCTGGGCCGCCGGTCGTGGCGCGGCTCGGCGAGCACCTCACCAAGGAGGAGCTTGGCGGCAGCGCCATCCATACCCGCAACGGCGCGGTGGACGATGAGGTGCAAAGCGAGGCCGAGGCCTTCGCCCGCACCCGCCAGTTCCTCTCTTATCTGCCGTCGTCGGTATACGAGCTGCCGGCCCGCGGACCCGCCGCCGACCCGAGCGAGCGCCGCGAGCCGTGGCTCATCGAAGCGGTGCCGCGCGATCGCCGCAAGGTCTACAAGATGCGGCGCATCATCGACGCGGTGGTGGACGCCGGCAGCTTCTTTGAGCTCGGGCGCCACTTTGGCCGCTCGGCGATAACCGGCCTTGGCCGCCTTGACGGCTGGCCGGTCGCGGTGCTGGCCAACGACCCCTACATCTACGGCGGCGGCTGGACGGCCGATGCGGCGCAGAAGGTCACCCGCTTCATCGACCTGGCCGAGACGTTCCATCTGCCGGTGGTGCATCTGGTCGATAACCCCGGCTTCGTCATTGGGTTGGCGGCGGAAAAATCGGCGGCGATCCGGCACGGGGCGCGGGCGCTGGCCGCGGTGTATCAGGCGCGGGTGCCGTGGTGCTCGGTCATCGTGCGCAAGGCGTTCGGGGTCGCCGGGGCGGCGCACCAGAACGCGGCGCGCTTTCACTACCGCTATGCCTGGCCGTCGGCGGAATGGGGCTCGCTGCCGCTGGAGGGCGGAATCGAAGCCGCCTACCGCGCGGAGCTGGCCGCGGCTCCCGATCCGGCGGCGCTGCGGGCCGAGCTGGAAGAGCGCCTGTCGCGCTTTCGCTCGCCGCTGCGCACCGCGGAGGCGTTCTGGGTCGAAGAGATCATCGATCCGCGCGACACCCGGCCGCTTTTATGCGAGTTCGCCCGCCTTGCCGCGCCGCTGCGCCGCCCCGGCCCGAGCGCGTTCGGCTTGCGTCCCTAGGATTCCTATTTCTCCCCGCCGATCGCCGATAAAGGAACGTCCGCCCATGAACATCCTCCGCTTTGACTCAGCTACAGCTTGGGTAAAAGCCGCTGCAGACCGGTTCTGTCAGGCGCTCCAGCAAGAGCCGGCGCTGCGCCTGTGCTTGCCGTCCGGTAACACGCCGCTGCCGCTGTATGCGGCGCTGGTCGATGCGGTGCGCCGGCGGGAGCTGTCGTTCCGCCACGCCCGGATCTTCGCCCTGGATGAATACGGCGGGCTTGCCGCCGACGATCCCGGTCGATGCGTCAGCATGCTCCGCCGCTACTTGCTGGAGCATATCGATCTGCCGCCGGCCCACTTTCATTTTCTCGATACGCTGCGGCCGGATATGGACCGTGTCTGCGCCGAGTTCGATGCGCTTCTTTCCCAGAGACTGGATCTTTGTCTGCTCGGGATCGGACTAAACGGCCACCTGGGCTTAAATGAGCCCGGCAGCTCCGTAAAAAGCCCCACCCGGCGCGTCGAGCTGCACCCCGAGACCACCCACGCTGCGCAGAGCTACGTAAAAGGGAGTCGCCTGCCGACCTGGGGCGCTACGATCGGGATGCAGCCGCTCTTGCAGTCCAAAGAGCTCTGGCTTCTCGCCAGCGGTCCTGCCAAGGCGGCGGTTATCGGGCGCCTGGTCAAAGAACCAAGTCCTAACGCGGCGTTCCCCGCCTCCCTCCTATGGACGCACCCGAACTGCTGGCTGTGGGTGGACCCGGCTGCCGGTGCGCAGCTGTGAACCTGAAAACGGCGGCGTCCGGCGGCGTCTCGTCCGCGGGGACAGCTGGGCGCGCACCCTGAGCTGTGCTACCATCTCGCTTGGCTTCACCCCGCATCTGAGAATGTCTGTTTCGCGGGGTCAGGCGGGGGGCCGGTGAGGGGCCGGTGAGGTGGTCGATCGCATTTATGTGTCGGGTGAGCGCGTCTTTTATTTATTAGGACCGGCTGCGGGCTTGTTTTTATCGCGGGCCGGAATTGGTCAGGAATATGTGCGTCAGTCAACTTCGCTGCCGTCATTTTGCACTCTCGCGGCTCCTGCTTATTTCGGCGCTGCTCAGCGCCTGGACGGCAACGGGCTGCCACAGCTCGCTGTCGCGTTCGCGGGCGCACTGGTCAGCCGGTCTGGCGGACGGCTCCCAGCATCGCGCGACAAGCGCCTGGCGGGCCGGCGTGCTGCGCGCCATGCGAATTCCCGATGGCGCATTCGTGCGCGCCGCAGGGACGGAGCTTGTGGTAAACGGCAACACGTTCGCCTTCGTCGGCGCCAACTTCGACGGCATTCACGGCAATGACCAGCGCCGGCGCCTGGACGACGTACTCGATGCGATGGCCGAGGACGGAATCACCGTCGGCCGCCAGTGGGTCGTCGGGGAACACGCCGCCGGTTCGTGCCACCGCGGACTTGAGCCGTACCTTTTCCGCTGCGGTCCCGATGGATTCTTGGAAGAGTCCTATCAGCAGCTCGATCGGCTGCTGGCCCGCTCACGCGAGCACGGCATCCGGGTGATCCTGACCTTGTCGAATCAGTGGGGAGACTACGGCGGAATTCCCGTGTACCTGCGCTGGGCGGGCCTGCCGACCGATGAGCGGTCGAGCGAAGCGTTCTACTCCGATCGCCGCATCCAGGCCTTCTTCCGCGCCGGCCTGGACCGCCTGCTCGATCGGGTAAACAGCATCACCGGATGCCGCTACATCGACGATCCGACGATCATGGCGTGGGAAGTAGCCAACGAACCACGTCCTATGAGGCCCACGGCAAACGACGCTTACGTCAAATGGCTGGCCGCGACGACCGCTGCGATCAAAGCCATCGATAAGAACCATCTTGTCACGCTCGGCCACGAAGGCTGGATCGGGACCGAGGACATCAAGCTGTTTGAAACGGTCCACGCAGACGCGAATGTCGGTTATCTGACGATCCACATATGGCCGAAGAACTGGGGCTGGTTCGAGAACGGGAAAATGGCGGCGGGTTTTGATTCGGCGGTCGACAAGACCGAGAGATATGTCGACGATAACGCCGCCGTTGCCGTGAAGCTAAACAAACCGCTGGTCATCGAGGAGTTTGGTCTGCCGCGTGACGACCAGTCGTTCGACGTGAATTCACCTACGACCCTTCGAGATCGATACTTCGGTAAGATCCTCTCGCGTATTGGCAGACAGAATATTGCCGGAGCAAATTTCTGGGCATTTGGCGGAACCGCACGGCCGATCAAAGGACAATTATTCTGGAAACCCGGCGACGACCGCATGGGCGACCCGCCGATGGAAGAACAGGGGCTGAACTCGATCTTCGATCGCGACACCTCAACCTGGAAGACGATACTGACGGCTTCGAAAGCAGTCAAAGAGGTCAAATAAGAATGGGCACAATGTGTCACTTTTTGCCTTCGTTCCCAAGCCTGTTGACCTTTATACCGTGTGTCTCTAACTCGGCCAGGATCTGACGGAAATTGCTGCGGCCGAGTTTAAGGACGGCAAAATCTGTTTCGGTGCGGATCGTCAAGATCGGAAGAGCGTCGTGTAGGGAAAGAGT
>CALFML010000547.1 GCA_937879845.1 uncultured Myxococcales bacterium
GGGCGGCTCTTCGTCGATTACGTGAGCGGCACAAGCAGCGACGGGTTAAATCGCGGTCGGAAAGACCAGGCGGCCTGTTATAACCCCGACCCCAGCCTGACCAGCGATCCGAACGGCTTTTTCGGCCAGGCCCAGCTGCGCTTATCTACCTTCATCCGCCGCTTCCAGAGCAAGAACATAAGCGAGAACTCGATCTGCGATGCCCAGAACTACCCGGCGGCGCTATCGGTCATCGCCGACAACATCATCAAGCAGTTCCCGGTGGACTGCCTGCCCAAGCCGCCCCGGCGCGATCAGGGCGTCCCGCAGTGCGCGGTCGGTTACGTCGATGCGAACGACCCCAAGAACACGCCCGATGTCCCGCTGCCGGCGTGCAGCGCACGGTGCTGCGACTACTTCGCCACCGATCCCGCGCCCAACGAAGCGAACAATGAAAAGCTCGATCCCAACCCCCACCTGGAGGCGGAGCTGGCCGCCTGCTCCGCGGATCCCGACTGCTATTGCGCGGTTCCAAGCCAGATCAACTGCGGGACCGGCGCCGTCGCCGGGCTGTGGCGCAAAGGCAACGCGCCGCCGCCGAGCGGCAAGATCGTCAACTTCCAGTGCGCCGTGGCGGTTCCCGGAGTGTGACGGCCTCTTCGCGCGAGCTGAGGCGGCGGCGTAATTGGATCGCGGGGCTTGCTACTGGAGCGGGAACGGCGAGCGGAAGTAGTCTTTGCCAGCCGAGTGGCAGTTGTAACACAGCGCCACGCCGACTCCCGAGGTGCTGTACTTGGTCGGATCCGTGGCGTTGAAGGTCTCGTACCAGTACCAGCCCTTGCCGCCGTCGCTCTTGTCTTGGATTTTCACCTCGACGGCCCAGCCCTGCACGGTCGTACTATTGAGGTAGAGCTCTTTGATCGTGGCGGAGTTTATCGGATGCTCGGTGTTGCCGGAGCTCAGCGATGCTTCGAGCGCGGGCGTGACAAACGTGCGCACCTTTGAACCGTGCGGTCCGGTGGAGGTATGGATTCCCGACTCGGCGGGAAGCCCCAGGTAGCTGCCGGCCTTGAGATAAGCGAACAGCTCCATGGGCGAGGTCGGGACGGCGGTCACGGCGGCGCCGCCGTCGGCATTGCTGGCAAAGTCCGCCGTCGAGCCGTCTTTGACCTGGTTTGAATCAGCAGGGCTGCAAGCGGCCAGGGTCGCGGTGACAAGGCCTATCAAAGATTGCTTAGTCCAGATACGCATGCGCGAACTTCTCCTCATTTAGCGATTAGGTTTAGATACATAGGCACTACCGAGTTCGTCCCACTTGGAACTCAAGAATCTGAATGTAGCAGAGAGGGATCGGCACCGGGGCGAAGCGCCAAGAGGACAGGGTCTTGTGGATACTTTGCGTCGCCCCGAAGATCGGCAGGATGTGATCGACCGAGCTCACCGATCCATCGAGGCCAATGCAGATCTTATAGGTCCCAAGCACAAGATCATCGACATACTGCGCCTTGAGTGAGTCAGGCAGATGGGGCAGCGGATTGTAGAGCAGCTGCTTCTTTACGGTGACCGCGGGAGCGCTGGATGCCGGCGGTGCCGCGGGCTCCTTGCTCACCACAGAGATGATTGCCGGCAGGATGGCCAGCTTGTACGGTGGCGCGTCCGCCGTACCGGCCAGCCAAATCGACTCATTATCCGGCTCTCCCGGGATGACGAACTGGAAGTCCTGGGTAAAGCAGAGCGGCCGCTTGAACTCCGGCGGCAGCTCGACATGCCAGGTCCAAGTCCGCAGCAGGTCCATGAGATCGGCGTCTGCACCGGGAATGCCGATCAGGGTCTTTATATCCTTAACCCGTCCGCTCTCCCGATCGAGGCAGACATGATAGGAGGCATCCAGCGTCTCGCCAGAGTGGGCAAGCCGGACGCTTGCCGGCAGATGCGGCTCGGCTCCCTTCAGGGTGCGGTGAGAGAAAGCGGCGCCCGGGACGATCTCGCTCGGGGCGGGGATGGCGAAACGGAGGTGCTGCAGCCAGCAGAACGGTCCTGCCTTCAGCTGGTCCGGGGGGCGAGAGCTGACGACGCTCCACTTCAAAGCGCGCAGACCGCTCTCGATCGCCGCATCGGCGCCCGGCAAACCCGGAGCGGGACGGACCTTGGTCAGGGCGGCCGGCGCGCTGGAGCGGGTCGGCCGCTCCGATGACCCGGATAGGTTCGGAAAGTCGAGGCAAAGCTCATAAATCGGCTCCACAAGAGAGCCGGCGTGCTGCGCCATGAGGTCCGGTGGAAGCTCGATCTGCGGCCCGCTCGCCGTGGGGCGCAGCAGGACGTAGCTATTGGCCTCAGCCACCTTGGTCTCGTTCGACCGACCCGCCGGAGGCCTGGTTGCCGGGTCGGCGCTGCGTCCCGTTGCGCAGCCAGCCAGCCCGCAGACGATGAGTAGGTTCAGCAGCGTCCATCGGGTTGGTGTAGGCACACGCATAGTGGGCCTTATCATAGCAGCCGGCGATTTCTCATCGGAGTCTAAAATGGCAATTATTTGGGCGCGGCTCACCGACTAGGGAGAGGCAGTTCCCAACGTCTTGCGTGCTTCTGTGCTAAAGCGGCCTGCAGGGAAACGCCGCAGGTAGTCAATAAGATCGGCGCGCGCGCCGCCGAGATCCCCGCCTTGGGCGCGACAGCGGCTGCGGCCGTACAGTCCGCGTTCCAGCAGCGTCCCTTGCACCTGGCCGATGGCGGCATCGAAGTCGGCGATGGCAGCCGGACAGCGCCCGGCTTCCGCCCGCAGCTCGCCGCGCATCACCCGCAGCTCCATGCCGCGCGGGGTGTCATCCAGAAGCGGCCGCGGATCGAGCACGGCCAGCGCATCACGCCGCTTCCCAAGATTAAGGAGCGCCGTGACGCGCAGCAGGTCCGCCTCCGGCTGCAGCACGCCCTGCGGGAACTGCCCATGATAGGCATCAAGAAGGGTCAGCGCTCCCGACGGATCGTGCGCCTGGCGCAGCCGAGCCATCGCCTTGCCGAGGAGCTCGGACTCTCTCAGGACTGCGTCTTCCCCGGCCTGTTCCGCCGCGGCTGGCGGAGCGGCGCGGGACGGCGCGACGGCAGGACGACGGCCGGCCGGAGTGTCTGCGCCAGCTGGTGCGGGTCCGGCTCTTGGTCCCCCGGACTGCCCGGTACCGATGCGGCTACCCGGCGCAGGGATTCGCTTGGGCGGCGGGAGCTTTTTGGCGGCATCGGCGCGCGTGTCCTCTTTACCGAGTTTGTCCGCGGCTGTACCCGGCGCCGACAATGGACCGCTTGGCGGCTGCGCACCGCTACCCGTCGGCGCGGACTCCGCTTTGCCTTCGTCCCGCGGCGGCATCGGCGCCGCAGCCGCGCCCACCGCGGCAGGTGCCTCCACCGCGCGCACTCCCGCGGGATCGACCTGGACACCCAGCGGCTGCAGCGCGGTCCCTAACGCGCTCTCTCCTTTGGCCAGCCAGGTCAACACGCGCTGCAGCCGCCCGAGCGGCAGCGCCACCGGACCCGCCGCCGTGGCCGCGCTGCCTGCCGCCAGCAAGATCTCCTGCTCTTTTCCCGCCCAGCGCACCATCGCTTGTCCGACATAGGAAACGATCAAGGTCGGGCGACCGCGCGCACTGACCACTTCGACGATGGCGTGCAGCGGTACGGTCAGCCTGGCCTGCGCCTCCTCAATGATCGCCCGCCGGCTGGTCGTCTGCACCAGCAGCGAACCTTTGCCAAGCTGAATCGACGCATCGCCGCGCCCGGCGATAACCTGACCGGGCCCCAAAAGCTCCAGCCGCACCCCTTCTCCCACTCCGAGGCCCGCGCTCTGCGGCCGATTGATTGACGGCGAATGCAGCTGCGCGTATCCAGCCGCGCCTCCGATCACACCGATCGTCAAGGCCAGCAGCAGCTGCGCCAGCGGACGGCGCGGCGAGACCGCGGGCGTAACGCGCGTAGACTCATCCAGGCGCATGCGCACTCGCGCCAGCTGGCTCGGCGTCAGCGTCGGACGCAGCGCCTGCCCCAGGAGCTTTGCCGCCGGGTCGTCGGGGGACTCTAGCGCCCAGCGCTGCCGGACGGGATCGTGCTCAGTCATTTGCGTCCCTCCGCTTGGCTGCCGCGGCATACTCGGCGGGATGCTGCCGGGCCAGGCGATCGCGGAACTGCGCCCGCGCCCGGTGCAGCCAGACCCACACCGTGCGCAGGTTCGTACCGGTCAGCTCAGCGATCTCTTCACCGGAATGGCCCTCCAGCTCAAAGAGGATCAGGGTGTTGCGGTAGTTCTCCGGCATGCCGTCCAGAACCTTATAAACCAGCGCGGTGGTCTGCCGCCGCTCTGCTTGTTCGGCCGGCGTGGCGACGTGGAGCTGGAGGGTGCGGCGGTTGCGGCCGTCTAGGAGGTGGCGCAGCCAGCGCCGCCGCTCTTGCCGCCGCCGGTCGCGCACGACGTTGGCGGTGATGCCGTAAAGCCAGGTGCTCAGCCGCGATTCGCCGCGGAACTTCCCAAGCTCGCGATGCACAATCAGGAACACCTCGTGGACGATGTCCTCGGCATCGAGCTGCGGGCCGCCAAGCCGCGCGGCCCAGCTGGCGACGCGGGCGGCATGGGCGCGATAGATCGCCCCGAGCTCCAGCGGAAGCTCGGCTTCCGGATCGTATTTGAGCTGCAGCGGTGGCACGGAGGGTCTTCTCCTTGTACGTTGCCGCTTGAACCCGCGACCTTTCACAGGTCGGCGAAAAAATCATCTCGGGCTGGCTCCCATGCCGGCCAGCCCGATGCTGAGCAAGCCTTCGACCTGAGGCAAGGAGGCGCGAAAGAAGCTGCCCTGCGCGGTCACCACCTGCGGCCGCAGCCAGCCGGTGAGCCCGAGCTCCCAGAACATCCGCACCGGCCCGAGCTGCCGGCCGACCCGGATGCTGCCGCCGGCGCCTACATCGGCATCGAAGCCGGTGTACACCCGATCGAAGCCGCGCCCGGTCAGGTAGACCAGCGCGACCGCGAGATCGGCGAAGCAGTCCAGGCTGAAGCGCCGGCTCGACTCGGGCAGGAAGCGGTAGCCGCCGCTTAGGCGCAGCCCGGTGCGCGTCCACAGCGCCTGCCCCGTGCTGATCGGGAAGCTGCGCAGGGCCGCCCCGAAAAGACCAAACCTTAAGGCGATCGGCTTTCGGCTGGGCAGCAGCAAGACATCCAGCAGGCCACCTATCGTATAGGAGTCCCCTGCTCCGGAGCCGCTGACTGCGCCGGCCACTTCATAGGACCGCCGCGGCCGGCCCGCTGTATCCGATGGCGGGGGCGGCGGGGCCGGCGGCGGCAGCACGGGCGCGACCGGAACGCTCTGGCTGTCGATCTGCCAGGCGGCGATGACTGTGGCGGCAATCGCGGCTTGCTGCTGGCAGGTGTGCCGTGTAGGGAGCTGGCGGCGGAACACCGTTCCGGAAACCGCGCTGCGCATCTCTAGCTTCAGCGCGCCGTCCACCTGCTCCAAGGATACGCTGTCTTCGGAGGCCTGCTCCGGCAAGAGCTGGCCCAAGAGCACCTGCACGGTAGCCGGGGTGGGACACTGGCTGGAGCCGGACACCACCACCGCGTGCACGGCCATGGCTTGCAAGAGCAAGTGTAGTGCGATCATCGGTCCCGCTCCGCGCGGACGCCGGCGCGCGTCCATAGGGTCGGCACTTCGTCCATGTCCCTGTTCCCGCTTGTGGATCGCTTTTGTGCCGCCACAATTTTTATTGATTACGAATTTGGTGAAAGGTCTATCGCTTGAGCGGCAACACCTATCGCGCAACCAGATGTGGAGCTAATCATGTACTCCGTCCGTTCGTTGTCCACTCGCTTTGGCCTCACTCGAATTTTTTTGCCGCGCGAGAGCGCTATCCCCGCTGCCGCAACCCTAACAAGATGTAGGGGTCTGTCTGGACCAGCGATGGGAGCGGCCGGCGTCATGCTGGCGGCGCTTTTCGGGTGCGGAACGCTCAGCGGAGGTGGGGAGCTCCCGGGAGATCCGCACCAGCCTGCGTCTCCCGATCCGATGCCCCTGCCGAACAACGCATCTCCGCCGCCGATAAGCGGCGGGACGCTCCTTATCATGCCGGACGACGCGACCGCGGTCGCCGCCGATCCGGACCGTGACTCCGTTTGGCTTTTAGACCTTAATAACCAGGCTGTCCGCGCCCGCGTCCGCCTGGCCGCCGGCGCCGAGCCGGGACGCGTCATCGCCGATCGCGACGGCATGGCGCACGTTGCGCTGCGCCGCGGCGGACAGGTGGTCAAGCTCGATCCGCAGAGCGGCAACATCGTATCGACGCGGCAAGTCTGCCCGGCGCCGCGCGGCATGGCGTACGACCCGCTTAGCGACAACCTGCATGTGGCCTGCGCCGGCGGCGAGCTTGTCACGCTGAGCGCCCAAGGCGGCGAAGCGACGCGCCGCATTTACCTCGACAGCGATCTCCGCGACATCGTGCTGCGCGGCGACCATCTGCTGATCAGCCGCTTTCGCAGCGCCGAGCTCTTGGAAGTGGACGCCGGCGGAACGATCGTCGGCCGGGTCAAGCCGCGCACGCTTAGTCCGCCCATGGCGATCGATTCACAAGGCAAACCGGTCACCGCATCCCCGACCACCGCCTGGCGTCTGGCCGCGCTGCCCAGCGGGGAGGCCGTGATGCTGCATCAGCAGGCCATCAATAGCGCGGTCTCCACCCAACCCGGTGGATACGGCAACGGTCCGTGCAAAGGCTCCGGGATCGTCAGCCCGGGCATGACCGTATTTAATGGTGCCAGCGCTGGCGCGGCGAGCATCGGCAAGGGGCTCACGGTCGCCTTTTTGCCGCTGGCGGTGGATCTGGCGATCTCCCGCGATGGCCAGAGCCTGGCATTAATCGGCCCCGGGAGCAGCATAACCTCCCCTTCAGGGTATCCGGCGGCCCAGTTCAGCATAAGTGAGCTCACCCCGGACAACACCTGCCAGTTCGCTCGCACCGTCGGGACGCAGGGCGGCGCCAACCTGGAGCCGATTGCCGGGGCGTTTGATGGCCAAGGCCGACTCTGGATCCAGTCGCGCGAACCGGCGCAGCTATATCCGGTGACCGGCGCGCGCGCCATCGCTTTCAGCGGCGCCGAAAACACCACGAATCAAGGCCACGCGATCTTCCACACATCGACCAAGGGACTCATCGCCTGCGCATCCTGTCATGCGGAGGGCGGGGACGACGGCCACGTGTGGAACTTCGATCCCATCGGTCCGCGCCGTACTCAGAGCCTGCGCGGCGGAATCCTGGCCACGGCGCCGTTTCACTGGGACGGCGATATGACCGACCTCAACACGCTCATGAACGCCGTCTTCACCGGCCGCATGTCGGGGTCATCGTTAGCTCCCGAGACTATCGGCGCGGTCGGCGATTGGCTTGACTCCCAACCGGTGCTGCCGCGCTCCGGGCCGCGTGATCCGCAGTCGGCGGAGCGCGGCAAGGCGCTCTTTAATGATGCGCTCGTCGGCTGCGCCAGCTGCCACAGCGGGCCGCACCTCACCAACAACCAGAGCTTCGATGTCGGCACCGGCAAGGCCCTACAAGTGCCGACGCTTCTGGGGGTCGCCGCGCGCGCGCCGTACCTGCACACCGGCTGCGCCGCCACCCTGCGCGACCGCTTCAACCCGGCCTGCGGCGGCGGCGACCGGCATGGGAGGACGTCGCAGCTGTCGTCCGGCCAGCTCGATGATCTGACGGCGTACCTGGAGACCCTGTAGTATGTGATCCGCGGGTCGCCTGCGGCCTTTCCGGGCAGACCCTCCCCATGACGCCGCCCAGCCGCAGGGTGCGATGGACTTAACGACGCCCCCTGCGGCGACTCTCCGTGAATCATCTTGGAGCACTCCATGCATCGCTTCCGTTCCCTGCTCAAGCTGGCGGCAATCGCCGTCCTGGTCGCCGGCTGCGATGCCACACACCTTATCGGCGAGGATGGACCGCTCACCGCCTGCAGCACCGATAGCGACTGCGCGCTGGACCAGCTATGCGACGTGGATCGCCGGCTCTGCGTGCGGCAGGGAACGACGCGGAACATCGATATCCTGGTGCTGCTCGATAACTCGGCGTCCATGGCGGTGCGGCAGCAGCTGTTTGTCTCCAGCTTCAAGCTGGTCTTTCAGCAGCTCGAAGCGGTCGCCGCAAGCTATCATGTCGCGGTCGCGACCTCCGATGTCGGCTCCACCGTGTCGCCGAGCGCGTCCTGGGGCCCCATCGCCGGCAGCTGCGACACTTTCGCTGGCGACGACGGCCAGCTCCAAACGCTGCCGTGTACGAGCCGCATCGGCTTGAGCACCAAAGCCGCCGCCGCCTGCCAGGCGCTCTGCCCCGATCCCAGCTTCGTTCCCGCCAAGCTTCCCTTCATCGCCAAAGACGGCGACAGCTCCAACGTGCCGGCCGATCTGGTCGCCGGGCCGCAGCTCGGCAAGCTGGTCGACATCGGGCCGCAGCGGACCTTTCAGTGCATGGCGTTCGTCGGCGATGCCGGCTGCGGCATCGAAGGACAGTTCGAAGGGGCCAAGCGCGCCTTGGACGGACACAACGCGGCGAACAGCGGATTTCTGCGTCCCGACTCGGTGCTGGCGATCATCTTTCTCACCGATGAAGACGACTGCTCGGTGCAGGAGGCGCGGCGCAGTGAGAACGATCCGCAGTCGCACGACTGCCCTGCTCCCGATCTCGATGCGCCCTATGATTGCTATAACCCCGACTACCGCTGCCTGGCGCGGAGCGTGGCGTGCAACGAGCCGCTCAACACACCCGGTGTCAAGACCCGCTGCGCCCCGCGCAAAGACAATTATCTGGAACCGGTCCGGAAGTACATCGAGTTCTTCTCTGCCCTGCGTCCGTCCAATCGGCTGTTCATCGGCGGGCTGTGGACGCTGCCGGCGCTCAATCAAGGAGGCATCCTGATCACCACGAGCCCCCTTACCGGAAGCACCGAGTCACAGTTCCTAGACGTTTCGCCGCAGCCTTGTAGCAGCACAAGATCGGGGGATCCCGGATCGCCGCAGCTGCGGCTGTCGGAGCTGGTGCAGGCGTTCGCTCCACGCGGCGGCCTTGAATTCGATCTGTGCAATGAGGACGTCTACGCCTTGACTCTCACCAGTATGATGACGACGATTTTGAGCAAAGCCGGACTTACGCCGAAGTAACACGGCGGTCCCCGCAGCGCGGCCGCAGTGTACGGGCGGCCCGGGTCCTCAACCGATCTGCGGCTGCAGCGTGAGCATGTAAGTGACCGCCACACCGGCGCGGTGCAGGATCGCATCCAGGTAGCTCGCCGCCGCCTGTTGCGCTGCTTCGCGGGTGACTGCGTCCACGGTGAAGAACACCTCATAGTCGCCGCTGCGGTTAGGCCCTATGCAACCACTGTCAGGTATAAGCGCGTCGAGGGCGGCAAACACCAAGCCCTGCTCGACCCAGGTGAGCGGACGTGACAGGTCGGCGTAGATGGAGAATCGCACCGAAAAATCCTACTACGAATTTACTTGCGTTGACGCAATTAATTCGTATAAACAAATATTGTGAGAAGCGACAGTGTGATCGGTTCACCGATCGAGCAGTTTACGCGGATGATGTTCACCCGCATCATCACCGGCCTTTCGCGCAGCCTGCGCGAGAACGAGTTCACGGTGGCCCAGATCGCGGCGCTGCATCTGGTGGATCAGCAGGGCATGATGCGGGTCTCCGCCTTGGCGGAGGAGCTGGGGCTGTCGGCGTCGGCCGGGAGCCGGCTGATCGACGGGCTGGTGCAGCGGGGCCTGTTGGCGCGGGCCGAAGATCCCGCCGACCGGCGGGCCAAGATGCTGACGCTGAGCGCCGAAGGACGGCGATTTATCGAGCACACCAGCGCGGAGCGCCTGCGGGTCATCGAGGAGACCGCGCAGAGCCTTCCCGCGCGGATGTTAAAGGGCCTGTTTGCCGCCATAAAGGGACTCAAGTCCCAGTGAGCGGCCGGCGCCGGTAACAGCGGCGGCGCTCACGCCACCGCACGCCGGATCGGGATTGTGCGACGACTTTGCCAGGCGCCCGGGCGGCGCGCCTTGCGGGCCTAGGTTTTGTTGGCCCATTGGGAACGTCTTCAAAACGGAGGAATGACTATGGATCTCTCGGTTTGGAATACGACGGAGCTGCCGGTGGTGTTGCGGGCGTTGCGGCGCGTGGCGGCGGCCAATGGTTCGGTCTCGGCGGCGGAGCAGGCGCTTTTCGATACGATTGCGCAGCTGCACCAAGCCGCGGGGACCAAGCTTGCGGGAGATGCCGTGGAAGCGATCACGCCGGAGCAAGTGGCCAAGGTGGTGGTCGATCCGCACCGCCGCAAACGGGCGGTGCAGCTGGCCCTGGTGACGGCCATGGTCGATGGCGAGGTGACCCCGGCGCAGCAAGCCGAGGTGGCGGCGCTGGCCCAGGCGCTCGCGGTCAATGAGCGAGGGGTCGAGGTCCTGGGCCAGGTGGCGGGTCAGCACCTGGGGATGGCGCGCTTCCATGTGGCCCGCCGCGGCATGGGTAAGTTCTTCGCCCGCGCCTACGAAGAGGAGGGCCTGGCGGGACTGCGCAAGATGATGTCCATCCTCACAGGCGGCGGCGAAGATCCGGAGCTGGCCTGGCGCTATCGCGAGCTTGGCCTGCTGCCGCAAGGTTCGCTGGGCCGGACCTATTGGGAACACTGCACGCAGCGGCACTTTGCCTTCCCGGGGGAAAAGGGCGGCATCCCGCAGCGGATGGTGTTCCACGACTTCGGCCACGTGCTGGCGCAGTACGATACGACGCCGGAGGGAGAGATTCAGCAGGGCGCCTTTCAGGCTGGCTTTATCCGCAACGACGGGTTTGTGTTTCTGTTGTTTGTGATCATGCAGTTTCATCTCGGCATCAAGCTGACGCCGGTGGCGGAGGGGTATCGCGGGCTGTTTGATCCCAAGAAGGTGTTGCGCGCCGTGGAGCGCGGAGCGGCGTGCCGGGTGGATCTGAGCGACGGCTGGAGCCCGTGGGATGTGGTCGCAAGGCCCATCGACCAGGTGCGGGCGGAGTACGGAATCATGCCGCTTTAGCGCCTGGGCGGAAGCGGCGCCTATTTATCGGCCGCGGCAGCGGACGGAGGACTTGCCGCGATGCACTCCGCCAGGCGCTGGGCTTCGCCATGAGCGTACCCACAACCGCTGTGCTGAAACTGGCGCAGCGCCAGCTCGACGTGATGCTGCGCGCGAGCCCGATCGCCGCGCTGCAGCGCCGCCCAGCTTCCCCACAGGTGGGTACGCGCCGCTTCCATCAGGTTGCCGGTTTCAGTCAGGGCCCTTATGCATTCATCGATCGGCGCAAAGGTGCTGCCGGGTTCGTGGACGGCGCGGGCCACCGCCAGGGCGCGGGCCGTGACCATCTCGGACAGGAACTCGCCCTCGGCTTGCAGCTTGGGCAGAAGCGCTTGCGCCCGCTCAATCGTCTCCGCGTACCGGCCGGCGTGCAGCGCGATCTCGCAGTCCGCAGCCGCGAACCAGCTCGATAAAATCCACTGCTTGCCGTGCGCCTGGTCAATGGCCAACGCCCGACCGCGCTGCGCCGCGGCTTCCTCCGTCTTGCCAAGGTAGCTCAGCGCCCATGCCTGGTACGTGCACGCCACCCGGACATAGAGCGGGTTGTCGATCTGCTCCGCCAGCTGCCGCGTCGTATCGGCGCAGCGGACGGCCTCTGGCCAGTCGCCGCAGGTGCGAAAGAAGCTGCAGCGCACGACATAGGATAGGAGCATGAACTCCGGGTTATGGAGCTCGGCGGCGCGGGCATGGCCACGATCCATGTGCTCCAGTCCTTCGGCGTAGCGTCCGAGCGCCATCAGCGCATGGCCGTAGAACAGGAGCGCCCGCAGCCACTCCATCGGAGCCCCATAGCGCATGATCGGCTCGATCGCCTGCGCCAGCATCGGCTCCGCCTGGTTGGTATAGCCGCGCATCGCCAAGGCGGCGCCGATGCTGTAGGCCGGCACCGCCAGCAGCTCCTGGTCGCCGAACTCCTGCGCGATCGGCAGCACCAGGCGGTAGTAGCCGATCGCTTCGGGGTTCTGTCCGCGATAGTAATAAAGGTGGCCGTACAGATAATGCAGCCGCGCCCAGCGCAAGCGGTCCGCGGCGCTGACGCCGTCGGAGCCAGGTAACGTTTCGAGCAGCGCCCGGGCGACCGCCAGGCTCGCCAGATACTCTTCGTGTTTGTCGAGCAGCATGCCGGTCTGCACGAGCCGCAGGAGCACGTCGATCTTGCAGCGGCGGTTCTGTTCCGTATCCGGCACCTGGTCGATCATCGCCAGCGCCGCCGTGTAGTGGACGCGCGCTTCCGCCGAAGCACCGAGCCGGACCACCGCGTCTCCCGCCCGCATGAGGGCATCGCGCGCCTTATCAAACATCTGCGCCTGCTGGTAGTGGTACGCCAGCGCTTCGCCGTGCAGCTGCGCCACGCTGGTCAGCGGTGCCGCGGAGTCGGGCTCCTTGACCGCAGCAAGAAATTCCGCCGCAAGGCGGTGTCCGGTTCGCAGATCATTTTTAGTCAGCAGAAGATAGGCCGCATCGCGGATCAGGGCGTGACGAAACCCATACTCCTTATCCTTCTTGAGGCGGCTCTCCGGCTGCGGCTGAATCATTTCCTCTTGCACCAGAAGCGACAACCAGGAGTCGACCTCGGACGAAGGCGGCAGCTCCAAGATCGCCGCCACGCCGCCGAGCCAGAAGGTCTGGCCGAAGATTGCGGCCGAGCACACCGCCCACCGCGGCCCGCTGTCCATCCGGCCGATACGGGCTTGCA
The DNA here is from genome assembly GCA_937879845.1 of uncultured Myxococcales bacterium. GTDB lineage: Bacteria > Myxococcota_A > Polyangia > Palsa-1104 > JAEUJZ01 > CALFML01. The sequence continues at coordinate 12,793 of CALFML010000547.1, forward strand.
GCATCGCGATCACCGTCTCCGAGGACTCGGCCGGCTTCCCTTCGGCCAGGGAGCGGATCATCTCTTCTAGAAACAGCGCATTGCCGGCGGCGTGGGCGACGGCGCGGGCGACATCGGCCGGATAACCGTCGCCACCGAGTGAGAGGCAGCGCGAAACCGTCCGCGCTGCCTCGGGCAGGCGTGCGCACGGATTCGCGGGTCGAGGCCTGTTCTTGGACGGGGAATTTCGGTCTGGAGCGCTCAGACGAGCTACTGGGCCCGGCGTGTCGTTCTATGTCGCGCCGAAGGCCTCATTTTCAAAGGAAAAGTTGCTCCGTCGCGGCGCAACGACGGAGTGATTCTGCTTGAGTCCTATGACCTAGGTAGTCACCGGGCAGCTGACCGATTCATGAGCCGATAAGGCCCAGGCCATGGCTGTGCTTCCGACGCGGACCTTGGAAATTCGCGCTAAACGATCCTCGGCGGATGTGCACGTTCGAACGCTACCTCTGCCGCGGAATAGCCAGGTACGGCTCGACGTCGTTCAGGTGGATTGGTTTCACGAGGTGCCCGTCACACCCGGCCCGCTCAGACTCGGCCCGGTCGCTCGCCTGGCCCCAGCCGGTGAGCGCCACGACGGTCACTCCGCGTCCCCACGCACGCCTCCGGATGGCCCGCGTCGCGTCGAAACCGTTCATTCCGGGCATGCCGATGTCCATGAACACCACTTCGGGGCGGAACGCTTCGGCGGCGTCGATCGCCGAGGCTCCGTCGTGCGCCGTCGCCACCTCGTGCCCGAGGAACGTCAACATCTCGGCCATGGACAGGGCCGAGTCGCGGTTGTCGTCAACGACCAGGACCTTTCGCCGCGTCCCGCGGACCACGCGACCGGCGACCGTGGGGGTCCGCTCGCTCGCCGGCTGACTCTGCGAAAGCGGAAGCCTCACGGTGAAAGTGCTCCCCCGGCCTTGCCCTGCGCTCTCCACGCCTACGCTCCCGCCGTGCATCTCGACCAGACCTTTGACGAGCGCGAGCCCTATACCCAACCCGCCCATAGAGCGCTCGAACGAGCGGTCGACCTGGGAGAACATGATGAAGAGCCGGGGCTGCGCCTCCGCCGGGATGCCGACGCCGGTGTCTTTCACGCTCACCACCGCGTCGCCGCCGGCCCGCTCCACCGCCAGCCAGATCTTACCTGACGCCGGCGTGTACTTGGCCGCGTTGGTAAGCAGGTTGCTGAACACCTGCGCGAGCCGGGTAAGGTCGCCGTCCAGGTGCAAAGGCTCAGGCGGCGCGCTCACGGTCAGGAGGTGCCCTGCCGCGTCGATCGCGGGCCGCGCTGTCTCGACGGCACTGGCGACCACGTCGGATAAAAGTATCCGCTCGCGGCGCAGCTCCATCTTCCCGCGCGAGATCCGCGACACGTCGAGTAGGTCGTCGACCAGACGCACCATATGCGTGAGCTGGCGGTCCATCATGTCCCGCGACTTCGCGATGATCGCCGCGTTGTCGGCCGCGAGCCGCATCACCTGGAGACCGTTTCGGATCGGCGCGAGCGGATTTCTGAGTTCGTGGGCAAGGATGGCAAGAAACTCGTCCTTGCGCCGGTCCGCGTCGCGTAATTGCTCCTCTGCCCGCAGCCGCTCCGTGACGTCTACGATGACGACCACCACGAGCTTCTCCCCCGACGGATCGGTCCGCGGCTCGTACGCGACGGAGCAGAACCGCGGCCCGCTGCCGGGACGCGACGGGAGCCTGAGCTCGTAGCTCACACGCTCGCCGGCAAAGGCCCGATCGAGTCGCGGGCGGACCTGCTGCTCGTAGACCGGGGCAAGGACCTCGGCGACGCTGAGGCCGACGATATCCGCGGACGGGAGCCCGAGCACTTCGGCATACGCGCGGTTCGCGAACCGGTAGCGGTGCCCCTCGTCTACCATGACGAGCCCGACCCGCGCGGCGTCAGTGACCGATCGGAGCATTGCTTCGCTCTCGCGGAGCTCCTCCTGGGCGCGGACGCGGTCCGAGACGTTCGTGATGAGGGACAGGTACCCGGCCACCCTTCCGTCGTCAATGCGGGGAACGAAGGCGGCGTGGATGTGGCGGCCCCCCGTCGGGTACGGGCTGAACGCCTCGAACTCGAACCGCTCGCCGGCGAGTCCGCGCTCGACGAACGGGCGGAGCTGTGCGTACGCGGCCTCCCCGATTACCTCTCGGATGTGCTGTCCCTGGAACTCCGCCCGCGGGCGGCCGAACCACTCCTCATACTCACGGTTCACGAACCGGTATCGCTGGTCGGCGTCGACGAAGGCGACGAGGGCCGGAACGCTGTCGGTGATGAGCCGGAGGTTCTTTTCACTTTCCTTGAGCGCCCGGGCGGCGCGGGCGCGCTCGAGGGCTTCCCAACACCGGCCGACGACCGTACGGACCAGTTCCACCTCGTCCGCCGTCCAGTGCCGCCGGCTCGCCTGGTGGACGGCCATCGCCGCGGTGAACCGCCCGTCCTTGAGCAGTGGGACGCAGACGACCGCCTGGATCCGGGTCGCGCGGTACGCCGGAAGATCGTTCGGGCCGATGCGCGGGTCTTCGTCCGCGTCGTGGACGACGTACGGCTCATCGGCCCGCATCGACCGGTGGTGCTCGGCCCCGAAGGAGGCCACCGACCAGCGGCCGACGATGCTCGGCACGCCGCGCGTGTGATCCCCGGTGATGACGTAGATCGCCTCGTCTTCCACCTCGGCGTACGCGCACCGATCGCAACGAAGGTGCTCGGCGAGCATCTGAGCGGTCAGTGCCGTGACCTCCGCGGGGTCGATGAGCGGCTGAGTGGCGGCCGCGAGGTCGGCGAGGAACTGCCGCCGCTCCTCGGCGCGCCGCTCGGTTGTGACATCCAGCGTGATCCCGTCGAACTGCCGCGGCGTTCCGTCCGGCGCGTAGAACGTCCGGCCGATCGCCCGGATCCACTTCTCGGCTCCGGTCTCGGGGTGAACGGTCCGGTAGTGGACGTCGTACCCCTCGCGACCCGCGATGCTCCGCTCGATCGCTTCTCGGGTCGGCTCCCGGTCGTCCGGGTGGATGCGCTCGTAGAACGTGCCGATGGTGACCCTCGCGTCCGGCGCGAGATGAAAGTGGGCTTTGACCAGCTCGTCCCAAGAGAGCACGTCGAACGGCAGGTCGCAGTACCAAAAACCCACTCCGCTCGCCTTGCGGACGAAGGTCGCCCGCTCGTCGAGCTCCCGGAACCGCTCGTCCGACCGCTTGCGGTCGGTGATGTCGACGCACGCCCCGGTCATGTAGGCGGGTCGGCCCCCCGGGTCCAAGAAGGTTCGCCCGCGGTCGTCGAGCCAGTGGACGGACCCGTCCGGCCAGACGACCCGGAACTCCATCGCAAAGTCGGCCCCCTCGTCCTTGCACCGCCGGCACCGCTCGAGGACCCCGGCCCGATCGTCCGGGTGGACCCGCTCGACGAACTTGTCGAGCGACCGGACGGTATACCCGGGCGGGAGGCCGAAGAGCCGATCGAGCTGCTCGTCCCAGTCGAGGGCGTTGGTCTGGATGTCCCAGCGGAACGTCCCCGTCCCCGATGCCGAAAGAGCCGCGTCGAGTCGCTCCCGGCTCTCTCGATCCCGCTCCTCCGCCCGCTTCTGCTCGTTGATGTCCGTGGTCGTCCCGACTACCCGAAGCGGCTCCCCGCCTTCGCCCCGGACGAGGGTGCCGCGGGTCTTGAACCAGCAGTACTCGCCATCGTGCCGACGGAGGCGGTAGTTGACGTCATACTCGGCCCTGCCGGCGACGAAGGCTGTCCACACAGCCCCCGTGTAGGACCGGTCGTCGGGGTGGACGGCGTCGAGCCACCCGCTGCCGTGGTGAAGCGCCTCGGGAACCCCGGTGTACGCGACCCACCGGCGGCTCAGGTAATCGCAATACCCGTCGGGGCGGCAGCTCCAGACGAGCTGCGGGAGGAGGTCGGCAACGGCCCGGAGGTGGGGAATATCGGTGGCGCCCGTCTCAGCCGATGGTGTGCCGTTGTTGCTCTTACTCATTCAATCCCTTCATTGGCGGCGGCCCGCCCGATTGCCGGCGGGTTACGGCGCGCCATCGGGCCAGGGAAATTTAGCCTACCCCAGCTTGCGGGCATCATCCAGCAGAGCCGCCGCTCACGATGGGATGTATACCGCATTTCTCGACCTCTGGCTCAGCGCCTCGCGCCCGGCGCGCCTCGCAGCCAACGGCGAGCTTCTGAAGCGGCGCGGGCGGCGATTCCTAAGGAGATCCGAATAACGTTATTGGCGGCTCGCAGATTCGGGAATAAAGTCTGCGGCCGCTTTTTAGAAGCGCCGGAGACTGCCTACGGCATCCCCATCTCAGAACCGACGCTTGTCGATGGCAGCGACGGGCAAGCGCGATCCTGCCGCGAGTATTTTCCGCAACATGACATGGCCGCGTTCTCTGTATCATCAAGACAAGTATCTATCCGCAACCTGTCCGCAGTCCAACCAAACAATCAGCTCACCGATGGCAGAGTCCGCCTGAGACATCAGCCGGATTGATGTCGCGGCCGACGGCGTCCCCCAAGACCTGATGCACCAGGCGCTCGCAGGAGCGCTTGCTCAGCGGCTTGAGCTTGAGTTCCTGCAGGCCGCAGCTGGACCACAGTCCTGGGAAGATCTCATGGACCTCCGGACGGGCGAAGGCGAGCACGAACAGCGGCGAGTCCTGCAGCCGTTTAAGAACTTCTTCAAGGAGCGATGTGGTAAGAGCATCGCTCCACTGCAGATCGTCCAGCACCAGCAGCACCGGGTGAGCATCGCACTCCGCCCGCAGCCAGTCGAGCGCCGCGCTCTGCAAGCAGCGGCGCATCAGCTTGGGGTCCTTGCGCGCCTCCGCCAGCATCGGCGGGACTTCCCCGACAAAAGGGATGTTGCACAGCTCGGCGATGAAGACGGCGACGCGCTCCTGCGCCGCCGCCGCGACGTGCCGGGCCATGAAGGCGCGCAGCCGCAGCTGCTGGTCGTCCGGCCGCTCGCCGCCGGTGAGACCAGAGGCGCGGCGGATCGCGTTGGCCAGGATTCCATACGGCGCCCCAGCGCTCACCAGGTCGCCGCGGCCGTCGATTACCGTGACCGGTTCGCTCCACTTGTCCACGCGGCGCAAGAACTCATGGCGCAGCCGCGACTTGCCAATGCCCGGCGGCGCCGTCATCAACACCAAGCGGGCGGCAGAGTCCTCGATGCAGCTTCCTAACTGCGCGTCCATGAGGGCCAGCTCCGCGTCGCGCCCCACGCACGGCGTCGGCCGACCAAGGAGGCGCCGGCTCTCATCGACCTCCCGGTCCTCCAAAAGGAGCAGCGCCCCTTCGGTGGTCGGGTGCATCACGAAGCGCGGGCCGAGCAGGCGGGCGCTCAGCGCATCGAGCCACACGCCGGAGCCCGCCTCGGTAAGCGCCGCCGCATGCTCATCCTTGCGGCGCTGCAGAAGCCGAACCGCATGATCGGCGATCTCCCCTACTGTCGTCCGGCCCTTGGTCGAGCCCCGCCCGGTGGCCACCGTGACCACCGCCTCCGGCCAGTGCTCCTTGATGAGCAACGCGACCCGGGCCGCCAGAGCCACCTGATCGGTCACGCTTCCGGTGCGCGACACCGTTGCCACCAGCACTCCGTCCGCCATCACCTCGGCGCGCACACGTAGTACGGCGACCGCTGCAACCACCGATGCGTGGCGGCTCGCCGCGCGATTAGGCAAAGATGGCGGAGTCGCGGCGATGGATGGAGCGATGGACTCGGGCTCGGCGGCCATGACCAGGCTGAAGAGCGCTTGCTCATCCTCCGCGAACATGGAGGGCGGCTTGGCCGCGGCGGCGAGCGTAGGATAACTAGACAGCGCCGCCCGCACCCTTATGTCTGCAAGGCGCGCACATAGAGCCATGGCGTCCGCCGGACGCTGACCCGCATCTTTTTTGAGCATCTGCTCCAAAAGCTCGCTGACCGCATCCGGGATTCCCTGCCGCCTCTGGATAAGCGGCACGGGCTCCTCGAACAAGATGCGCAGCAGCATGGCCGCGACGTGATCCGCGACAAACGGCGGCTCCCCGGCCAGACATTCATAAAGGACGCAGCCGAGTGAAAAAATATCGACGGCCGGCAGCAGCTCCCGGCTCCCCCGCGCCTGCTCCGGCGCCATATATCCAAGAGTTCCCACGACCATCCCGGTCCGGGTCATCGGCGCCGAACCGGCGACTCGACGTGCGATGCCAAAGTCCAAGATCTTGACACCCGCGACGTCGCTGCCGGGCAGAAACAGGTTGGTCGGCTTGAGGTCGCGGTGGACGATGCCGCGCTCGTGGGGAATGGTCAGCGCGGCGGCTACTTGCTCAAGCAGCTGAAGCGAATCGCGCAGGGACAGCGGACCGCGTCGCAGACGCTGCGCCAGGTCTTCGCCGTCCAGCCACTCCATGGCCAGGAACTGCTGTCCCTGCGGCGTCTGCCCGTGGGCGACGTACGATACTATGCCGGGGTGCCGCAGCTCGCACAAAAGCTGCGCCTCACGCGAAAAACGCTCCGTCTCACTCGGTCCGGTGCTGTCCCGGTGCAGAACCTTGAGCGCGACAAAGTCCCCGCTGTACGTGTCGCGGGCGCGATATACAGTCCCCATACCGCCGCTGCCTGCCGCACGGTCGATCTCGAAGCGGCTGGCAAAGACCTCCCCTGAGCGAAGCTGCGTCATGGTCTCCCCGGACCTGGCTCCCTGCAGTGCGCTCTTCAGTATACTGCGGCCTGCGTGCCGATGCATGTGGCTGTACGTTTTCGGAGTTTTGGCAGTTAGGAGAGACTAGCGGCCGCAATCGCCCCGCACTCATTCCCAGGGTCAGCCAAGCCGTCCGGCCAGCCGGAGGAGCAGGGACAGCGGACCTCACAACCTGAAGCGTAGCCCGCGAGAGAAACGGCCGGTCAAACGATCCGCAGCGGTGCGAACTGCGAGCAAGATAAATACCTACCCCGCAAGTCGGTGTCCGCCGCGGAGCGGCCAATCCCCGCCTAGTGGTGCCGGAATATGTTCGCCCGGGAGCTCACGGTCCACAAGTTGGTCTGGTCGCCCCAGATGGCGAGGAGCTGCTCTCCTGCGGTGATGTCCTTCTTGTTAGTAAACGGCTGCCAGGCGGCGCCGTCATAGTGCAGGACCGTGCCGCCGGTGCCGACCGCCCAGATATCGTTGGCCGAAAAGCCCCAGACGCCGGTTAGATCGGCCGGGACGTTGGCGCTGCCATTACTGAAGACACGGGTGAACGAGCCGTTTACGTAGTGGGCGATGTTGCCTTGATCGCCCACCGCCCAGACATCGGTATCGGTAGTGCCCCAGACCGCGCGGAAGGTTATGTTGGCAGCAGAGGCGGGGATCGTTTGCTTGGCGGCCCAGCTGTTGTTCGCGAAATCGTAGTAGCCGGCGGTGTTGTTCTCGCCGACGGTCCACAGGCGGCCGGTTCCGCCCCACATGCCGTACTGCTTCTGGTTGTAGTTGTGATCCTGCGGCATCCACTGCGGCGTAGTGATGGAGAGCTGCGCGCCGCGGTTGGGATCGGAGCTGACCGCGATGACCCGCGTCGCGCTGAGTCCGAAGACGGCGGTGTAGTTGATGCCGGGCACGTTGGCCGCAGGCGCAAAGCCCGAGCCGCTGTACCGATAGATCCGGCCGCCGCCGCTGCCCACGAGCCAGAACTCGCTCGCGGCGCTCGCCCATACGCCGGTGAAGTCGGCGTTGGTCCCCGGGTTCTGCCCGCTCCAGTTTTTGCCGTCGGTCGAAGCCACGCAGCCGCCGTTGTCGCCCACGGCCAGGAGCGTCCCACCCGCCCCGCTGATGCCGCGCAGCGGCTTGGCGCCGGGGCCGCCGTTATACGTACTGAACCAATAGACGGGGCTGGCGAGATCGCCGCCGCCGCTCGTACCTAGATCATCGTTCGGAGTCGTCGCCAGGTCGCTACCGGGCGGAGTGACGCTGGTGCCAGGTCCGAGCGCACTCAGATCGAAGCACCCCGATAGCAACAAGGCCGCCAGGATAGAAATGCGCATAAGACCTCCCCACGTTGTCGTAGTCTAATGAATCCCTGGATGTCCAGGTGCTGTGAGCTAGTGCCCGCTGCGTCCGCGCCGCAGCTCCCAGACTAGGAGGCCCACCGTGCCCGCCGCGCTGATCGCCGCCAGGGAGATGAAGGCCTGGCCGCTCTGAATGGTCTGCTCCAGCGGCATGAGGTCGGACGTCGGGCAGTTGGGAGCGCAGGTGCCGGCGAGCGAGTCGTACCGCGAGCGCGCCGAGCCGAGCGCCGCGGCGCCGATGATCGTAAACAGCACCGTCCCGCTGCCGGCGATGATGCTGTAGAGCGGCAGACGCCGCGTCCCGCCGGTCTCTCGCGACGACGAAACGGGCGGCGCCGGCTGCTCCAGCCGGGCGATGATGGCGCGGATCTTATCGGTGTCTGGATCGCCGGGCGACTGCTGCAGAAACTCGCGGTAGTGCTTGGCCGCCGCGGCCGGTCGGTTGAGCTTCTCTTCCGTGCGCGCCAAGTTGAACAAGAGCTCCGGGAGGGGGGCGATCTGGTAGGCGGAGCTGAACTCGACCCACGCTGCGTCATACCGGCCCTGCATGTACAGCTGCTCGCCACGCACGAAGAACTCTTTAGCTGCCGAGAGCTGCGCGTCGCTCGGCTGACCCTTGGGCGCACCGACTGCGGCAGCGCTTCCGGCTGGGTTCTCCGCATGCGCGGCCGTGCCAAAAAAGATCGCTGCCACCAAAGGCCAGCACCGGAACAAGCGTCTATCCGCTGATCGCCACGGCATCGTAGATCTCATGATCGCTCTAATGAGAAATCTTAGCGTGACAAGGGAAGACGCATGATGCCAAATCGAAAAAGGGGAATGATTTCGCGGCCTTGGCTTGGCGCCGTCGCAGGTGGATCCGCGATCCGGCGCCGGAGTCCGTTGTTCTATAAGACCGGGGAATCAACTCCGGAGCCCGATTCCCGGCGGGGTCGTACCAAATGGGACACCTCCTGTCCCATTTGGTACACAAGGAGAAACTCGCAGATTAAATCGCGCCGCAGCTGAGCTGAGAATATGGCCGGAAAAGGAGCGATTCATCCCTTCGGGGAAGCGGCGCGGGACCAGGCCCGATGGGAGAGCTAGCGGCGGACCTTGCCTCCGGGGCATCCGGTGCGGCTCCTATTTTGGAGCGCCGCGGCGCCGAGCCCCCGCCTTCAGGAAGCGGGTCTAGTGGACGCGCCCCTGGATCGCTGGACGCCATGGCTGGGCGATAAGGGCGTTTGCGCCAGACTGGACGCGCGCGAGAAGCGCCTTGCGCTTGATCAGCTCCTGCTGGAGGAAATCGTCGATCACGGCGCGTCCGCTGGGGCGGTATGCGCTGCCGACCTTCTGAGCCAGCCGCTCGCCGATATGGACGAATGGTGACTTGGTCTCCGTCAAGTGGCAGCCGGCGCAGGAAAGTGCGTTTAGCGACTTCTCGACCGCGAGCATCGCCGGGTCTTTGACCTCCGCCCCCAGGAACAGGCGGGCACCGTCCTCGCTGGAGGCGGCGGCGAGGAACTTCTGGGGAATAATCGCGGTGCCGGACTGGAGTCCCGCCACGTTGGCGTTCACCCAGGCGAGCAGCTCCGGATTGCCGATCTGCAGCGGGTTCATCGTCTGCGCGACCGGCGCCTGCGCCGGCATCCCATCGGTCGGTCGGAGGTGGAACTCACGCAGTTCCCACGGCTCATCCGTGCCGGGGTTGACGAACTCGTTGGTCCGAATCTGCCCCAGGTGCGCCGGGGTGAGCAGCTCATCATAAAGCGCGATAAGCCGGGTCCGGCGCTCCGCCGCATCCTGAAGGAGCGACAGCTCCGCCCACCGCTGCGCGACCGTCTGGCACTCGTGGCCATCGTCGGGGACCTTGAGCTCGACGATCATCGTCAGCCGCTGGTTGCCGTTTTTATACGCGGTGGTCATGGCGAAGGACAGGCGCGCTTCGCCGCAGTTCTGGCTGGACGCCAGATCGAGCCGGTTGATAAGAGCCGTCGTCGCCATCAGCGCCGAGAAGCGCTGCGCCAGCTGCGGCTGCGCGACATCGAGCTCCCCATACAGCTTGCTAAAGCCCGGACGCGCCTTGGCAGTGGCGCCGTTGGCCAGCGGCTGGTCGCTCATGATCTGCGACAGCAGGGACCGGGTGAACAAATCGACCTGTCCGGCAGGGGCCAGCTTAGTTAGTACAGCGCGGAGGTTGAACGCCGGATCGTCGATGATTTCCGGATCGCGAACGAGCAGGCTGCGCTCGGCCGCGAGCTCGGTCGGCGGGTTCTGCTCGGCGCATCCGAGGTACTCGCTGCCGCAGCCGCATGTCCCGCCCGTTATGCCCGCCCGCGAGCTATCGAAGGAGCATGACGGCGCGCCGTCGGTGCCGTAGTACTTGAGGCGGCAGACCGTGCGATAGTGACCGGCATCGCAGGCGGGGTTGGCGTTGCACTGCGACTCCCCGAGGCCAGCGCAGCCCATCGGCACACAGGCCCCCAAACAGTCGGGCGCGCCAGGTCCGGACGGCTGAATCGGCGGGCTGGTGAAGGTCCGCGGCGCGATGCAGGCCTCGTCGTTGTCACAGCGCTCGCCGGAGCGGCAGTCGGCGCTGGACGAGCAGCGGCGCAGGCGATCGTTGCTCTCACATCCTTTGAACACGCCGCCGCTGCACTCGCAACTCCCCCCTGGAGGACAGTAGCACGGGGTCCCGATGGGCTGGCAGGCGGGGTTGAGCAGACACGTCATCTGGTTGGCGGCTTCGCAGCCCCCCTGCGACAGCGGGTGCAGATCCGTGCACATCCCCTTATCGGTGCCGGTTGTGTCAAAGCAGATGCCGTTTATCCCGCAGGGGTTGGGAGCCAGGGGAGTGCAGTCGGGGCGCGACTCGCACTGCTTTTGGGTCAGCGTTTTGCAGGGGTCCTGCGACGGGAGCTGCGGCACCGCGCGGCAGCCGGCGTAGGTATGGCTCTGCGTCCGCATCGGACACTCGGCGTCGAACGCGCCGTGCTTGGGTCGGTCGCCGTTGTTGACTCCGGGCGCGCTCCCATCGTCGCTCTGGCCTCCGCTGCCGTCACAGCCCGACAGATGAAAGCCCTCTCCGGGCCGGCTTTCTATTTCGGTGACGGCGTAGCTCGGCTGACAGCGCGTGTCGCTGATGCAGCTCGTCTCAGCGAGCCCCGTGCAGGGGTCTTCCTGGCAGGTCTGCCAGGTCCGCTGCTCCTGGGTCAAGTAGCAGCCTGAGAGCGCGACGCAGGCTCCGGTCGCGGGATCGGTGACCAGCATCGCCTCCTCACAGTTAAGCTCGCGACAGAGCGCGGCGGCGCAGACTTCACCGGCGCCACAGTCGGCGGTCGTGGCGCACGGCTTCTGGCAGCCCAGCAAACCCATCGTAACGAGCCCGCATAGAAAGGCAATCCTGACGCTGTCCATCATAGGGGTCTCCGGCGTTAAGAGAAGTTTGGCATCGCTCAGACTCATTTTTTGGTCTGACCATCTTACCGATAACGCGCGGAAACTGTTCAAGAAATTTTGTGAGCTCCCTTGGAGCGAAAAGACGGCTACGGTAGACCCAAAACCCACCGGAGGGGAGCGCGGGAATCGATCTGCAATCGATCCGCAAATCCGCCCCAGCCGGTCTCTCGGCGATGGCAGCAGGTCGCGCCGACCTCACAACCTGAGACAGCGAGCTAGGGAGAGCCAGCC
>CALFML010000548.1 GCA_937879845.1 uncultured Myxococcales bacterium
GGCAAGAAGCTGCGCACCGCCGAGCGCCTCAACTTCACCGAGGACGCCCCCGGCCACTTCTCGCCCGGCAAGATGGTCTACACCGACCACCGGCGCGGCAACCACCAGACCGAGCTAATCCTCATCAAGAGCACGGTCAATAACGGCTACACCGACGATCAGTTCACCCAGCGCGCGCTGACCCGCGAGTAAGACCCGAAGCACTTAGGACTTCTTACCCGCGATGGGGGGCGCGGGCGGCGGAGTGAAGGAATGCAAAGACTGATTCTCTCGTGCGCGATGCTGCTCGCCCTAGGGCAGACCGCGCGCGCTGATGTCGACCTCAAGTTCTCCGGCTGGATCTCCAGCGACATCCGGTTTCGCGTGCTCGGCGAGGAGCGCACGCTGCCAAACCCGGTGCCGGCGCAGTGGTCGCTGCTCAAGAACGGCTTTTCGCGCAACGAGAACCGGATCCGCGCCGCCCTAAACCTCAAGGTCGGCACCAAGGTGCGGGCGGTGGCCGACGCGGAGCTGCAGCTGTACGGCTTCTCCGATATCCGCGATATCGACTCCACGACCCTGCGCGACCGCGTCGATCCGTACTACCTGGAAGTGCACGCGGCGTTCGTCGACATCAATAACCTCTTCGGCGATGTCATCCCGCGCTTCGACTTGCGCATCGGCCGGCAGACCGTGCCCTGGGGGGCGGCGGACAAGTTCAACCCGATCTCCAACATCAACACGCTGGACCTGTCCGATCCGCTGCAGTTTGGCCGGATGCTCGCCAACAACATGATCCGCGCCGACTGGAATCCCATCGGCGATCTGACGTTCACGGCGGTGCTGATTCCGATCTTCCGTCCGGCCCAGCTGCCGCGCACCGCGCCGAGCGCCCTGCTCGATCCGCTGCGCCCGGCGCCGCTGCAGAACCAGGGAATCCGCGCCGCGCTCGATCAGGAGCGCGGCCTCTACGTGCCGGTCGTCGATCCGACCACCGGCGAGCTTATTCCCTCGGGCCGCTCCCTGACCATCAAGGCCGACGTGCTGGCGCCCGAGATCTCCGGCGCCAACCTGCAGTTCGCCTTCCGCACCGGCGCCAAGATCGCGGGGCAGGACGTGGGTCTGTCGTACTACCACGGCCGCTTCGGCGTCCCGGTGCCCGCCTGGTCGGTAGTCACCGGATCGGTGGACAACAACACCGTGCAGACGACCCTGGTGTACCCCAAGACCGACGTCATCGGCGTCGAGATGGCCGGTTCGATCCAGCGGCTCGGCGGCCTTGGCTACTGGATCGAAGCGGCGGTGAACATCCCGACCGAAATCCGGATGGGAATCTACGACGCCATCACCCTGCCCGGCAGCCTGCGACCGCTGGAGTACCAGCAGGATCCGGCGACCGGGCGCTATCTGCGGGTGACGTTCAACCCCGATCAGCAGGTCACCCGTCCCGTGGTGGTGGAGGGGACGCCGTTCGTCAAGGCGACCATCGGCGTCGATTACACCATCGGCGGCCGGGCGTACATCAACATCCAGTACGTGCACGGCTTCATCGATGAATTCGGCGCCGGACGTGCCGCGCGGCCGCGCCGCAACTCCATCGACATCCGCGAGGACCCGCGCGTCGAGTCGCGCCTAGGCGATTACATCGTGGCCGGCGTCGACGTAAAGACCCTGCACGACCGGCTGCTCCTGCGCCTGTTCGGCGTGCTCAAGGTGCCCTCCGTAGATCTGGAGACCCGCTTATGGGACGACTACGCGCCCACCGGCGTGCTGTTTCCGCAGATCATCTGGACGGTCGCCGATGCCACGGAGCTGATGCTCGGCGGATTCGTCCTCCTCGGCGACCGCTCCACCAAGTTCGGCGATCCAGCCGCCGGAGCCAGCGAAATCTTCCTCAAAGCGCGAGTCAGCTTCTAACCCAGCTCCGCCCGCCGAAATCCGCCGTCCACAGCGAAGCTGGGCAGGGCCTGGGCAGGGCTTCGCGATACGGCGCGCAGCGAAGCTGCGCCAAGCCCAGACATACTTGTGCACCGCCCTGCCCAGGCCCTGCCCAGCGCAGCGGTGCTTCCGAATCAGCAAAGCTCCGTACTAAGCGATAGCCCCCAGGCGCCGCGTCTTCGCCATGTACGGCCGGAAACATCCAGCTGCACCGCCCTGCCCAGCGCAGCGGTGCTTCCGACTCGGCAAAGCTCCGTACTAAGCGATGGCCCCCGGCGCCGCGTCTTCGCCGTGTCCGGCCGGAAACGGATCGGCAATCGAGGCTGCCGGCAAGCTCCCCGCTTGGTCCTGCAAGCTGCAGTAAAGAAGGTGCGGACCCGGACAAGCATGCAAATCCAGCAAGGCGGACAGATAAGAGATCTCCCCGTCTAGCGGCGCGGCGCTCTCCAGCATCAGATAGCGCCCGCTCGTGGACAGCGTAAGCTCCGCCGCCGCGATCAGATCGGCCAGCCCCGCCAGCGACCACAGATACGGATCGAGCAGCGAGGCATCCACGCCATCGCCGTCCGCCTCCACCGGGTCCTTTTTCAGCTCCGGCGCGCCGCACAGCTTCAGCTCCAGCGTCGCCGCTGCCGCCGCATCGGCGAGCACCGTGAGATCCAGCCGGAACCAATCCACGATCAGCACCGCGCCGGTCGGGGCGATGAGAAAGCAGCTCGGCAAGAGCTCAGCCAGCCAGTCGCTGAGGGCGGCCGGGGCGAGCTGGCCGGCCTCGGCATCGTGCAGGACGCTCAGATCGCCGATCTGGAGCCGCACCGGCTGCTGGGCGGTGGTGCCAGCCTCCGCATCGACGCGGAACAGCGTCAGCTCGACCTGCGCCTCATCGCTGCCGGGCTCCGCTTGGCCGCACTGCTCAAGGAGAATGAATAAGGCGTAGCGCCCCTGGTGGTGCCCCGCCATCGCCGCTTGCGGCACTGCGGCATAAGGGGAGGAGAGGGCGGCACACTGCGCCGACTGCGGGCTCTGCGTCAGCTCCACCGGCGCGCGGCGGCGCTCGGCCAGCGGCCGCAGATCGCGCAGGTGCGCCAAGCTGCCGCCGAGCATCGGCACCTGCAGCCCCAGCACCGGCACGCGGTCGCCGGGAACCGGCGGCAGCCGCGGCGGCCGTGGCTGCAGACCGCGCTGGATATGCCAGCCGACCGCGGTCCCGGCGGTCGTCCCGCCCCCGGCCGCGCCGCCGCTCAGCGCATCGGCGAGGGACTCGGGCGTGAAGCGCTCCGGGTCGGCGGCGTACAGCACGTAGTCAGGGGCATCCTTATAAAGGTCGAGCCCCAAAAACCGCAGCTCCGGCCACTGCAGCGCGTCGGCCAGGAGCAGCCGCATGGCCAGGAGCAGCACGGAGGCGCCGCTCGCCGAAAGCTCCGCATCGGTGCGCAGCCCCGGAACCGGCGGCGGATCGCTCTGCCGACCCAGCAGCAGCGGCGTATTCCACAGGGCCGGCTCGCGCTCCGGCGCCCAGCGCAGCACCCGCGCCGCGTCGGTGATGTACTTCTTGTCGTCTGGGGGCAAGTCCCGCAGCGCAAACACGACCGCGCGGAAGCCGGGGGCTAACGTCATTCCCATGTCCTCACCAGACGGGGCCTAGGTCCGGGTTCTAAAGGTAGATGCTGCATAGAAAACCGTCCCTGCATCGTACCCCGGCCAACCAGGAAAATGAAGCGGTTTAGCGAGGTTATGGCGCTCTTGGCGGAAGCGGCGGGACGGGCTTACGGACGCGGACTTGCGAGGTAGGACGAGGGAGGATTCCCTGCGACCGCCAGATCGGGCCGCGACAGCAGGCAGCCAGCAGCAAAAAAGGGGAGGGGAGGCTTTAGCGAATGAAGGGGCGGAAGACGTAGCCGAGGGTGATCATGACGCTTATGTACTCGTCCTGGGCGGCGCTCACCGGGGTCAGCTGATCGGTCTGATAGACGTTGCCCTGGCCTTGGAACGAGAGCTTGTTCTGCTCATAGAAGAACCCGGCGCTGAGGGTGAGGCCTTTGTAGAGATCGTAGCTTGTGCCAAGCTCGACCCGCCACAAGGCGCCATCGCCCGGACCGTACGAGCGGAAGCCGTTGGTCTGAAACAGCGGCTGGCCGGCGCTGTCGTAGGCCGGCGTTGACAGCGCCCCGAGGCTTAGGATCTTGGCGAAGGTGAAGCCGATGCGGGCGGCGAACTTCTGGGTGAAAAACAGCCGGCCGCCGATGAGGGCGCCCAGGTAGCGGTACTCGCTCGACGGCAGATGATCGAAGTCGACGTTTTGCTTCGGGGTGATCGAGAAGTTGTGGTCGCCGAACAGGCCCTCGATCTCGATGATCGGCCGCAGGATCTCGCCCCAGTAGTTGTACTGCCAGCGCAGGGCGGCCTCGACCCGCTGCTCGCTGGCGCTGTAGTAGCCGATGACCGGACCGCCTTCCTGACCGGCCAGGCCGATGTCCGGCCAGACCGGCAACAGCGCCGTCACCCGCACCCCGAGCCCCGCCAGCGCCGGGCTTAGCGACTTGCCAAACGAGAACGGGTACAGCTCCCCATGCAGCACCGCGCCGCTTGCGCCGCTGCGCGGCAGGCGCAGCTCGCTGCCGGTATTGGTGAACGTGCGGGCGCTATAAAGGTAGCCGACGCGGATGTCGAAGCCGGGCAGCCACGGCGGGCGGCGGTCGAAGAACTCGTGCGCCTCCTTGGTCTGCGGGATAAGGGGCTTTTGCTGACCAAGGGGCGCCTCTTCCTTGTCCTCCAGCTGGACCACCGGCCCCTCCGGGAACGCCATCGGCGGATGCTGACTGACCGGCTGCCAGCTCGACGCGCCCTGGTTGCTGCCGGACTGGGGGGCGCTCTGGGCCGCTTGGCTCTGCTGCGCCGGCGAGCTTGTCGCCACGACCGTGCCCACCCCCGGACCCGGCTGCGCCACCGCGGCCGGCAGGTGCAGGGCCTGGTCTACCATCTGGAAGAACGCCGTGGCCTGCGCGCTGAACTTTTGCGGGTTCAGCACCGACTTATCGACATCGTAGCCGAGCTGGCCGAGCACCTGCCCCTGCTCATCGTAGACCGTCAGCGTCAGCCGGAAGGGCTTGG
>CALFML010000549.1 GCA_937879845.1 uncultured Myxococcales bacterium
AAGAAGCGTACTATGCGCTGCGCAGCTCCTGCATCCCCCTGTGGAGCGTGTATCTGTCCGAGACCGAGTTGGTGCTTCCCGAAATCAACGAGTACGAAGTTCCGGTCCCGTTCAAGCATGAACACCGCGCCGCCTACGAGCGCTTCTTCGAGCGCTTCGGCAGCCACTACGTCAAGCGGGTCTGGATCGGCGGCAAGGCGCAGCTCTTCCTCACCATCATCAAGTCGTCCGGCATCACCAAGGAAGAGATTCAGGCCGGCCTCAAGGCGAGCTACGGCGTCGTCGGCAAGGGTGAGACCAACGCCAGGATGGAAGCGAGCCGGGAGAAGCTGCAGAGCAGCTCGCAGTGCTTCGTGGCGGGCAAAGGCGGCGACGAGCTGAAGCTCGCGGCGCTCAGCTCTTTGGATGAGAGCAAGTACAACGAGTGGATCTCGACCATCCGGCAGAACCCGCAGACCATCGAGATGGAGGTCGCCGGGATCTGGACCCTGCTCAAGGACCAGAACAAGGCGCAGGCGCTCCGCGATGCGTACCAGGAGTCGACCGCGTTCACGGCCATATCGGCGGCGTTTGCCGTCGATAAGATGGTGTACTTCGTGCGCGGCCGGAAGTACTTCTGTTACCAGATCGAGAGGCAGGGCAGCGAAAAACCCAAGAACCTGGTGGAACGGTGGCCGGTGCTTGACACCATCGGGTTTGAGCGCATCGACGCGGCGTTCAGCGGCCGCGATCTGATCGGCGCGGAAGGGGAGCGCTTAAACCGCAAGGTCTTCTTCATCCGCAAGAACCTGGTGGCGCGCCTGAACATCGATACGGGAGCGCTTGATCCCGGCTATCCCAAGCCGCTGGTCGAGGCCTTCCCGGGACTGGAATTCGACCGCATCGACGCCGCGCTGGAGATCGGTCAGGACACCGTCTTCCTTTTCTCCGGCAACCGCTACGTCCGCTTCAGCCTGAAGCAGAACCGCGTCGAAGAAGGCTACCCGGATCTAACCCACAAGCGCTGGCCGGGCGTCACGTTCGAGCGGATCGACGCCGCGATCTACTGGGGCAACGGCAAAGTGTACTTCTTCAAAGAAGACCAGCACATCCGCTTCGACATGGTCACCTGCAGCGCCGACCCCGGCTATCCCAAGCAGATCGTCGGCAACTACGTCGAGGACTGGCGCTTCTTCGACTAACGCTGCGCCCATGCGCTCCTTACGCCCACCGCTCACCCCAGACAGAGGCTACGCGCATATCGATGCTCCGGAAACTCCTTGAAGAAGAGAGCCGCAACGCGCATGTGACCATCCTCGCCTCCGCGGCGGTGTCGGGGGCCGCCAACGCCGGCGTGCTCGCCATCGTCAACGCCACCGTCGAGAAGCTGGGCGAGCCGAGTCTGATGCTGCTCGCGATGCTGATCGTCGCCGTTGCACTCTTCGCGCTGAGCCTCCGTCTCTGCGTCGGCACGATGTCTACCCTCCTTGAGGGGGCGCTGCGCAAGCTGCGCATCCGGATCGTGGACAAGATCCAGCGCGCCGAGCTGCTCGGTCTGGAGAGCATCGGGACCTCGGAGCTTTTTGAGCGGCTGACCCATCAGACCAATGAGATCTCGAATGCGACCTGGCCCATCGCTTCGGGCGTGCAGTCGTTCGTGCTGCTGGTCTGCTCCGTCCTGTACCTGGGATATATCTCGATGGCCGCGCTGCTGCTGACGGTCGGGATCTACGGCTCGGTCGCCGCGGTCCACTATGCGCGGAGCAACATGGCTGAGCAGTTCATGCAGCAGACAGCGGCGTCGCGGATCAAGCTTCTCGACGTCCTGTCCGATCTGCTGCGCGGGTTCAAGGAAGCGCGGTTCCGGGCGCAGCGCGCCGAGGATCTTAAGTCCGATTTTAGTACGTATGCAGAGGCCTTGGAGCAAGGGACCATTCACGGCAACCTCCTGCGGCAGGACAACTTCGTCCTGGCTAGCATCGCGCAGTTCGCGGTCCTGGCCGCCGTAGTCTTCGTGCTGCCGCACTTCAGTGAGATGAGTGCGCAGGAGCTGCCCAAGATCACCTCGGCGCTCATCTTCATGTTCGGGCCCATCGGCGGCGCGCTCTACGCGCTGCCCTCCTATGAAAAGGCGAACCTGGCGCACCAAAACATCTTGGAGCTTGAGCAGAAGCTCGACGCGATGGCGACGCAGCCGCAGGGCCCGCCCGCGAGCGAACAGCAAGAACCTTTTCAAGAGCTCCAGCTCATCGACCTGGAGTTTGAGCGGAAGGACTCTTCCGGCAAGACCCTGTTCGCGGTGGGCCCGGTCAGTCTCTCGATACGCGCCGGCGAGATCGTCTTTCTGGTGGGCGGCAACGGCAGCGGCAAGACGACGCTGCTGCGGACTCTGGCGGCCCTGTATCAGCCGACCGGGGGGGCGCTGCTCGTAAACGGAGTGCGGGTGACGCAGCGCAACGTCCAGGCCTACCGCGAGAAGATCGCGGCCATCTTCACGGACTTTCACCTCTTCAAGAAGCTGTACGGAATACCGGAGGTGCAGGCGGAGCAGGCGCAGCGGCTCCTTGACCAGATGGAAATCGCCGAGAAGACGAGCCTGGATGACAGAGCCTGGACCACGGTCGATCTATCGACCGGCCAGCGCAAGCGCGTAGCCATGGTCGTGGCGCTGCTGGAAGACCGTCCCATCTACATCTTTGATGAGTGGGCCGCCGATCAAGATCCGGAGTTCCGGCGCTATTTCTACGAAGGTCTCCTGCAGGAGCTCAAACGCAAGGGCAAGGCGGTCATCGCCATCAGTCACGACGACCGATATTTCCACTGCGCCGACCGGGTCGTCACCATGGAGTACGGAAAAGTTCGTTCCATCGGACAGTACGGCGAGTACATGCCTGGACAGACGCAGATCCCCACCATACAGAAGCCGTTACAGGACGTATGAAATGGGAGCTCTTGGTACTTTTGCCCCGCCCCCTCAATCCGCCGGTGCTGTCCCGCTGTCCGAATCGCGGGGCTTCCGCTTCGCGCTCCTATTCATGCTCTCGATGACCGAGATGATGCCGGTGGCGCTGATGTCGCGCGCCATGCCCGTGCTGCTGCGGCGCAGCGGGGCGACGCTGGAAGAGATCAGCGTCCTGTCTTTGGTCATGCTGCCCTGGGCCATCAAGGCGCTGTGGGCCCCCCTTGTCGATAAGCTGGGAGCCAAGTCCGTCTTCGGCCGTTACCGCAGCTGGCTGTTCATCACGCACCCGCTTCTCTTGTTGACGCTGGCCCTGGGGGCGTTCACCAATGTCCCGGCGCTTTTGACCACGCACCGCGCGGCCGGCATCCCGGCTCTGGTCTGGCTCAGCATCATCTCGGCGACCGCGGACACCGCCTCGCACGGCATGGCGGTCCAGCTGCTGCCGCCGCACGATCGCGGCATCGGCAACGGCGTACAGACCGCAGGCATGATGGTCGGCGGCCTGCTCGGCGGCGGGTTGATGGTGATCATGGTCGATAAGGCGGGCTGGCAGCCGGCGCTGCTTACCATGGCGAGCCTGGTGCTGCTGCCGCTCATCGGGGTCCTGCGGTACAAGGAAGCACCGCTCAGCGCGGAGCACGCGATCACGCTGCGCGAGGTGCTGGCGTTCTTCCGCCGGCCGCGCATCTGGCGCTGGCTGACCGTGATGGCCCTGGCGCTGGCTATTCCATCGCTGCCGGGCGTGCCGTTCCAGACTCTTCTGGTCGACCGCGGCCTGAACCTGACCGAGATCGGGCTGATGATCGGGATCATCGGTGGCTCCGTCGGCGCCTTGAGCGGCATGATCGGCGGACTGATCGTATCGCGGCTGGGACGGCAGCGCGCGTTCTACGTGCTGAACCTGCTCTGCGCAGCGAGCCTGGGAGGCGCGACGCTGATCTTCATCCGCAAGGCCCCGAGCGTCTGGTTGCTGTACGCCGCGGTGGTCCTTGTCTACTTCGGTCTGTCGGCGGGCGGAACGATCCTGTACGTAATGATCATGGATCGCAGCCGCGGCCATATCGCCAGCACCGACTACACCATCCAGTACAGTCTGATGCAGCTCTGCGGCTTCCTCGGCATGGGCGCCGGCGGCTTTCTGGCCGGCCGGGTCGGCGCGAGCACTGTCTTCATCCTGGTCCCGCTGCTCATGCTGGCGATGCTCGGCGGGCTGTCCCGCATCTTGGACGAGAGAGACTTTCAGTCCGACCCGGCGTAAGCGCTCCTGACTAAAAGGCCACCCTGAGCGAGCCTACCCCGCGCGCCAGCAGGTTCTGCGTCCAAGTCAGCTGCGCCAGGTCTTGTGCCGAACGCAGGCCGGGCAGGCGCCGCAGCAGCGTACCGAGCGCGATCTGACCCTCCAGGCGGGCCAGCGGCGCCCCCAGGCAGTAGTGGATTCCGCGTCCGAAAGCCAGGTGCCGGTTCTCTTGCCGGGTGACGTCGAACCGCTGCGGGTCCGTCATCCCCGGCAGATCCATATCCGCCGCGATGAGCGCGGCGAAGACCCGCTCTCCCTGGCGAATCACCTCGCCGCGCAGGGCGATGTCCTCCCGGGCAAAGCGCGGTGTCGAGAGCAGCACCGGTGTCGTGTAACGCAGGATCTCCTCGACCGCTGCTGGCAGCAAGGAGAGATCCTGCTGGAGCGCGCGCAGCTGCTCCGGGTGCTGGAGCAGCGCGAGCACCCCGTTGCCAATCAGATTTACGGTCGTCTCATACCCGGCGTAGATGAGCAGCCAGAGCATGGAGACCAGCTCGATCTCGCTCAGCACGGCCCCTTCGCCGGCGGCGGCGCCGCCGAGGTGCGCAAGGCCACGCTGACCATCCTGCTGGCCGAGCGCAGCGACCGGCCGCGCAAGCAGGGCATCGAGAACAACATCCGCGCCGCGCTGGAGCCGCTGCCCGGCGTGCGCAGCAAGGTGGGCCTGGGCGGCTCGGGCGAGAAATACGTGCTGGTGCTGACGGGCGAAGACCCGAACGCGCTGCAGGCCGCCGCCGTGGCGGTGGAGAAAGACCTGCGCACCATCCCCGGCCTGGGGCAGGTCGCGTCCA
>CALFML010000550.1 GCA_937879845.1 uncultured Myxococcales bacterium
GACCCTCTTTGGTGAGGATTCGCCGCACCGAATCGGTATTCCACGACTTCTTCGGCGGCGGTCTTCCTTCCGCAGTCAGTGTGTCCGCGATCGTCTTGATTCCTTTGCCTTGGGAATGCAGCTCGTGCACCCTTCTAATCGTCGCCATCTTGGCTGGGTTTTCGACGACCACACGCCGTCCGTCCGCATCAAGTCGATCGGAGTATTCCTTTCCGTACGGGAGTGCTCCGCAAGCGATTCCTTTTGCCTTCAGCGCACGCATCGCATGCGTAGTCCGCTCACTGGTCTGGGACACTTCCCCCTGCGCCATCACCGCGCGAAAGTAGAGGAGCGTCTCCCCCGCGGCGGTCTTGGCATCGACGCCAGCGATATCGAATGCGAGGAACTTGTACTTAGCGTTGCGACCGAAGTATTGGTCGAGTAAGAGATGCCAGTCCCCGACGCTCCGGGAGATGCGGCACAGGGACACGGCGACTAGCATCGCACCCGTGTCGACCACTCGCGCGAGGGCGGCTTGGATGCCGGGCCTTGAGAGTTCTTTACCCGTCCATTCATCCCGGTAGATATCAATCAGATTCAGACCAAACTGCTGACAGTAATGAATGATGCGATCCTGCTGCACCTCAAGCGAGATCCCCTCCACAGCTTGTTCGTCGGTAGATACCCGGATATAGCCAATAGCTTTGGGCGCAGACTCCGCCATTAGGATAGCGTACTTTAGCCGCGCTTTCGGATCAATGTGTATGCTCTTCTGCGGCCTGCGCGTACGTTGCAGCATGGCGCTGTTATGACTTGCATGAAGGAACCCTCCCCTATATGTCGCCAGAGCAGGCTGCCGGCGATGTCGTGGACCACCGCACCGATCTGTGGAGCCTGGGGATCGTCCTTTACGAGCTTCTCACTGGCCGGACCCCATTTGGCCGGGACAGCCGGCAGGCGACGCTCAACGCCATCTTGTCGAGCGAACCGGAGCCCGTCCGCGCCACGCATCCCAACCTGCCCCGCGAGCTTGACCGGATTCTCAAAAAGGCGCTGAGCAAAGATCCCCAATCGCGCTATCAGACGGCGGCCGACTTTGCCGCGGACCTTCGCGCCGTGCTGCGGCAGATCGACTCTGGGGCCGTACGCGAAGCAGAGCTGGCGGTCGTCGCGCGACGGCGCTGGCCGCCCTATTTGGTTCGGAGGGTTGCTGCCGGGCTGGCCGCCGTATTGGTGCTCGGCTTGGCGGCGCGCGCCCTGCTTCGCGAACGGAGGGAAGCGCCCAACTGGGCGCGCGCCATCCATGTCCAGCTGACTGATCAGCCGGGGACCGAGTTTCATCCCAGCCTTGCGCCGGACGGCAAATCCTTCGTGTACGCGGGCGACGGCGGCGGCGGGAACCTCGATCTGTTCGTACAGCGAGTCGGGGGCAAGAACCCGGTGAACCTGACCAAAGACTCGCCGGCCGATGACAGCGAGCCGGCCTTTTCTCCGGACGGCGAACGCATCGCATTTCGCTCGGCCCGCGAGCCGCGCGGTATCTACCTCATGGAGGCGACCGGAGAGAACGTCCACCGCATCGCCGAGGGCGGTTTCACCCCCTCGTGGTCGCCGGACGGCAAGGAGCTTGTCTACAGTGAAGCCGGGCAAGATTCGCCTTCGGTGCGAGTCGCCAGCGCGCTGTGGATCGTAAACGTTGCCACCGGCGCCAAGCGGCGGCTCACCGCGCTCGATGCGATGCAGCCGGCTTGGTCGCCGGGAGGCAAGCGCATCGCGTTCTGGTTTTTACCCCCCAAAGTGGGCCGACGCGACATCGCAACGATCTCGCGGGACGGCGGCGAACCGGTGCTCATCACCAAAGATGCGGCGACCAACTGGAACCCGGTGTGGTCGCCGGACGGCAGGTACCTGTATTTCGCCAGCGACCGCTCCGGCAACATGAACTTCTGGCGCGTGCAGATCGACCAGGAGTCCGGCCAGGCGCTGTCCGAGCCCGAGGCCATCATCACACCGTCGAAGTTCAGCCGCCATCTGGCCTTCTCCCGCGATGGCAAGCGGATGATCTATGTGCAGACCGAGAACCGCTCCAACATCCAAGCCGCCGCGTTTGATGCCAGCCGCGGAGAGCTCACCGGGGCGCCCTACTGGGTGACGCGCGGCGATCGCGAAGTGCTCCGCCCCGAGCTCTCCAGCGATGGTGAGATGTTCGTCGCCCGCTTGGCCCGGCGGACCCAGGATGACATCGTGCTGGTCAAACGCGACGGTACCAATTGGCGCGATCTGACAAGCGATAAATACTTCGACCGCTACCCGCGCTGGTCGCCGGACGCCAAGCGCATCGCCTTCGCGTCCGATCGCAGCGGCGGCTACGAGATCTGGATGATCAACGTCGATGGCACCAACTTGCGTCGCGTCACCTATGACAGCCCCAAGGAAGGCACGTCCTTTCCCGTCTGGTCGCCCGACGGCAAGCAGCTCATATTCCGGCGCGAGGCATTCTCCTACCGCATCGACTCCAACAAAAACTGGAGCGAGCAGAACCCGCAGCCGCTGCCGTTGCTGGAAAATCCTACCGATCGCTTCGTCGTGTGGGACTGGTCGCCGGATGGGCAGAAGCTGGCGGTCCAGTTTGGCGGCAGCCAGGCGGGTGTCGGCTACTATTCCTTCGCCACCGGGCGCTACGAGCGCGTAAGTAATATGGAGTCGCTGCCGAGCTGGCTGCCGGACAGCCGCCGCATCCTGTTCACCTACCGCGACGCGGTGTTCCTTGCCGACACGGAAACCAAACAGACGCGCGAGCTGTTGACCCAGTCTACAGAGCAGATCCGCAGCGTCGCCGCCAGCCGGGACGGCCGCTTGCTTTATTTCACCGTGGCCTCGACCGAAAATGACATCTGGATGCTCGACCTGAACTAAGCAAGGTCCCGCATTGCCGCCAGGTGCATCACACCAAATTTTTTTGCATCAGGTGATAGTTTTTCCCGCTCTCCTCCGCCTTATCACCTGACCGTGCAATAGCGCGCCGGACTCTGTTGCGGCCTGACGGATGCGCGCCGGCCGCACCAAAGCCGGTCGCGGCGGCTACTCAAGATGGCGGTCAAAAAATGCGAAGATGCGCTGCCATGCGGCGGCGGCTACCTCGGGGTTGTACTCGACGTGAAAAAAGGGTCTGGTTAATAATGCCGCAATCGGATGATTCCCATTGGTCAGAAAGGCGTGTCCGGCCGTCGGAAAGGTGTGGGTCTCGCACTCTACTCCGAGCTTGTGCAGCCGGGCCTCCAGCGGGGCGCCGTACTTGCCAAAGACTTTGTCGCGCCCGCCGTAGCAGCCGATGACCGGCCCCAGCCCGCGCATGACCTCATCGGGAGGTATGTCGCCGTAGTTCGTCGAGACAGCGCCCCAGCCGCGGCCGGCGGCCAGGGCGAAGCCGCCGCCCATGCAGAACCCGATGAGGCCGATATGCGCCTCACTGAGCCCGGTATTTTGGATGAGCCAGCGCCGCGTGGCCAGGATCTGCTCGATCTGCGGCCCCGCGCCGCGGGCGATGGCGCGGAAGGCTCGCACCAGGCAGACCATATGCGGGCCGTTGCTCAACAGGTCGGGAGCCACTGCGGCGTATCCGCGCTCGGAGAACGAGTCCACGACCTGATCGATGTCCGGCTGCCGCCCGAAAATCTCATGGATCACCACGACTCCTCGCCGCGCACCGCTGGGAAGCCGGGCGTAGATCGGCGTGCTTGGCACCTTGCCATCGCTCGGGAGGGCCGTGTCAAGGGTGCGGACGGAGCTCGATTGCGTCATGATCGTCTATGTTCCTTGCTTGGTGCCATAATAGGACCATGATACCCGCGAATGCGGGCGGAGGGGACCCCAGCGGTGTTCCGACGCGCCCGGCCCATGCAGTGCGGTGGTTAACGCGGAGGTCGCCGCCCTGCCCCGCTCCGCAACCTAAACCGTTCCGCGGGCGTGCCGCAGGAGCGAAGTCCAGCAAATCTTCGGCGCGAAAACTCAACGGACCCCATCGGCAAGAGCGTCGCGACCCTGGAGAAAGCAGGATGAATCCGTCCGCGCCGCGTCGGCGATGGCGGCGGACAGGCTTTCGGCTCGCGGCCGGTCCGCGCCGGAACACCTGGCCAGGCGCCGATTCCGCGCCGTCTGCTACACCCGCGCCTGGGAAACTCCGTCGGCACGGCTCTTTTGGAAAACGAGCGCGATGTAGAGCAGATCAAACAGGAAGATCCCCGCATACAAGGTCAGAAGGAGCGGCGAAAGCGGATAGTACCTATCTGGCAGCAGGGTGTCCCAGTGTTCATGCAAGCTCCTTGGTGACCAGAACAGCGCGAGCAAGAAAGCAAAGAAGGTTCCCAGGAACTTGCTGAGCGCGATGTAGATGGACTGCCCGCGCAGGCTGTCTCGGCGCAGCAGCATGGTCACGAACAAGATCGACATCATCAGGTTCTGGCCGAACGCGGCGTACCAGCCGATGGCATCGTGGACCTCGCCGCGATTCCCACAGCGTCCGTCCAGCGCGGCGCGGCGCCATCTTGCGCGGCCAGGCCGCCAGGGATTTCCCGTTTCAAGGTCGCATCGTCCGCTGCGCTTTGCATTGGTGGTCTTCTCACGGCGATTGTGCCAATGGCGTCTCTTGCTGCGACGGCGAAGCGAACAGCAGTTGAGCGCCGATACACCCGAAACAATCGCCTCGCACTGCGGAAGGTATGCCTCCGGTAGGCGCCAGTCAATCCCTTGGCCGGCTGTCGGGCCGGGGCTGCCATCAGGGCCGGCACTGGGCATCGGCGGATGCGGCGCTGGACCAGGCCCCGGCGGTTCGAATCCACCTGGGCCGCGGCCACCCCGCTCACGGACAAGGGACCGCGCATAAGACGCTGTCGTAAATCCTTGAGACAAGAGTTCAGCGGAAGGCTTCTAGAACAGCTCGGGACCTGCTTGTCCCAGGCTAGGGACAAAGCGCACGTCAGTCCCGACTGCCGAGGGCGACCCGCCAGGCTTGCGGCACTGCGTCTTGCACCAGCCAGGCGCCGAGGTTTAACCAGCTGGCGCAGGCATCGAGCACCGCGGAGTCGCTGCTCACCACCCGCTCCCGGCCGATGAGCGCGCGATCCACATCGGGATGCAGCGTCACCTCGACCGGCAAGGACCAGCTGGCCGCGTGCTCCATCACCCGCGCGCGCAGGCGGCCGGAATTAGACACCGGAGCATCTAGCAGAATCTGGACGGCGGGGACTCCGAGCGCGTGCAGCCCGCGGCCCAGGAGTCGCAGCGCCTGCTCGGTCTCATCCACCGGACGATAGCTGCCGGACAGACCTGCCAGGTCGCGCAGCGCGCCATCGATCCCTTGCAGGAGGAGGCCCCCGGAGAGCGCCACCTCCAGGGTGATTATCAGGTTGAAGCCGTCGATGTGCAGCGGACCACCGGCGGCCAGCTCCAGGGGCAACAGCCGCGCGGCACGACCGTGACGCTGCGCTTCGCTGCAGGCGGTTCGGCGGATGGCCAGCCGCTGCCGCGTCTCCAGCTGGTGGTGGCCGCCGACAAAGTTGAGCGCAGGCTCTAGCGGGTAGCCTCTGGAAGAGAGGTAAGCGAGCTCCGTGGCTGCGGCGCGCACGCGCGGGAGGGCGGCAGCGGCAAACAGGCGCGCATCTTCCGGGTGAGCCCCGCGGTGGTGTTGGGCGTGCGGCATCTGGGAAATGCTCTTACCAGAAAACCGGCCCGGAGTCGCGACCGCCCAGTCGCAGGGACTGCGGCGGCGCCGGTCAAGCAGCCGCGCGCCAAGGCTCCGAGATGCGGGCGACGGTGACACAACATTTTCGGTGCCGCTGCGATAATTTTACCCGCGGCGCCCTTGCGCGGCAGCGCAGGCATTTGGATCCGGCACGAGCGCGCCGCGAAAATCCCGTCCGAACGCAAATTTCCAATAAGGATTTCTCAATATGTCCGGTGATTTAGGAACAGGCCCAGAAGGCGGCCATTTGTCCGGGAGTCTGCAGAGCGGCCCACAGAACCCATTTGCGGGCAGTCCATCTCCCACGGCTGCGCTGGCCGGTCCCGCGGGTGTCCCGGCGATGAGCGCCGAACCGGGACCGCACGCCGGCGCGGCGGACCAAGGACGCGGGCCTTTCAGCCCCGGTCTCAACCGCATGCTGACTTCCTGTTTCGGTCACATGCTGGACAACATCACGGTCGCCCGCGGCCAGGGCAAAGAGAACCGCGGCATCGCCGCCGAGGCGCACACCATCGATCGCCACATCTCCCTCGGCGATCACATCTCCGAGGACACCAAGGATGGGCGGTCGATGGAGATCATCGCCCATGAGGTCTCGCACGCCCTGGCCCGCGGCGGTTCGGGGAAGCACGTCCTGAATCAGAAGGATGATCCGGGCGAGACGCTGGCCTACGACGCCGGACGGCAGTTCCGCCGCTTCGTCGAGTCGGGCGGCCACGGTCCGGCCCCCAGCCTCAGGCCGGCCGTCGGTGGTCAGGCGGCGGTGCATCGCTACGAAGCCGGCGAACACGCCGACGCCGTGGACAACGCCTCAGAGCTCTTACAGAAGGAAAACGCCGCCGGACGTACGCATACCACGGTGGACAAGCAGGTCCAGGCGACGATGAAGGCGCGGATCCAGCTGAAGAACGGACTCTGGGTCTCCCCGGGCGAGATCACCGCGATGATGGGAGACTTCTACGGGGCGTTCGACAAGCAGGGCAAGTTCGATCCGGAGCAAGCCTTCAAGGCGATGAATGAGGCGGATCCCAAGGAGATGGGAATCATCCTTAAGGCGATCCAGAAGGAGAAGGACAGCGTAAAGGATGTTCTGGACAAGAAAAAGGACAAGGACGGAAACGACCTCGAGTTCAAGGCGACCGATCCGGGGGAGCTGGAGAATCTCACCAAGTACCGCAACCTGAAGACCGCGATGGTCACGGAGGCCGAGCTCGATCCCAAGACGCACAAGCCGGTCATCGACCCGGCTACCGGCAAGGAGAAGATGGTCACCAAAGAGGTGACGAGCGGCTACTCCATGCTCGAGCTGGCAGATCGGAACCGCAGCCACTTCAGCACGAAAGACGAGTCGGGCGCCGACAACAACATGGGCGCCTACGCCAGCTTTCATGAGATGGCGATGGCGGCCGCCAAGCGTGGGGAGAACGATCTGGCGCGGGCCTATGAGGCCTCGGCGATGCACTTTCTCACGGATCGGTTTGCCGGCGGGCATCAGTTCGACAAGGACAAAGTGCTCGATGCCGCCAAAGAGACCAAGAACGGCGTCGAGGTGCTCGGCACCGGCGTGGTCCGGATAGAGCACAACAAATACAACAAAGAAGGCGTCGAAGTCTCAAACGGAAAAGATAAGTGGGACGCGCTCGGCGACGAGCACTGGGCCGATGAGAAGAACGCGCCCAACCGCCGCCATACGGCTGAAGCGGTGTATGCGTCGTACTCCGAGCTGCAGGACGTCATCGATCAGAAAAAGACTCCGGAGCAGGTCTCCAAAGACGGCTATGCGGCGCGCAAACAGACGCCGCAGTTTAGCGACGCGACCGAGAAGCGGATCGAGAACGAGGCGCGCAATACCTCCTGGGAAAAGCTGACCACGGAGGTGGGACCGGAAGTGGTCAAAACGGCCAAGCCGTTCCTGCAGCGGAAGATCATAAACATGTTCGGCCCCGCCGGCGCCCTCTACGTGAAAGCCCAGGATACCGAGGCTTGGCTGGAGAACGCGGCGATCGAAGGCGCGATCAAAGTCGGCAAAGGTCTGGGCAAGGCGGGCAGCTGGCTGACCAAGACCCTGGACGAAGCCGGTCAGGGAATCAAGCGCGTCGGCGGCGAGGCGATGAACTTCGCCAAGGAGACCGCGGGTCAGACCGTGGACGGCGTCAAGGAGGCGGGAGGCAAGGCCCTCGACTGGGCCGGCAATACCGCAGGCCAGGTCTGGGACGGCGCCAAGAACGCAGGCGGCAAGGCCGTCGATTTCGTCCAGAATACGGCCGGGGACGTGGCCTCCGGGACCAAGAACGCGCTCGGCGGCGCCTGGAACTGGCTCACGAACACCGCCGGCGGCGTCGTCGATCACGTCGTCAACAGTCCCGGCTCGACCTTCGACTATCTCAAAGAGAAAGCGGGCGAGGCGACTAGCGGCATCAGCAGCACGGCCAGCAAGGCGTATGACTACACCACCGACAAGATCGGCCAGGCGGGCACCGGGATCAAGAACGTGGCCGGGCAGGCCTATGACTTCACCGCCGACAAGCTCAATCAAGCGGGCACCGGGATCAAGAACGCGGCGGGACAGGCCTATAACTTCACCGCCGACAAGATCAGCCAGGCGGGCACCGGGATCAAGAACGCGGCGGGGCAGGCCACCGACTTCGTCGCCGACAAGGCCGGGCAGGCCTGGGGCGGGATCCGGCACGCGGCCGGCAGCGGCGTCCGTTGGCTCGGCGAAAAGGGCAACGACGCGATTGACGGTGTGCAGCTCGGCGCCCACCAGCTCGCAAACTATACCAAGGAGTACGCGAGCCAGAAGGTGCAAGACGTCAAGGACCTGGGCCACGGCATCGCCAACACCGCGGGGCACGCCTGGAACAGCACCACGTCGGCGCTCGGATCCGGGTGGAACTATCTGCGGAAAAAGACCGGGCTGTGACCCTCGGTGCTTCTTTTTCGATCCTGCTGCCAGGGCTGTACAGCGCGCAGGATTGCTAGAATAATCAGCCATTGTCATGCAGAAACCCCTCTCCCCTTCCGGCACCAGGCTGCTCTGGCTGGCGCCTCTGTTTTTGGGAACGACCCTGCTAGGGGGTCCGGGTTGCAAGGAAAAGCCGATGGACAGACGTGAGCTTCAGGCCGCGCAGGAACTTTTAGGGCGGGTGCTCTCGGCAACCAGCCAGAGCGAGTTTGCCGAATCCCTGCGCATCCACGGTCCGGTCCATGCAGAAGAGGTCCCGCTGCTCGCCGAAAAGGCGCAGAGCGCGGAGCAGACCGTGCGCCGCAACGCCACGCGGCTACTTCAGACCACGACCAAGGGGGACGCACCGGACGCACTGCGTAAGCTGGTCAAGCAGACCGCCGATCCAGCGGTCTTCGTCATCGCCGCGGCGGGGCTTGTGGGCGAGTCCGATGGGCCGGCGCAGTGCGGCGCGCGGCCCGAGCTGCTCGCCGCCGCCCTAAAGGAGTCCGAGCCGGTAATCCTGATTGCTGCGCTCAAGGTCGGAGCCTGCGCCAAGGTTAAGGGGCTTCATGACGCGATCGGGAAGCTGCTGCTCAACCCGGACCGCGAGGTCCGCTATGCCGCGGTGGATGCCCTGGAGCAGGTCGGGATCGGGCCCCTGGAGCCGCTGCTCAAGACGATCCTGCGCGACCGGCCGCAGGGGCTCACCTACCCGTTCATCTCGCTTTATCGCTTGCTTTTGGACAGCGATGATCCGGAGCTGGCGGTCGCGTTCAAGAACTCCCTTGTGGGGGCCGACATTTCGCAGTCCACCGCCTTTTTGAACGCGGTGGCGTCCAGCCGCAAGCCTTGGGTGCGGCAGCTGCTCCTAGACCTTGCCAGCACGGAGGGTCTGGACCGCTGGCCGGCCTTCGTGACGCTGGCCGCCTGGGGTCCTGCGACCGAGCCGGAGCTGCTCAAGATCTGCATCGCCGCCCTGGAGAAGATTCCGCCGGCGAGCGAGCAGCTCAAGCGCCGCAGATACGTCGTGGACCTGGAGGAGTGCCGCAAGTACCTGGGCCGCCTGGCCGGACGCGATCGCTACTCGACCGAGGAGACCGACGCCGCGCTCGCCTTCGCCCGCCAGCGGCTCGCCGGACGCTGACTCCCGTCCCGAAGTCCTTTTGGCTCACCGCTAGCGCGTCTTCGTCAAGCCCGAGGGCGGCGGTGGCCGCCTGGGCGCGCACACGGCGTTTGGCCGCCACGCCTTGCGGACAATCCGCCACCGCAGAGCGGGGTAGCCGGCGGTGAAGTCGAACTCGCCGTCACCGTCTGGGTAAGCCCGCAGAGCTTGCGCGCCCCTGGCGCCCGCCGGCAGAAGATGCGGGTTGGTGCGCTCGATGCGATCTACGAGCGCCGCCGGCGGGCAGCCGACGACCGTCCAATGGGACCCTGCGGTCAACACCAAAGGCGCCGCTTGTCATCCCAAGGAATACGAGGGCTTGGCAGGAGGAAGCCGCGCGGTCGCTGCCCCGGCGCCGAACTTGCACGACTTGACGGCACTGCCGGCACACCCGGTAGCGGTAATTGCTTAAACATCCTCGGGAATGTGCATGCATCCACGTCATTGGTCTATCTGGAGTCTTGGCTCCTTACTCTCCGTTGTGGGGTCTAGCCTGGTGCTCAGCGCTTGTGGTGACGACGGCACGCGCGCCGTCAAGCTGGCGGGCGCGGCGCAGAAAGGACCCTTGGTGGGCGGCTCGACGATCTCCGTCATGCCGGTCAACCTGTTGGGAATTCCATTTGGCGGAGTCTTTACAACGAATGCAAACAGCGAGTTAGGACAATATGAGCTGACGCTGTCCGCCAAGGGACCGGTATCGATCGAAGCGGTCGGCCATTACTACAACGAGGTGACGGGAGAACTCTCTGGAGCCCCGTTGACCTTGCACGGTTTCAGCATCTTGGATCTTCAGAATCCCGATCAGCAGCAAGCGAACGTCAATCTGGTGACCCACCTGACCTACGAACGCATCAAGGTCCTCCTGGCCGCCGGCAGCGATTTTCCGTCCGCGGTCCGGCAGTCGGAACAGGAGCTGCGGGCTGCGCTCGGGTTCGCGGCGTCAGCAAACCCCAGCGCCGGCGGCGTCCAGCTGGACATACTCGGTCCTGACACCGAGGACAACGCCTACGCCTTGGCCCTGAGCACCATCATGGTGCAGGTGGGGGCCAGCCCGTCTGGAACCTTCGGCCTGGGTGATGCCGGCATTCAAGACGTGATCACTCGTAGCGCGGCGGACCTTGCGGACGACGGGATGCTTACCGCCGCGCTGAAGACGCAGCTTCAGAAGGCCGAGCAGGCGGTCTTTCCGGACGTCGTTACACGGCAGCTGAAGTCACGGCTGGCGGCGCTGGGCTATGCGACCGCGACTCCCGACCTGAACCGAGTGCTCGACAGCGATGGCGATGGCTTTCCCAACAGCCGCGATAGCTGTCCGCTGGCGGCCAATCCAGAGCAGTCGCTGACTCCGATCGCCGTGTGTCGCCTCGACTCCCTGCTGACCCCTGTGCCGGCGGCGGTCGGCGATGGGTCCTTAAGCACTATTGCTGCCATCAGCACCGCCGACGGCAGAGCTGGCGTGGTGGGGATATCCAGCCACAGTCCCGCCGCCGACTTTTATACCACCTTCGATGCAAACGGCACGCCATCGCCGATAGCGGCGCTTTCCTTGCCCGCAGGCGGGCCGCAGCGAACAACCAGCTTCGCCGCGCAGCCCATCGGGGACGTAAACGGCGATGGGGCGACCGACCTTCTTGTCAATTCCGGGGTCTCCACCAGCGCGCCCGAGGGACTCTATCTGAGCGACCCCGCGGGCGGGTTCTCATCATTTCAGCAGACCACGGCATTCCCGTATCCGATTGTGGACGGCCGGCCGTTCACGGGCTTTGGGGTCGCCCATTTTCCGGCTTCTGCTGTGGTCGCGGACTTTGACAAAAATGGACTGGCCGATATGGCCGGCTTCTTCGGTGACTGGTCCGACCGAAACGTCGCCGTGCAGTATCAGACCGCCCTTGGGCAGTGGGCGACCCCCGTTGCCGTGGGCAGCCTGCTCGGCAAACTTTCTTCCGAGGACACGATGATCGCAGCCGACATGAACAAGGACGGCGCTGCCGATCTGGTCATCGTCGGCAGTTCCGGGGCGCAGGTCCTCCTTGGCAATGGCAAGGGGGGCTTTGCGGCCCAGGCGCCGGTCACGACCTGCTTTGACGGCTCATGTCCGCACTATGGCAAAGTCGCCGACCTGGACTTGGATGGCAACCTGGATCTGATGGTCGTGCTGCAACCTACAGTCGTCAGCGGCACCGCTCCGAACATCCTGGGCCTGCTTGCCGGCAGCGCCAGCGGGCAGCTTGGGACCATGACGCCGCTTCTGATCCTGCCGCCTACCACGTATCTGGAGCAGGCATTCCCCGGCGATTTCAATGGAGATGGCCGACCGGATATCGCCTTCACCGGGTCCTATCCGAACGGCCTGTCGCTGCATCTGCTGATGAATACGGGCAGCGGCTTCGCGGCGCCCCAGTCGATTCGCATTCCGTTCCGGGGGGTCATCTTGCAAGCGCCGCGGCTGAACGGCGACCAGACTACGGACTTGACGATGTTTGCCTACGACTACGGATATAGCAACGTCTCGACGACATTCGGTCTGCTGCGGTTGCTCATGAATCCGTGAGCCGGGCCAAGCGACGTTCCTATGGACGTCGGCCGGGCTGCACGCCGCCAGCTTGCCAAGCTGCGACCCCGCTCAACCCCGAAGTTTTCCTTCCTCCGGATCGAGGCACGTCTTGCGGCGCAGGCAGCCGCAGGCCGCGCTTAGGTCGCCGTCGACCTGGGCCGCGAATCCGGACGCCTCACGGAGCCGCAGCGCCGGCCTAGAACTCCAACCGCAGCGCCCCCCCGGCGATGGGTCCGCCGACGGCCTGGTCGCGGTGGGCGTAGCCGATGTTCAAGTCAAACGACGCATAGCGGTTGAACCGGTATCCCGCGGTCAGGTAGACAAGTCCGCCCACGTCCTCGCCGATGGGCAGATTACTGGCTTCCAGCGTGAAGCTCATCGGCACGCGCGGCACCGTGTTCCAGGTCAGGCGCAACCAGGCCCGGATGCCAACGGAGCTTACGCCGTCAAAGCCCAGCGCCAGATGGGTTCCCGGATCATAGCCGACGAGGATCTGACCGCCGCCGCCGCCGTCGAAGTGACTCGGCCCAGCGCCCAGGGT
>CALFML010000551.1 GCA_937879845.1 uncultured Myxococcales bacterium
CGAGATACATTGGCGTGACTGGAGTTCAGACGTGTGCTCTTCCGATCTGTCGGGCGGCGCCGCCTGCACCTATGGCTATTATGAAAAATACGATCTCGGACGGGCCCTGGATGTGCTGGGGGCGAGCCGCGCGGTGGTGATGGGCTCGTCGCTCGGCGGCAGCGTCGCCCTGCAGGCTGCCGCCGTCGAGCCGCGGATCACCGCCGTCATCGCCCAGTCCCCCTTCGCCGACCTGGAGCGCATCGCCCGCGAGCGCGCCCCGTTTTTCGCCAACGAGACCTACATCCGCACCGCCCTGCGCATAGCTGAACAAGAAGCCAGCTTCCACATCTCCGGCGTCTCGCCCGTGCGGGATGCGCCGAAGATCCGCGTGCCGGTGCTCCTGCTGCACGGGCAAAAAGACCGCGAGGTCCCTCCGGCCCACTCGCAGCAGCTCGCGGCCGCCCTGCCCGGCCCGCCTGAGCTGATGTTGCTCCCCACCGCCGACCACAACGACGTGCTAGCCCGCGAAGAGTCGTGGGCTGCGATCACCCGCTTCCTCGATAAGATTCCGCCCGGCTAGCGCCGCCATCGATACCCCAGCTGTCCATGACGCGCCGCTCAACCGCCGCCGGCGCACCCGAGGTCCGGCTTGAGCGCGCCAAGCCGCCACTGCGTCTTTTCCCTGGTGCGGGTTCGCGTCAGAAGCAGGCAGATCTTGCTGCCTTTCTGCCACCCGTTAAGGCCAAGCTGCGTCGGGCTATGGATGGCGAACGCCTGCTGCGAATGCAGTGCGAGAACCCCCGGCTTTTGCACCCAGTGCACCTGGCCCACCAGGATGAAGCGCGGATCGACCGCGGCGAGCAGCGCCTCGCCGTGGAAGCGGCTCATCGGCACCACGCGCTCGATCTGTAACTCGATCTCGGTCGTCACTTCAGCGCTTTCCGGCGTACTCACAGGCTGCGTCCCCTTGTTGTCCGCGACTGCCGGGCGGTTCTGCGGCGCCGCGGCCCCTGTCCACGTCGCTGTCCCGGCGCCCGCGAGCGAAACCAGAGCGACGAAGATTTTCCCACGCATGCGCAGATCGTACATGATAGACGCGACCTGTACAGCGCGCATCCGGAGCGCGCCCGAAAAATGCCAGCCTGCTTCGGCCCGCGTCAGAACAAGCGGCGTCGATGCGTACTACTGACCAATAAAATGGACCCGCATATATCTTCCGCCTTTTTCCATTCACCGGATCCCGATGAGCGGCGCGCCCTGCCTCCGTCCTCTTTGCCTCCGCGCCGCGGCGGGCGAACGCCGGCTTGGCTGTGGCCGCTGCTCCTGGGACTTCTTATGACCCCCGCTTGTACGCCGCGCCCCTACTATGCCGACTACCTGTTCGCCCCGCCGCAGCTCCTCGAGACGGATCGCAGCCAGATGGTCATCCACCTCGACTCGGTGAGCCGCGGCAACCGCATAAAGCGCATCGAAGTCCAGACCCCGGAGTCCGGCCTCAAGGTCATTCATCCGCGTGAATCCGACTCACCGGACATCGACTGGCTTCCCCTGCCGGTTCTGTATGCCGCGTGGTTCATCTTGGATACGCGGCTCAAGGGTCTGGAGGTCGATCTGATTGCGCGTACGGAGGCCGATGGCTTCGTACCGGTGAGCGCGCAGTACGATGTCGATGACACCGTCCGCTTGACGATGGGCAAGCCGATGGCGTCGCTGTGGCCGGCTTCCCAGCTCCTGACCCCGGAACAGCTCCAGCAGACCTACGGCGTCGGGCCGATCAAAGAAGAGGATCGGGCCTGGCGGCCCTTCGAGCTGTACTCGCTGGAGCACGCTTTGGCGCTGCTTTCGCCGGATGAGCGCACGGTTACGGCGGCGCTCCCGTTTATCCGTACGGGGCAGGCCAAGACCGGCAAAAGGGGTAGCAAGTCGAGCGAGATCTGGGGTCAGTATCACAGCAGCGGACGTGCGGAAGACCCGCGTGAGATCCGGCTGTTCGATACGATCGAAGGGCACGATCAGGCCCTGTTCATCGGCGAGCCCGATCATCCCCACCCGCTGCCGACCATGTGTCTTTTGCATGAGATTGCCCACGCCATCGCCGACTACCCGCGCATCGTCGTCGAGCGGGAGGAAGCACGGCAGATCGCGGAGGATGAGAAGCTTGTCGCGATGTGGAATAAACAAAAGGCGAGCGGCCAGCCCGACGACATTTCGCTGCAGGAGCTCGCGCAGAAGCACGAAGCGCTCACGCGCGCGCATAAGGAGCTGGGCCTCCGCCATAAACAGCTGGCCGAGCAATACCAGCGCAGCGAAGGACCTGTCATCGCGGCGTATGTGCAGGCACGCGGACCGGAGCGCGGCCCCACCAAATACGGCCGCACCGCCGACTCCGAGTCCTTCGCCGAGTCCTTCGCCCTGTTCCGCGCCGACCCCGCCGCGCTGCAGCGCATCTATCCCAACGTCCACGCCTGGTTCACGAGCGGCGGCCATATGCAGGCCCTGCGTGAATCGGTCCGTGAAGTCCAGGCCAACTAGCGGCGCCCAAAGAAACAAGCCGCGCCGGCGCTGCCAGCTACCTTCTACCTATCTATCGGGCTGGGGCAAAACGTAGCGAGCGGCCTCCGAAGTAGATAGACCGTGTCCGAGCGCGCGGAGCAGCCTCGCGGCCACCTGCACGGTCGGATGCGAAATCGGGTCGCGGAGTAGACCTCATGCCTTGCGGGCACCCCGGGGGATGAAACAGCCGCGCGGGAAGCGCGCGGTGGGGGGAGGCTCCGGCCGGCTCTGCTGGACGGAGGGGGGCGGGCAGAGCCCGCTGTTTCATAGCAGTTTTGCCGCAGCGCTGCTAGGCTGACGATGCGGTCAGACGCTTCTTGAGGGCGCGCGCAGAGATCCGCAACAGCCGCGCCGCCGCCTCGAGATCGCCGCTGGTTTGGGCGCACGCGCGGGCGATCTCCTCCGCGGTGAGCTCCGTCGCGCGCGGCACCCCCAAGTCCGCCATGAGCTTGATGAGGGTCGTGCGTGAGATACCGAGCGCCGCGGCGACCTCGCTCTGGGAGTAGTCATGGGAAGAAAGGAGCGCCAACAGGGATTCCGCGGCTTGCTCCCGCAGCCGGCGGGCGCGCGCGGCGGGCGGAAGATCCTCCTTTGCGGCTGATTCATGCAGGACAAAGAGAGCCTTTTGCGAGAGCAGCTTGAGCACGGTCTTGCGGGCCGCCCCGAGCGTCTCGCCCGCTTCGCGCGCCAGCGCTTCGAGCAGCGGCGAAAGCTCATCGGCATCGGCAGGGCGCACCGGGTGCGGCGGCGGAGCGGCATCGCGGTTGGCGCGGCTGCCCACCGGCTGGCCGGCGTGCGCCGCTAGATATTTGGGAATCACCACCGGACTCCCCTTCGCCGCGGACAGCACGCTCGCCGCATGCACTTCGGCGCGCAGCTCGCGGATGTTCCCCGGCCACGGGCGCAGGAGGCACGCTTCGACAAACAGCGCTCCCGCGGCCAGACCGGATGCCGCTCTGGCCGTCAGCTGGATGAGGTGCGGAATCTCCTCCAAGCGCTCGCGCAGCGGTGGCAAACATACTTCCGGGCGGCCGATGCGGTAGTGCAGGTCGTCGCGAAACTTGCCAGCGGCCACCGCATCCCGCAGATCCCGCAGCGTGGCGGCGCAGATTCCGATGTCGATCGGCTGCGCGCGCGTGCCGCCAAGCGGCGCCACTTCCCGGGTCTCCAGCACCCGCAGCAGCTTCGCCTGGACCGCCAGATCAAGGTCGGCAACCTCATCGAGAAAAAGCGTGCCGCCGTCGGCCGCTTGCAGATACCCCGGCGCATCGGCGGCGGCGCCCGAGTACGCGCCGCGCACGGTGCCAAAAAGAAGCCGCTCGGCCAGCTCTTTGGGAATGGTCGCGCAGTTGACCGCCACCAGCGGTCCCCGGCTCCGCGGACCGGATCGATGGTAGAGGCGGGCCGCGACCTCCTTGCCGCAGCCGCTCTCACCGCGCAATAAGAGGGTCTGGTTGCTGCGGGATAGCGCCGCGATCTGCTCATGCACCGCGTGCAAGGCGGGTCCGGCGATGATGCCGTCATGCAAAAGCGGCCGATCGAGCGCGGCGTGGTAAGGAGCCAGGTCGGGAACGAGCAAAAACAGCGTTCGGCCGACCCGCAGCACCGCCCGCGTCACCGTCACCGCCTCCTTCGCGGCGAGCCGGATTCCGTCGAGAAACACGCCGTTTGTCGAGCCGAGCTCGCGCACTTGAAAGGACGTTCCGTCGTGCCCCACGGCGACGTGGCGGCGCGATACCCGCTCGTCCTCGATATGGTAGCGCTGGAGCTCTTCGCGCCCGATATCGAGCCGGCCCGCGGTCAGCGGAAAGGGCAGCAGGTACGGACGGTTATCGGCGTAAATAAGGACTAGACCCGGGCGCCCGGGCGGGACCGCCTCCTCGGCATCTTCATCCGTTTCTTTGATGGTCGGCGGTAGCAAGTTACAGGTGTATAATACACGCTTGGTGCAGGGGCAGGGAGCGCTACCAGGCGGGGATCGCTTTCAGATTCGCAGATGTCTCGGCTCAGGCGGATTCGGGACGGTCTATGAGGCGTTCGATCGCAAGCGCAGCGCCGTCGTCGCGCTCAAGGTGCTGCGCCGCACAAGCCCGAGCGAGCTATACCGCTTCAAGCAGGAATTCCGCTCGCTGACCGAGATCGTGCACCCGAATCTGGTGACGCTGTATGAGCTCCTCTGCGAAAAAGATCGCTGGTTTTTCACCATGGAGCTCGTGCCCGGGGACGACTTCCTTAGCCATGTCCGCCTGGACTCTCCCCGCGCCAGCGCCACCGCGCCGCTCACCCCGGATGATACGTTCTCGTCCTTCTCTGCGACTCTCGCCTCGGCGGAAGACCCGCTTGCGAGCAGCGCCGATGCCGCGGCGCGCCGCGCCGTCCATGGGAATCATCCGGTGCCGCTCTCGCTCGTCAGACTCCTGCGGTCGCTCGCCCAGCTCGGCGATGGGCTCATGGCCTTGCACGGGGCCGGGATCGTGCATCGC
Organism: uncultured Myxococcales bacterium; assembly: GCA_937879845.1. Taxonomy (GTDB): domain Bacteria; phylum Myxococcota_A; class Polyangia; order Palsa-1104; family JAEUJZ01; genus CALFML01. The sequence goes on from CALFML010000551.1 coordinate 5,019, forward strand.
GATATCAAGCCGGCTGCTGTTCCTAGGAGCGTTTTCCGGCGATGAATCGAGTATTTGGGCGGACTGCGGACTTGTTGCGGAGGGTTTCTCGGGCGTGGCGCATCCGCCGGCTCGGCGCCTTACGCAGCGGCGGCCGGGCTTGCGCCGCTCACCCTCTGGCGGCGGGCGCATTAGGAGATATCGGCGTCGGCATATGCGAGAATTGACGGCTGGTTCCCGCGGATCCGGAGAAGAGTTTTTCACATGAAGCGTCCGCTCCCCATCGCACCTTCAGCATCGACGTACCGGCCGCTCCATGACACGGGGCCGATTCCGCTGCTTGTGCGTATCGCGACGCTCCCCTTTGCTGCGCTGAGTGTCATGGCCTTGTACCAGATGCTGCGGGACGGAGCGCCGCGAGCGGAGTATGGACGGCTGCTGATCGGCTTGGTTGCGAGCGCGCTGCTGGCCCTGTTATTTGTCCAGCTCTGGTTCTGGCGCAGCTCGATCCTCTTTGACACCGAGCAGCGGGCCCTAGTACAGCGGCACCGCGGCCTGTTCGGAGTCTCGGACCGCCGCACGCCGGCCAGCGACGTTGCCCAGGTCGTCGTACGCGCCGGTCGCATGCGCGCCTACTCGTTCTGGGACGTCGAGCTCGTGCTGACCTCGGGCCGGCGCGGCTGGCTGACCCGGATTCATGACGAGCAGCAGGCGCAAAAGCTCGCCCGCGCGCTCACGGAGACTATTGGCGTCCGATAGAGGCCTGAATCTCCTGCGGGTATCTGCGGGAGGCGGAGGCTTGTCGGCGTCGCAGTCGATCCGGGCCGCGGCTCTGCTTGCCTGGCCAGCTGACGGCTTCGTGGCACACTCCGTGCTTTAGCCACGAAGCGAACACTTTACACAACTGAAGGAGACAGACGATGAAGACGTTCTCTCGCTCCAACCAATCCCCGTGGCTGGCCTTAGGTGCAAAGGTCTTCTTTTTCGCTTTCACTGCCGCTGCTCTGGCGGCGTGCGACGATGGGTCGACCAGCATCGAGCCGCCCGTGACAACGACGGGGGGCTGCAACAAGCCTGAGACCCCGGCGGCGCCGGTCAAAACCATGTTCGCCTACTCGCTGTCGGCGGCGAAAAGCGAGACCGCGAGTCCGACCAAGTCCGAGATCAAGATCCGCGGCGAGCTCCTGCCGACTTCGTTGGCTGCGGACGGCTACTTCCGTTACGACGTCTACGTACTCACGGCTCAGGAATCAGGCACGGCGACCATCACCTCCGATGTCATCGCGGCAAACCCCGACGGCTACCGCTTTGGCTATGCCTATCCGCTGAGCCTGTCGCGCCTGGAGGCCGGCGCCACCCTCAATGCCTACGGTTATAACTATCTGAAGAACGCGCTCGACGACGGACACGCCGTGACCGAGTACACGCTGGAGGCGGGCAAACAGTATGTCCTGGTCTATAAGACCTTCGACAAGTTCACTCCGCTCACCTATGAGCTGACCCTACCGGACAGCATACAGGTCGAGGGCTACGTGACCTCGCTCGCCACGCCGGTTGCCGACCCGACGGTCGATGACTCGCTGATCTCGCTGACAAATCCGCGTCCCCGATCCCTGAACCACATCATCGATCAGATTCAACTCCGGATCGGCCTGTAGACTCCGCGTCCCGTCTGCCGTCCCGGCGCATCCAGACCGACCGCTCGACGACCACCGCTGACCTGGACGATTTCAGCCAAGGTCCACAGCCGTGGACGAAATCAACCCTGACAGACCGCGGCAAAGCAGTCGCAGCGAGCTTACAGAGCCTTTGGCAATTCCCCTGGGTTGCGATCTTGAAACGTAAGACTCGCCTTTCCGGCGAGAGGGGAGCGGCTACTTGACGGCGCCTTTGAGCGCACCGATGCGGTCGTAGAAGTGATCGTAGAAATCGGTCCGCTGTTGCTCGCGGACCGTGGCTTCGCCGGGCTTGCCGGACTGCTGCTCGGCTTTGAGCGCCTGCGTTTCGGCCGCGGTGCCATCGACGTTGAGCGAGCCGAGCGTAGATGACTCCTTGCTCACGAGCGCTTCGTAGCGGGCGATCTGCGCCGGATCGCCCCCGGAGGCGCGCAGAGCCGCGAGCCGCTGCTGCGCCTGGGCCACGAGCTGCGGGTACTGTTGCCGCGCCCGCAGGAACTCGACCATCGGCTCCCCCTCGCCGAGCGACTTGGGGTTGATGTGCTCATGGGCGCTGAAGTCGGGCACGGTCTTTCTGCTGTAGTGGTTGGCCCCGGACTCGCCCGCCCCGTGCTCGGAGAGCGAGTTGAGATCGAGCCCGTAATCGCTGGCCAGGTGGTTGGTGAGGTTCCAGACCGAGCGCTTCTGCACGCCGCTGATGTCCTGGTAGACGTTATCGCCGTTGGACGACAGGACGCTGCCGAGCCGCTTGTCGTCGTAGCCGAGGAGCCGCGCCTTGAGCTCCGGCGAAAGATTGAGCCCCGACACTTGACTGCGCAGCGTGCCGTGCCGGCCGCTGCGGTCCAGATGCTGCGCCTGGCCGACGACCTCGACCCCGATCGCGGTGCTGTTGAACCCCTTGGCGTGGGAGACCAGGGAGTCGACCGGGGTGATGAGCGAAGTCCCGCCGCCCTCATCGATGAGATATTGCGCCCCGATGCTGCTGCCCTGACGAATGCGAGATTTGTAATCGCTGAGCGTGCGGGCCCCGCTGGTCGAGTTGGTGCGGTGCAGGACCACCCCCTCGGTGCTGGGACGCTTGCCGGCCGCCAGACCGCCGTACTCCGCGGTCCGATCGGTGACGCCCTCGTATACGCCGGGCTTGGACTTGACCGCCGGAGCCGCCGGAGCCGCCGCCGGAGCCGCCACCGGCTCGACGCTTGGCGCTTGCTCATGGCTATCGCCGAACATGCCGCCGAAGGTATGAGACAGCGACTCCACAGAGCCGCCGCCGGGCCCGTGCACGGTCGGGCTGGCCGCCGGCGGAAGGATGTTGAGCGGCAGGCCGGCCGGCTGCACCTCCGGCTTATGAAAAGAATCGGCCTTGTGCTTGAGATCGGCGTCGCGATGGAGAGTCTTCATCTGCTCCTCAAATGGTCTGCGGCTGAGTTGCGGCCGGCCGGGCCTGGAGTCGGTCCGGTGAGCCGCGGTATTTACAAGTATCGGAGCAATGC
>CALFML010000552.1 GCA_937879845.1 uncultured Myxococcales bacterium
CTACACAGGCGAAGACACTCTTTCCCTACACGACGCTCTTCCGATCTCGATGACCACACTTCGGGAGCGCGACGAGGAGACAGCGAAGAAAAAGGGCATGATGGCCGGTGCCGCCCTGGTGGCGTCCGGCGTTGCCGGCGTAGCAGTCGCACCCGTGCTGCTCATAGTAGGTCTTGTGCCCACCGCGTACCTGGCCTACGACTGGTTCTCTTATCGAGCCAAGCGCGGGATGCGCTTTTAGCCTCTTTTCGCCGGTGCCGTTTGAGCCTGTGCCCCACTTGTAAGGCGAGCTTCAGCGGCGGCGAGCAGTTTTGTCCGCGCGACGGCACCCCGCTGCGCGCGGCGCTTCCGGAAGATCCGCTGGCCGGGCGAGTCCTGTCGGGACGCTATCGCCTGGTCGAAGTGCTGGGCCGCGGCGGCATGGGGGCGGTGTATCGCGCCCATCACATCCTCATGGACAAGCCGGTGGCGGTGAAGGTGCTGCGGCAAGAGCTGGCCAGCGACACGGAGGCGGTCGCGCGCTTCCACCGCGAGGCCCGCTCGGCGTCGCGGCTCGATCACGACCACATCATCCGCGTCACCGACTTTGGCCAGACCGATGACGGCCTGCTGTTTCTGGTGATGGAGCTTCTGGACGGTGAAAACCTCGCCCAGGTGCTGCGCCGCGGACCGCTGCCGTGGCGGCGGGCGGCGACCATCGGCCGCGACATCGCGCTCGGGCTCGCGCACGCGCACGAGCAAGGCGTCATCCATCGCGATCTCAAGCCGGAGAACATCGTGCTCGTGCGGCGCGGCAAGTCGGCGCGGCAGATGGTCAAGGTGCTCGACTTCGGGCTGGCCAAGCTGATTCATGACGTCAGCGGCGCCGGCTCCTCCGGGGGCGACGGGGCCGAGGATGACGCCGCGCGCTCGCTCACCCGCACCGGCGCCGTGTTCGGCACGCCCGAGTATATGTCGCCCGAGCAGGCGGAAGGCCGGGGCCTGGGTCCGCACACGGATCTGTATGCGCTCGGGGTCGTGGCCTATCAGATGGTCTCGGGGGTGCTGCCGTTTACCGCGCCGACGTTCTTGGCGCTGATTGCCAAGACGGTCAACGAGCCGCCGCCGCCGCCCACGCAGCAAAATCCCGGCATCGATCTGCCGCCGCAGCTGGAAGCGCTGATCATGCAGTGCCTGGCCAAAGAGCCGGTGGAGCGGCCGACGAGCGCGGAGGAGATCGCGGAGTCGCTGGATCAGATCCTCGCGGCGCATCCCGACGATCCGAAGCAGAGCTCGGAGCTGCCGGTCTCCGGCGGGCTGCGGGCGGCGTCGGCTTCGGGGGCGCCGAGCAGCGGTAAAGCGACTAGCGACGGCGCGGCGGAGCTGGCGGGCCACCTGGCCAAGACCGTGCAGCGGAACCTCAACCCGGGACAGGTGCCCTATGGGGCGAGTCCGCCGACCTCCGCCGTCGCTAGCGCATATGCTGCGGTGGTCAGCGGCGCGACGCGAGCCAGCGGCGCGGCCCGCCCGACTGGAGGCGCGGCCGCACCGGCGGTTTCGGGAACTGCTTCCGGCCATCGCCGCAGCGGGACCGCGGATGCGGTGAGCGCGCTCGCGGTGCGGGCCGCGGATGCCAAGCCGCTGGCCGCGGACTCGCAGGCTGTTTCCCTACCCCGCAGCGCCGCGGCATCGCCTGCGCGTACGCCGCCGGTCACAGAGGATCGGGCTGAACCGGCGAGCCCCCAGTCGGAGCCGGACGCTGAGCCCAAAGCCCCGGACCGCGCGGCGGCATCGCTGGAGGACGAGCCGCTGGTCGTGCCGCGCCGCCCCTATTGGCTGGTCGCGCTCAGCCTGGCCGCGCTGCTTTGTGTCGGCGCCTACGTCTATGCGCCGCGCTGGCTGGGCAAGCCCACCACCGCTGCGCCCACCGGCGAAAACGAAGAGCTGCGCCGCGCCCGTGAGCTGCTCTCCGCCACCCAGATCAGCAACGCGGGGGCCGTGGAGGAAGCCATGGGCCTGCTGCGCTCCCAGCGGCAGAGCCATAACTCCCCGGAAGTGCAGCGCTTGCTCAGCACGGCCTACGAAGCCCAGAGCAACCGCTTGCGCGCCCTGGGCCATATGCAGATGGCGGTGCGCCTGGCGGGCAGCTCGCCCGAAGGTCCCAAGAGTCAGCTGGCGCTCGCGCAGCTGCTGGCCCGCATGGGTCACGCCCCGGAGGCCTGCCAGGCCGCGCTGCGGGTGCTGCATGAGCGACCCGCGGTCAACCCTGACCTGCGCCAGCACGCCAGCGCCTTGGCCACGACGCTTAGTTGTCCCGGTCGCTAATCGAACATGACTAAAACGTCGCCGGCCCCGACCGAGCTGCCTTTTCCGACCAGCCTCTGCCATCTCTGCGCCGCGCCGCCGCGTTACATCACCTCGGCGCGCGGCAGCGTCTTCATCATGTGTCCGCTGCTGCCAAACAAGTACCCGCCGCAGCCGGTGCGCGCCTGTCCCTTGTTCAAGCCGCGCCCCCCGCAGCCGGGCCCGGGCAGCGATGGCTCGGCCGGCGAGCCGCGCTGACCCGTCACCGCCCGCCGCGCCGCAAGGCCAAACCCCCGCTAACTCTGCGCGATCGCTGCAACAAGCTTCTCACCCAGGGCTGACTTCGGTACGGTAGCCGTGTGCCGTCCTTTTGCCTATCGCCGCCGATGTCGCGGCGGCGTCGTGGATGAGGAGTAGCACACTCGCTGAAGAGCTACCTTGGCAGGTGGGGTTTTGGCATGAAGACCCAACACATCATTCGTAGTTCAGGCTGGCTGCATCGGCTCTTCGGTCTGGCCGCGCTGCTCGCCCTGGATTCGGCCTGCGGTCGCCCGATGTCGCTTCAAAACGACTGGGTATTCCGGGAAGTCACGACCCACTATCGTGATTTCTACCCCGATCGCGGCGATCCCGATCCGACCCATGACGCCGGGCTCTTGCGCCCGCGATTCGGCTACCCCGCAATCGCCCAGGCCGGTAGCACCTTTGCCGTGGAGATCCTAGAGCGCGGCGGGCCGCTGACCCCGCATGCCGCCCTCGCGCGGCCGGATTTGACGCCGCTTGACGCCCAGCGCTGCCTCCGTGATGAGTTGGTGGCCGGGTGCGTGCCGCTGCGCTTGACCCAGACCAGCCAGTCGCCGCTGCCGGGCGGAGCGCAGGTCGTGAGCTTTCTCGCCGCCCCTGGAGGTGCTGAAAGTCCGCCGCTGCCGGGCGGCTACGATCTGCTGCTCACCACGGCGCATGACGCGCCCACCCGCGTACCCAAGGCGGTGTGGCTGCGCGCCGACGACCCGGCCCGGCTCACCCGCCTGCGCGTCGCCCATCTCAGCGATCTCCACGTCGGCAAGGGCGGACGCCACAAAGGTCTCTTTTTGGCCCATGTCGCCGAGGTGATCGCCGCGGTCAACCAGCAGGCGCCGGATCTGGTCGTGGTCACCGGCGATATCGTCCACAAAGGCCAGGAGCCGCACGTCCAGCCGGTGGCGCAGCGCCTGCTGCGCGAGCTGCGCGCCCCGGTTCTGGTGGTGATGGGCAACCACGACATCGAGTGGAAGGCGGCGGGTCCGCCGGTGCGGCGCTACGGCCGCGGCTGGACCAACTTCGCCCAGGCCTTTCATCCGTACCTGCACTTCTCGCTGAGCCTGGGCGGCTACGAGTTCGTCGGCTTTGACAGCGGGCCGGGGGAGCGCACCGCGCGCATCCTGACGCGCGGCCTGTCGCCGCAGAGCATCGCGATACTGCGCGCCGACCTGCTGCGCGCCGACCAGGCGGGCCGGCGCGGCGTCGTGCTGTTCAGCCATGCGCCGTCGCGGGCCTCGCTGTTCAACAGCGTCCGGCCGGCCTCCATCGGCATGTTCGGCCGCATGCGCCACGGCGCCCTGGAGTTCGAGTCGCTGCTCTTTGATGCCGCGGCGCGCGGTCAGCGGGTCCTGCACCTGGTCGGGCACACCCACTGGTCGGACGTGTTCGAAGTCCATGCCGGCCTGCGTGGCAGCTACTTCGCCCGCTGGCCGACCGAGCAGCTATCCCCCTGCCCGCACGCCTTGAAGAGCGATGTCGCCATCATCAACACCCAAGCCGCCAGCCACAGCGGCGTATTCACCAAGGTCAACGCCCGCGGCTACGGCTATTCCATGATCACGCTGGCCGATCCCAAGCCGGAGATCGAAGTCTACCGCTTCGGCACCCGCCGCCCTGCCCCCTGTTCCCCGCCGATGATTTCCCCCGGCCCGGCAGTCCCGCTGCCGCAACGCGACCTCGCCGCCGCCTCACGCCCGCCCGTGCGCCTGTGAGCGGGCGCTAACGCGGAGCCCGTTCTTCGGGTTCCAGCTCGGCATCGATGCGGACCGTGCCGCCGGGCTGCGGCGACACCTCGCGCACGTAGGGGCGGAAGTTTTTCTTCAGGACTTCAATCTTCTGCGGCGTCGGCTGCGAGGTGCGGGCCAGGCGCTGCGGCGTGTTGCCGATAAACTTCCCATCGACGCGGATCTCCGCCCCGCGCGGCGTCGAGTCGATGAGGATCGACCACTCGACATCGCTCGGCCGGCTCACGAGCACGATCATCGCCGCCAGCAGCACCAGCACGCCGACGCCGAGCAGCCCCAAGAACAGCGGCTTTTTGAGCAGCGAATGGTGCTCATCGCCCAGCGAGACCCCGTTGCGGTTGTTGCCCGAGTCCATGCGCTGGCCCGAGCTGCCGACGTTCAGGTTCACCGACTGGACGTTGAGGCGCTGACTCTGGCCGGTGCTCAGCCGCTGGCTCTGGTAGGCCGACACCCCGGTGTTGTTCACCGGGTTGCGCCAGTTGGCCGGCGTGCTCGGCACGAGCGGCTCGTTGCTCACCGGCAGCGTGTCAGGCTCGAACTTCTTCCACAGGTCGATCTGCTCCTGAAACGCGACCAGGCGCTGGCGGAACGCCACCGTCATGTTGCGGGCCAAGATGGTTCCCACCAGCGTCTCGCCGAACAGCGACTGCGACGCGGTGCTGAGCGCCAGCCGCAGCGCCAGGGCGGTGGGGTAGCGCTCCTCTTTCTTGTTCGACATCGCCTTTTTGACGATGGCGTCAAGCTCCAGCGGGACGTCGCGTTTGCTCGACGGCGGCGGCAGCGGCTCGTCGTGCTCATCGGCGGTCAAGGTCTCGCCGGAGAGCATCTCCCACAGCACGGCGCCGACGCTGTAGATATCGGCGCGGCGGTCGATCTGGGGCGCCGCGTTGGCCTGCACCTGCGCCCGCAGCTCGGGGGCCATGTACGGCGTCCGCCGCTGCAGCCGCGCCGGTATCGAGACATTGGTGACGGTGGCGTTGCGCGTGCGGAGGCAGCCGAACTCGATGATCTTGACGTTGCCGTCAAACCCGATCAGCGCCGAGTCCGAGGTGAGCTGGCCGTGGACGATCTCCAGCGGCTTGCCGGTGACGTCGTAGCGCTCATGGGCATAGTGCAGGGCGTCGCAGAGCTGCATCGCCACGTGCACCGCCTGCGCCGCCATGAGCTGCGCCTGCGAGCTGCGCATGACCTCGCGCAGCGGGATGCCGTGGACATACTCGCCGGCGACAAAGTAGTTGCCATCGGGCATCGCCCCGACTTCGTGGACGTTGGCGATCCGCGGGTGTTGGAGCACCGCGGCGGCGCGCTGCTCGTCGAGGAACATGCGCACGAGCTCAGGCCGCTGGGTCATGCTCGGGTCGAGAATGCGGATCGCCAGGGGCTTGAAGCCCGACCGCGACTGCGCCGCCTCGCGCCCGATGTAGGTCGTCCCGAGGGTTCCCGAACCAAGCTCCGCGAACAGGATGTAGTTTCCAGCTCGATACGGGAAATGGGGCATAGGAGTTTTTTGATGTTGGCGGACCGGCAGGGAAAAGTCAAACCCGCTGCGTGACGGACACGACGCCGACCAGCGACTGCACACCAAGAAATTGCCAGCCCCTGCAGACCGCCCGCGGTTCAGGCGGTCGCGGCTGCGAAAAGCGCAGCCCCCGGCACCAGACGTCGCCGCACCCAGATGCTGTGTTGTGCTTACAGTTACATGGCATAATAGGGCTTAATCTATATTGAGAATTTCATCTGGGTTAGGGCAGTAGGACTACGGGCCGCCGACGGGGGTAGAAGGCTTCAGGAATGATTGGCGTTGGACAGCGCATTGGGAACTATCGCGTCCTGCGCAAGCTTGGCCAGGGCGGTATGGGCGCTGTGTACGAAGCGATCCATGAGGAGATTGGCCGCCGCGCCGCGATCAAGATCCTGCTCCCGGAGTTTGCGCAGGATCAGCAGAACATCCTGCGGTTTTTCAACGAGGCCCGCGCGGTGAACATCATCCAGCATCCCGGCCTGGTCGGGGTGTTCGAGTCCGGCCGCCTGGAAGACGGCGCCGCGTACATCGTGATGGAGTACCTGGAGGGCGAGCTCCTCTCGGCGCGGCTCCAGAAAGCGGTCCGGCTGCCGCTCAAGACCGCCCTGACCCTGGGCCGCCAGATTGGCTCGGCGCTGGCGGCGGCGCACAGCAAGCGCATCGTGCACCGCGATCTCAAGCCCGACAACATCATGCTCGTCCCCGATCCGGAAACGCCCGAGGGCGAGCGGGTCAAGATCTTCGACTTCGGCATCGCCAAGCTGCGCGTGGACAGTCTGGGACCTTCGCGGGCGGTGGGGATGGAGTTTCGCACCGCGACCGGGATCATCATGGGCACACCGACCCACATGGCCCCGGAGCAGTGCCGCGGCGTGTCCGACGTCAGCGGCAAAGCCGATGTCTACGCCCTGGGCGTCATCTTGTACCAGTGTCTGATAGGTCATCCGCCGTTCATGGCGGCAAGCGCCGGTGAGCTTCTGAGCATGCACCTGCGCGATCAGCCGACCCCTCTGCGCAAGCTCGATAAAGGGATCCCGGACGATGTCGCGGACTTCGTGCAGCGCATGCTGGAAAAGGATCCGACCGACCGACCGGAGATGAGCGAGGTCGTTTCGGGTCTGGAGGCGCTGGGGGCGCAGCGCTCGCGGTCGACATCGGAGGCCTATCTGGCGCCGGTGCCCAAGGGCGATAAGGGGCGGCAGAAGCCGGTGCAGACCCTGCCGCCGGTGGTCGGGCAGACCATCGGCACGGTCGCGCAGCGGCGGTTCGCCGTCGCCATCGTCATCGCCGCGTGCCTTGTCATGGTGGCGGCGGTGATGCTGTTCGGGGATCTCGACAAGATGGAGAAGAGCGCCATCCGCGCCGAAGTGTCCAGCGGCCCGCAGGTGCGCTGGTCCATCGACAGCGAACCGAGCGGCGCCCAGATCATCCGCGACGACACCGGCATGGTCCTTGGCGAGACGCCGTACCACGCCGACCAGGCGCGCGGCCGCGGCGAGATCAAGCTGCGCATACGGGCGCCGGGCTACGGCGACCAGACCGTCATCGCCGATGCGGCGAGTAACCTCAGCACCACCGTCTACCTCAATAAAGCCGCCGCCGCCCCGAATCCGCCCGAGGAATCCGACCGCGCGGTGGCCAAGAGCACTCCCCCCGTCGCCGGCACGGTCGAGTGGAAGATCGCCAGCCGGCCGAGCGGCGCCACGGTCATCCGCGCGGAGACCGGTGAGACGCTCGGGGTGACGCCGTTCGCCCTGGTGCAGCCGGCGGGTTCCGGGACGACCAAGGTCGTGCTGCGGGCCAGCGGCTACGCCGACCAGCCGGTGATCCTCGACCAGAGCACGGGCATGGACATGAAGTACGTCCTAAAGAGCGTCAAGCCGCGACCCAAACGCCAAAATACCGACAACGACATCCCGCTGTTTGACTCCGAAGAGGGCGGCAGCGCTGGCTCCGAGGCACCGGCGGCCCCCAGAAATCCCGCGAAGTAGCAATGCGGCGGCGACCAAGCGGCTGGAAGGCGGCGGCAGCGGTGAGCATCGGTCGTCAGATCTTCCTCTCGCAGCACCTGGGAGACATGGAGACGCCAGAGGCGCATGCGGCTTTCGAGCGCGTCATCCTCGACTTCCTCGCCCTCTACGGGGCGACGCCGGTGGCTATCGCGCACGACCTGCATCCGGACGACTGGCCGGTCACCGGGCTGCCGCGGCGGCTGGTGCTCGCGCCGGGCTCGAACTCGGCGTTCAGCTATTCGCTCGTGCCGAACGCGCGCGGCAGCTTCGAATTCGCCGGTTGCGTGCTGCGCCTGCGTTCGCC
>CALFML010000553.1 GCA_937879845.1 uncultured Myxococcales bacterium
GTGAAGAACGACCTCGACCGCGCTGAGGCTCTGGCCATGCACGGCGATCCCCTCGTCGTCCGCTATTTCAGTATGCGTTATCTCCTGGCTCAGAAGAAGATCATGGATGGCTGTGCGGCGAACATCGCAGCGACGAATGTGCCGGTGCTGCTCGTCCAGGGCGCTGCGGACGCGCTGGTCGATCCGAAGGGCAATGACGAACTGCTCGCCGCGGCGGGCAGCTCCGACAAGCGGAAGCTGGTCGCACCCCATGCGGGACACGGCTCGATCGCAGTCGAGAGCATGATTCCAGCACTCGTGGATTGGCTGTCGAGGCGCGTCTCCGCGTCCGGCAATCCTGAATGACTATTCGACTGCCATTGTGATGGTGCCGTACGCTCTGGCCGCGAGCGCAACAGCGACGCTGGATACGCGGGGCGCGATGGGCATGAACCCCAACGCCAAGGACAAGCACATCTGGGTGATGGATCAGGACGGGAAGCTGACCACGGCCGATGCCGCTGTGGAGATGCACCGGCTCAGTTCGTGCTCGAGCAGATCGTCGGGAACAACCAGCACAAGGCCCAGGCGATGCAGGAGTTGTCCGGCGTGGCGGCGCAAGACGGGATGATGGAGGGCGGACAGCTGATCCCCTCTCGGATCCGCAACGCGCGTCTAGCCTCGCGGCAGGTCCCGGCTGAGTCCTCACCGGCGCAGCAAGCGCCGCCGCAGGGGGATTCGCTGTATGGCGCCGTGCCACACCGATTCGGACAGCCGCAAGGGGATTCGCCGTATGGAGCCGTGCCGCACCGATTCGGACAGCCGCAAGGGGATTCGCTGTATGGAGTCCTGCCGCACCGACTCGGGCCGCCGCAGAGCGAGTCGCTGTACGGGCCGCTGCCGTTTCGGTTCGGCCAGACGGGGTCGGAACACGCGGCGCCACCGCAGCCCGGTGTCAACCACAGCGGGGACAGCGCCGCCGCGGCCGCTGGACTCGGCGACGCAAACATGCCGGCGACGGGGAGAAGTCCCTTGGCAAAGGCCGCGGCCGACGTCATCCCTCCCGGCCGGGTGAAAGAGCTGATTCGCCTCTTCGAAGGCCAGTACTGACCAAGGAAGCTGAATCACAGCCAGACCGCGCGCCGAGCTCCCGTCCCCGCAAGCCAGCAACCTACCGGGGCGACCCTGCGGCTGCTTGCCGTGGCGAGCCCAGAACCTCCCAACCATAGGGGTTACGGCCATGAGTGCCCGGAGCTCACCTGGCCATCGCATCCCGCCGCCGCTCACTGACACCGCTTGCGTCCCGCGCGGATCGGCGCAGCGGCAAGGTTTGCGACTTCGCTGTTGGCGAGCCTCATTCCGACATGACTCCTGTATCATGGCGCATGATTATGGCTCTTCGCTCGCGCCTGCGTTGCCACACCCTCTTTTGCCTGGCCGTCATCGCCAACGCGGCAGTCGGCTGCCGCCGCACAGAGCCGCCCGCGGCGCAAGTCACGACGGCGCCGAGCGAGGCAGGGAAGGCCGACAAGACCGTGCCGCCGGTCTGGGGTGCGCTCACTCCCGGGCCGCACGCGGTCGGCTACCGGCAGCTCATCATCCATGATACCGCGCGCCAGTACCCTTCGCCGCTTGCGCCAAGCGCCGAGCGTCCGATTCTCCTCAACCTCTGGTATCCCGCCGCGCCCGACTCCGGACGCGCCATGAACGTCGACGACTACCTGCAGGTTCGCGCCGCCGAGCTCACGCCGGCCGACCGCTGTTTTGCCGACCTTCTGGAGCGCCACGTCCGCAGCGGCTTCGCGCAAGAGACGCTCGGTCGTGAGCCGCAGTTCCTTGATCAGAAGCTGCTCGCGCGGCTGCCGCCGATTCTCTCCCAGCCGGTGCTCGCCCGCCGGGAGGCCGCGCCGCTGGTCGCGACCCACCCCCTGGTGCTGGCCCACCCGGGGCTCGGCGGCGCGTTTGCCGACAACTTCGTCCTATATGAATACCTGGCCAGCCATGGTTATGTCGTGATCGCAAGCGCGTTCCAGTCCGCCGCGGCCACGGAGCTGCATATCGAGTGGCAGCCGGCGACTTCGATCCCGGATCTGGACGTCATCGCGCGGTGGGCGCGGGAGAACCTGCGCAGCCGCGCAGTCGCGGTCATGGGCCACAGCTATGGTGCGCAAGCTGCCCTAATCTACGCCATGGAAGGGCGCCCCATCGATGCGGTGATCAGTCTGGACTCGACCCTGAACTACGGCGATCCCAAGACGCTCTGGTACAAGACCTGGCAGCGCCAGAGCTCTTGGCTGGATCGCGCCGCCAGCATCACCGTTCCGACCCTTTTGATTTCGACCGATGCGGAGACAAATACAACTTTTTTCGACGAGCTTTTGGCGAGCGACCGGCGTTCGTTGCAGCTGCCCTTTCTCATGCACAATGAGTTCGAGTCGCACGGCGTCATCCAGGCGCGCTTCGCCTATGACCTGCGCGACAAAGACGCCGATGGCACGGCCGCGCAGGTGGGGGCGGGGTACGAACTTTTGGTCCGCGCGACGCTGGCCTTCTTGGACGGCACCCTGCGCAAGGACGAGCGAGCGCTCGTGCGGCTCGATAGCGAGCTGCCCGCCGCTCTGGCGGGCGCCAAGCTGGTGCACATCGCCCATCCGCGCGGCTTGGAGGCGGCTGTCGTCCTGCGCCAGATCCGCGACCACGGCATCGCCGCGGCGGGTGCTAGCTGCGCGGCGACGCCCGGCTGTAACGAGAGCGAGGTCTTTGCCGAAGCCGGCGCGCAGCTCCTGGCGGCCGGGGAGGCGGAGTCGGCGCTGAAGGTCCTTACGTGGCTCACCGAGCGCCAGCCGGACGCCTATCACGCCGCGAGCGCCCGCGCCGACGCCCTGACCGCGCTCCATCGGGATGCCGAAGCCCTGTCTGCCTATCAGCGCGCGCTCACCCTTTTGCCCAAAGACACCCACTATCCCTTGGCCCAGCACCCCTCGCTCGCAGCCGAGCTGCAAAGACACATGCGACTGGTCGGCGAGCTACTAGCCAAAGGCAGGTAGTGCGGGGCGATGGAAAACCGAGTCTCGCGGACCGGATGTGGGCTCCGGCGTAATCCGCCGCGGATCGAATCGATCCCCAATCGATCCCAGGGGGGCCGCCCCAAGACAATCGCCGACGGAATAGGGTCGGCCGGGCGTTATGGCTCATGAGGTCCGCACCGAGCGAAACTGACAACTAAACGATCTGCAGCGGGGCGAAGTGCTTGCAAACAAGCCACTTTGGTGCGGATCGATTGGGATCGGGGGCAAGGATCGTATTTCCGCCGCGGTTTCCGCCGTCCCCGCGAGCGAGGGCTACTTCCGCGAACGCCAGATATGAATATCAGCGCCGGCAGGGTCACGATGTTCAGGATCAAGCTGAGCGCCATCGCTCCGAGGACCTCGAGCACCTGCCACTCGTTGTTCGCGGCGGTCTTTCTGTTTCCTAGAGCGTAGAGCACCGGGATTACGACCATCAGGGCGATCACCCCCTGGATGATGCGCCGGAAAACGAGCCTGCCGCTGGCCCGCTTGCGGCTCTTGGCCAGCAGCGTAATGACTTCCGCGGAGACCTCGCCTGGCTGCTGCTGGGCGAGCTGCTCGGCGATGCTCAGCGGTTTGCCGATAAGCAGCGTTCCCTGTTTCCGACGCGCCGGCGACCATGAGGAAGCGCGGCCGTCCGCTCTGCGTCAGCGCCACGAGCTTGTCGCAAAGTTCCTTTATTTCCGCTTCCCGGCCAAAAAAGAAGCGAGCATTTTCGGGCTGGAAGCTTAAAAGTCCGCGAAAGGGACGAAACTCCACCGGCCGCGTGTCTGGCTCTGCG
>CALFML010000554.1 GCA_937879845.1 uncultured Myxococcales bacterium
AGCGAACGTTGTGACGAGTCGGTGACCAAGCCCGCCCCCGAGGGCGGCGGCCCGGGCGGCGGCCTAGGTGGCGGCGTGGAAGGCGTCGATGATGTCGGCCGGGATTCGGCCCCGGGTCGACACCTTGTGACCGTTGCGGCTCATCGACCACCGACGTACGCAAGTTTCTGTGCGGCGAGATCCCGGTGGTGCCGGCGGGCGGCGTCAGCTTCGTCGATGCCCGCGATGCCGCCGCGACCTGCGTGGCGGCGATGGCGCGCGGTCGCAGCGGCGCCCGCTATCTCCTCGGCGGTCCGAACTGGACCTTCCGCGAGTTTCTCGGCCGCTTGTCGCGCATCTCCAAAGTCGAAGCGCCTTGGCTGCGGCTGCCGGCGAGCTGGAACTCCCCGCTCACCCGCGCGGTGCGCGCCCTGGACCACGCCTACCGCCATCACGGCTACCGCTCCCCCGTGGATCGAATCTCTTTCGAGATGGGGCAGCTCTACTGGTACTGCGACTCCTCCCTCGCCCGGCGCGAGCTCAGCTTCGCCCCGCGCGATCCCGCCGAGACCCTCGACGACACGATCCGCGACGTCCGCGGCAGCCTGCACTACGCCAAGTAGCAAAAGGCCGCGCCCGGCTTGCTTCTCCCGTCGAAACGACCTAGGTTGCCGGCCATGGCAGGCGCGCGCAAAAACGGCTCGATTCGACCTCTTTCCTCCCCATCCCCGGCAGACCCCCCGCGTCCCGTACCCTCCGCAGGGGCGGAGTGGACGCTGGATGCCGGACGACCCAAAGAAATCGTCGAGCGTCTGCTCGATCGCCCCGACGCCGCGCGCCTGGTGCGGCGGACCCCGGTGCAGCCGCTGTTCCTGTTCATCAAGTCGCTGGGCCTGGCCGACGCGACGGAGCTCCTGCGCCTGTGCTCCACCGAGCAGGTCCAGGCTTTCTTGGATCTCGACTGCTGGCAAGGCGACCGCCTGCAGCCGGGGCGCATGTTCCCTTGGCTCGCCGCGCTCATGGAGCTCGGGCCGGCGCGGCTGGTCGCCCATGTCCAGCGCCTGGATCAGCAGCTGCTCACCACGTTTCTTTCTCCCCAGCTGCGCATCTATGAGCTGAGCAACGAAGAGCCCCCCGACGAGCCGCAGGGGATTCCCTATCCCACCCCCGACCGCTTCTTCCTCATCGACGTCATCTCGGAGGGCGACCCCGCCACCGATGAAGCCGAGGATCGCCAAGCCCTGCTCGTGCGCTTTTTCGAGTCGCTCTACCGCGGCGATCTCGAGCTCGCCCGCGTCATCGTCACCTGCGCCCGCTGGGACGGCGGCACCGAGGCGGAGGAGCAAGCCTACCGTTTCCGCAGCGGCCGCATGGCCGACCTCGGCTACATCGACTACTACGACGCGCTCAAGGTCTACATGCTGGTCGATCCGCTCAAGGCCCCGCCGGCCCAGCCCCTTGTGTCCGAGCACGCCGCGCAGCCGCCCGGCCGCCGCCCGGCTGCTGCGGTGGACGATGAGGTTCCCGCCCTGGGCGCCGGAGGCCTCATCGGCCCGCGCAGCGCGGTCTGGCAGCAGCTCGTCCCGAGCCTTGGCCAGGGCGACTTCACCTTCGGCCGCGCCGTCGCCCTGCTCAGCGAAGCCGAGCAAGGCCGGCTCTTCGAGCAGCTCCTGCTCCTGTGCAACCAGGCGATGGCCGCTGACCGCATCGAGCTCGGCGACCTGCAAGGCACCCGGCAGACGCTGCAGCGGACGATGGGCTACCTCTCCCTGGGCCTGGAGTTCCGGCTGCGGCCGTCGGCCGGCGACCCTTCCGATCCGGCGCGCCGCGGCCTGCGGATCGATGCCCAGAGCGCCGCCCAAGTCCTGCGCGAGGTCCCGCTCCTGTACCTGTTCCGCCTCGGCTACAGCCTGACCCTGCAGCTGCGCAAGCTGGCGACGCTTTTGGTCAGCAGCGCCCTGACCACCCTGACCCCTAAAGACGATCCTGCGACGCTCCTTCCACCCGAGCACGCCGCCCCCTTGCGGGCCCTGTTGGAGCTGCGGCCGCTGTATTCCCTCCGTCTCGACCCTGACCCGTCGCCGGCCTCCGGTTCCAGCCGTCCCGCCGATGAGGAGGACCAGCCCCGCCGCGCCCGCGAGGTCCGCCCGTTCCAGAGCCTCCGCGACCTTGGCCGCGCCACCGAGCTTATCGAGCACCTGTCGGCCATCGACAAGTTCCTCACCACCGGCCTTGGCCTGCGGCGCGAGACCGTCCGCACCACCGTCGAAGGCAAGAGCCCCGGGCTCGCCGCCGTCAAGCTGCACGACCTGCTTGGCACGATGGTCGCCAACCTCCTGCTCGACCGACCGCCGGCCCTCGTGCCGCTTGGCCGCCGCGATCTGGCAACGCTGCGCTGGCGGGGTCTAGGTGACGCCGCGCTCGCCGCTCCTCATACGTCCGTCGAGCTGCGTGCCGAAGTGACCGCCAAAGTCTTGGCCGCCCTCAAGAGCCGGGTGCAAGAGCGCTCCCTCAACGAAACCGAAGCGCAGTCGCTCTGGTCGACCGCGCTTCAGGACTTCGTCCGCGCCGCCCTGACCCGCCTTGCCACCGGCCTCGCCGCGCTCCCCCCCACGCTGACCGAGGCTCAAGCCGACAGCGTCCCCGCGGTCCCCGGCCTGATCCTCAGTTAGCGCGAAGAAGCCGCATCAGCCTGGGATGGTGTTGCAGGAAGCATGCGGCAAGTGCGCCAGGTCGTTGCCGTTCTTACACTCCCCAAACGGCCGCCGACCCGTCCCGTCGTCGTTGACCCGGAACCACAAGTCATAAGGCCCCGGCGGCGGATTATTCCAGTCGCAGCTGACTAGCTCGCAGTCTCCCACCATCAGGTTCTTGGTCGTATACGCCGTGCATACCGCCTTGGCTCCCATGACCCGCGGATCGCCCACATAAAACGTCGCCGGCAGACCCGCCGCCATCGCCGCCGCGCCGCGGTTGCACACATTGCCCGCCGGTCGGAAGACCTTCACGCAGTCGCCGACATCCGGCGGCACCACGATCTTGCCCGTAGGATCGCTGGTCGGCGTCGTCCCCGCCACCGCCCCCTGCACGTTCTGGCGGTAGTTATTGTAGGTCTTGAAGTTCGGCGGCTCATGCAGCGGGATCGTGCCGTTGTCGTTCACGTTGGTGATGTGGTAGGCGTGCTGATTCCAGATGGACCGCGACGGCACCCAGCGGTTCATCGGGTCGGTGAATACTTTAATGCCGTACGTCGGCGGTCCGTGCGGCATGCCAAACTCCATCGCCGACACGCCCGAGCGGCAGCTGTCTCCCTGCACGTCGTCGGAAGACACCACGATGTCGGCATGCCCATCGCCATCGGTGTCGGCGATGACCGGCATCTCCAGGTCGGTGCCCGAGGAGACCGGCGCCGCGAACAGCTTTTTGCCATCCGGTCCGTTGTAGACCCGCAGCCAGCACTCGTCGCGGTAGACGACCTCTGCGATCTTGTCGCCGTTGAAGTCAAACACCGACGATCCCGTCGAGCCCGACGAGCTGTCCTGGGTCTGCGACTGCCACAGCACGCCCGGATCGGTGCCGCGGCACTTGACCGGCTTGGGACTCATCAGACAGTCCGGACTGTAGACGTAATAGTTGACGGCGCTGGCGGTGGCAAACTCCGGCTTGCCGTCCCCGTCGAAGTCTGCGACCGTCGGCGCCCCGCCCCAGCCATTGGTCGCCCCGGTCGGCGGCATGATGAGGGCGTTATTGAAGTAATCGATCACCTGCACCTTCTGTCCGCCGTTCTGCGATGAGACCAGCACGATGTCCGGGTGCCCGTCGCCATTGAAGTCGCCGATCGCCGGGTAGCCGCCGCCGAGGCTGCGCATGACAGGCTTGGTCTTGTCGGCGCCGGTGGTGCCGTCGTATACCTGGGTGCCGGTGATGACCTCCAGCTTGCCGTCCCCGTCCAGATCCTCGGCCACGGAGATGCTGCCCCAGGTGCCGCCGGTAGCCGCCGCCGTCCACACCACCTCCAGCCGCGGCGTCGGCGTTGAGTAATAGCGGGCAACCTGGCCCCCGGTGATGATCTCCGGCGGATCCACGCCGTCGAGGTTGGCAATGGCCGGCGGGTAGTCGCGGCTGCAGCCGGAGGTCGCCGGCGTCGCTATGCTCGCCTTGACGTTGCCCTGGTAGTCGAACACCGTCGTACCCGTAGCCAGCGCGACGATTTCGATCTTGCCGTCGCCATCGAGATCCCCGGCCGCGATATGGGTGCAGGCGCTGATGTTGGTCGTCCGATCCCACTTCACGGCGCAGTCGCGGCCGGACATGGCGATAAGGTGCGCCTGGCCGGGGTAGCCGGCGGTAAAGACGATCTCCGGTTGCCCGTCGTTCTCCAGATCGATGACGAGCGGCGTCGAGATCACGTTTTTATAAGACGGCACGGTCCCGGTGGGCGGCCACTGGCACTTGAGCACCGGGTTTTTGAACTCCGCCGGCTCGAACGCCTGGCCCTGGCACATCGGATCGCCTTTGCCGCGCGGCTTGCGCCCCCACGGCAGGCAGGCGCAGCCGGAGGCGCTGATCACCGGCGGACAGGCGCAGTAGGTGTCGCCCTGGCAGTCCTCATCGGTGGCGCAGCTGCCGTTATCGACGGTGCAGACGCTGTCGATGCAGCGCTGGCCGGGACCGCAGTCGGCGTCGGCGGCGCAGCGGCGCTCGCCTGGCATCATCATCATCGGGTCGCCGCCGGGATCGATCTCATCGTCGCCCAGACGACTCGGCGCACACGCCCCGAGGAGCACTCCGCCTAGCAAGAGACTCAAAACCCCCGCCGCGAAGCCGCCAGCGATCGCCTGTGCGATCGTTGCGATCTGTGATCGGTCGGTCTGCCCTCGGCACCTCATGGCGATCCTCCTTCAGCCTGAGCCTGCGGTCTGCTTGCTTGGAATGTCTGCTACGTGTCGATTGCCTGTCTCTAGCGCGTCTCGATCTCGATGACGCCCGAGTTCATGCTACCTGTCAACCTATTGAAATATCAGGGCTTTGTGACACATTGCGTCGGAAACGAGCCCTTGCCGAAGTTCCGCGCTACCGTTAATGAAAGGGCAGGAAAAACTCACCGCGCCAGGTGGTCTGCAGGTAGACTGCGCACCTTGAGGTCTGCGCTCAGAGCCCACCCGGTGGACTTGCGCAGGGCATCGTTTGGCGAGCGGCTGGCAACAGGTGGCCGGCGGAGGAACCGTGAAGCAAAGGAGTAACTTTATGGCCGTTTCCGTCGATGAAGTCGAGGTCCTGGCACAGAACCGCGCCTTCTACGCCGCGTTCCGCCAGCGTGATCTCGACAGCATGGACGGCCTATGGGCGCAGCGGGTCAAGGTGGCCTGCGTGCATCCCGGCTGGCAGCCGAT
>CALFML010000555.1 GCA_937879845.1 uncultured Myxococcales bacterium
GGACTTCCACTACTCCGAGGTGATGAGCTTCCCCCGCGGGCCGCGCGGCCTCTTCACCGCGGCCGGTCTCACCGCCGGCTTCCTCGGCTTCTTCGGGCTGGCGAGCAACCAGACCACCCGGGCCCTCATGGCCAAGCGGCTGCCGGCCCCCGGCGAGGGCCCAAGCCCCGCCGCCCGCGCGCGCGGCTGCTTCTTCGGCCGCGTCGTCGGCAAGGGCGCCCCCGATGCCAGCGGCGCCACCCCGACGGCGCAGGTCCAGATCGAGTTCCACGGCGATCCCGGCTACGGCGAGACCGCCAAGATGCTCGCCGAGGCGGCCCTGTGCCTGTGCCTGGACGACCTCCCGCCGTCGAGCGGCGTCCTCACCCCCGCCGCCTGCATGGGCAAGGAGCTCGTCGCCCGGCTGCGCGCCCGCGATCAGCGGTGGTCGGTCAGCGACTCCGCGGTGCCCGCTACCTAACAGAACGTAGCGAGCGGCCCGTGGCCGGCCGCGCGGAGCGGCCTCGTGGCTGTAAGCACCGCCGGACGCGAAATCGGGTCGCGTAGTAGTTTTGCCGCAGCCTGCCAGCTCAGCGGCACTGCGCGCAGACGGTGCTGGACTCGACGCAGGTGCGCTCGGCGCGCTGGCAGCTGGCGGCGATCGCGTTGTCGGCGAGGTCGAGCGAGATCTGGCAGATGCGGCGGCTGGCGGTGCAGATCTCCTGGGCGGCCCGGCAGACGCCGTCGCAGCGGGTGACCGGGCCGGCGCCCGCCGTCATCGGGCTCGGCGACTTCAATGTCGTCGGCGAGACCTCCGAGCACGCCCGGATGCTCAGCCACCTCGGGGACCCGAGATCAGATCTTCGCCCGTCTCGGTGCCACCTCCCCCAGAAGATGATCCAAACGCTACGATTCGCATCAAGGATTCGGCCAAGCGCCCCCGTCCGGTCAACCAGATGGCGCCCGGAAGCGCTCTGCCGCGCTCGCGGAGCAACGATGCGCTGGGCTCCGGCCCGCCTCCATCTTCGGTGTCAGCGGGAAACAGGTGGCAACCGGCAGCTCCCTCAGATCCAACGACAGCGATGCGTGCGGACGATCTAGGCGTCCGTCTGCAGAAGGCGACCGGGCTCACGCAAAAGCAGCTGGAGCGTTTTGTGCTCCTGGGGTTTGTGATCGTTGCCATTGTGCTTGGTGCGCTGATCTTGCTGATTGGGGGCCACGGAGACGGAGCCAGATAAGGAGCAGCGATGGCAGGCATCCTCTCGCTCAC
Organism: uncultured Myxococcales bacterium; assembly: GCA_937879845.1. Taxonomy (GTDB): domain Bacteria; phylum Myxococcota_A; class Polyangia; order Palsa-1104; family JAEUJZ01; genus CALFML01. Next base: position 1,250 of record CALFML010000555.1, read on the forward strand.
GCTCCTGCGTGCTGTCCTGTTCCGACTGCGGAACTTGCATTTTGGGGCGCGGATTGTGGCGGCGCTCCTCTTACAGCTCTTTTTGACAGGCTGCCATGACCCGGCCATGCCAGACCTGATGCAGGACCCCGTCCAGCCCTACAGCGGGACCTGGGAGTACCGCTATGGCGATTCGCCCGCGCTGGCCGATGGCTCTCTAGCGTACGCTCAGCCCGACTATGACAACGGTGGCTGGCAGACGACGCGATTGACCCAGAATCCAGCCAACCGTGGCGGGCGCACCGTGCTATGGATGCGGACGCGTCTCCGCGGGCATCAGATGCTCGATCCAATCCTCTATGCTTCATTCATCGAGTATCTGTACGAAGTCTACTTGGATGGAAGGCTGATCTCCAAGATGGGGGAAATTCCGCCCTCGTCTGCGCCACGCATCGGCGGGACCACTTCATTCTTTCTGAGACTCCCCTCTGACTTCGACAATCACGTCCTGAGTCTCCGGATCTATTCGAACTACGCCAATATCGGCCTCACCTCACCGGTCCTCCTAGCTGGTCGCATGGAGCTGCTCCTTTTCTTGACGGAGCAAAACTATCTCAAGCCCCTCGTCGGCTTCGTCCTGATCTCATTCTCCATCGTCGCCCTGGTGACCTACCTGATCCGGCGCCGCGAGAGATCATTCCTCTATTTTTTCGGATTTACCATCGCAGCCGGCCTCTATGTTTGGGTTGCAAGAAATCCGACGCGTTATCTTCTTATGAACCGGCCTTATGTCTGGTGGACCGTCGAGCTGCTCAGCCTCAGCTGCATCGGGTTGTTCATAAGCGGCTTTTTCGAGAGCATCTTCGGACTCGGTCCCTGGCGCCTCAATCGCCGACTCAAATGGACCTACCTACTCTTCATCGCCGGCACATCAGCGGCGGTGGCCTTGGGTGTGGCCCCGGCCTTGTACTTTCTCGATTATCTGCGGATGCTCCTTTTGGGCACCGTCACCTATTTGTCGATCTACTGCGTCATCCTGGCCTGGCTCGGCAACATCAACGCGCGCATCTTCGGGGTCGGTTTCTTTATCGCGAGCATTCCGGTCATCTACGACCTGCTGACTTCTCTGCGCATCTTGCCCGGGAGAATCGACAGCCCGGCAGTGAGCTGCTTGATCGTCGTCTTGACGCTCATCGTCCTGCAGTCGCGACGTTTTTTGGCCTTGAACAAGCGGCTGTTCAACCTGTCCGCGCTGCTGCAGCTGAACCTGGCCTCCGTCAGTCAGCTCGACGACAAGCAGCAGGCGAACATCGCGCTGACTCAAGTCCAGCAGCTGCTTCCGATTCGCCGAGTGACCCTGTTTCTTACCAATCCTGACCAGGAGCCGCTGCAGTGGATGGGCAGCCAGAACGAGGAGGCGCAGCCCGGAGAGCACCCATCCGAAGCAGAGAGCGCTCTGGCGCAGGCCGTGGTGAATCGCGGTCGTACGTTATCAGGCCGCGCAACAAGCTCTCCATCGATGGCGGCTGCTCGTCCGCTGATGGGCATTCCGCTTCGCGCCCAGGGGCAGCTAGTAGGGGTCCTCTGCATCGAGCTCCAGCCCGGACATGAAGCGCTCAGCGGCGATGATGGCGAGCTCCTAGCCTGGCTCAGTAACCAGTTCGCCCTGAGCTTGATGACCTCACGTGCCCTCCGGCTGGAGATCGAATCCGCGCTCGACCGGCGGCGGTTGACCGAGCAGAGCGTGCTCTTGGATGCGGCGGCGCGCATGAGATCGGAAGAGCGTCGTGTAGGGAA
>CALFML010000556.1 GCA_937879845.1 uncultured Myxococcales bacterium
TCATCAAGATGCTCAAATCACCGACGGGAAATATTTCCTGGTACATCGGCCGGCTAACCGTCACCTCCGAGTGAGAAGCCGCGCGAATCCGTCCGCGCTGCCGCGAGCGAGCGTGCGGACGGATTCGCGGGTCGATGCGCTGCTTGCCGGCGCCACCGCGTCCGAGCGCGACCCGGTACTCCGCGGCGGGGCGGCCTGCCGGCAGAGCAGCGGACGGTGCTGCCTGCCGGTTCAGGTGGTCACGCAGGGCGGTTACCGGGCAATCCGCTACTTCACCCTGGTCATATAAAATTCCGTGTTGGGACCATATGTAATGATGCGTGTGGCGTCTGTCTGGGTGACCGAAGTGTAGCCATAAGAATTGTGATTATTGCTGTCTTCATCATCGGTGAGCAAGCCGCCCTTGTCCAGGGCGCCAAGGTACATGTCCCTCCCGAAGACGCCGTAGCTGAACCCGAGGTCTGGGAATGAGGAGACCCCGGTCGTGTCAAGGACAGTCGTGAACAAGCAGAAGTAGAGCCGCGTGTTGCCGTCCACGACGTTGGGAGCTATGGTGCCGCTACTGGAATTAGCATTATTGTGATCCTCGTTGTCAATGTACTTCCAGAACCCGTATGAGCCCGCCGGACATGAAGTACCGAGCTTGAGCACGGCGTAGTTGTCGTTTGCAGAGATTCTGATGAGCGGTTTGAATTTCTGCCCATCCACTCGGCAGAACACGAACTTGGTGTTGTTGGTCTGTACGAAGGCGCCCTGCCAACCCCAGGCGGAGTTTTCGTTGGAGCCGTCTTCATCATCCATATTGATTACGATCTTCTCCGAGCCTGACGGGCAGCTATCGGTGCTGGGGATGACGCCGACGTCATAGGTGCCCGTGAGGGCCTGGGACTGCTGCTCAAAGCCGCCGGCCTCGTCGGGCAGATCTGCTTCGCCGCAGCCGGTCGCAAGAGCGCACGCTGTCAGCGCGAGCGCGCCAAGGAAAGAGCCGTAGTTCGGATGGGACTTGCCGATGTTGGATGGTGTCACGGGAAACCTCGTGCTGTGTTGTTCCTTCGATTGCTTGGTCCCTGGGACTGGCCTTTTGTCCAAGGCAGCGCGATTTTTTTCGGCGCAACAGAAACCTGCCCCCTCAAGACCGGGCTCGCACGTACGCCTCTGTAGGAGGACAACGGACAGCAACGGCTACTGTACGGTGCTCAGTATGATGCGACCACCTGCCGCCAGGTGCGACGGTCTAGATGATGTAAACAGGCTCCGCCAAGGGCCCTGGCGAAGGCTGACTCCGATTTCTTTGCGGACTTTGCCGCGATCTCCCGCTTGTACATTTTGAGACTTTCAATCCAGCAATCTCGATCCGGCTGTATCGATCGGGCGGGTCAGCCGGCAGGCCGCATGCCCTGACGAGAGACACGCTCATGACCGGCGCGCGTCGCCTTTGACGCTCGGAGCGCCGACTATTGTCGAGAAGTGTATGAGAAGCACATCCCATCTTTACAGTGAACATTACCGTTTGGTCTACCGTCGCGCGAGGCGCATGCTTGGCAATCACGCAGATGCCGAAGAGGCGCTGCAGGACGTATTTACGAGCGTGCTCAGCGACATTGCGCCTTATCAGGGAAAGGGCGAGCTCAGCGCCTGGCTCTCCACCATCACGAAGAACCACTGCTTAAAACGTATCCGCGATCAGAAGCGCCGGAGCGCGCTGCTCCAAGAGCACGTCGTGCCCGCTGCGAAAGACTACACCACGCAAAAGCCTATCGAGCGGCTCACGCTGCGCTGGCTGCTCAACAACGCCGACGCGCAGCAGGCCCAGGCGGCCGTCTATGTCTATCTGGATGGACTCTCCTATAGAGGAGCGGCGCGGCGTCTGGGCGTAGGGCACGCGACGATCGGAAACCTACTCGAACGATTTCGGACATTTTGCGCCGCGCTTGCTTGCGAATAAGACGGGCACATCCCAAGGTGGGACGACACATCAAATAGCACCGGCGCTGCGCGCTGACGGCTCGCTTGGCGGGCAGGGGCGGTCGTGAGACCGATGGGGACTGCGGCGGCAACTGCTCGCCGTGCGGCCTCGGCGGCGCGTGCGCAGCGAACAGCGACTGCGCCCCGTACCTGTGTGACAACGGTAAGTGCGGTCTGGGAACCGGCAGGGACGGTCCGCTCAACGTTGGCGCGGGAATGAACCAGACCACTAACTCCATCGCCAGCGCCGCCACCGGGTCGATTCGCTCATCGAGCGCGCGCACTCGCGGCTGACCCGCGCTGACAAGCTGCGCCAGCTCCGCGACGGCCGCGCGCACCTGCGATTCACCTGGGTCGCGCCGGAGCGCGCTTCCATCTTCGATGTAGAGGAGAAGGGGCGAGATACTCACCGCGATCTGCAATCTCGTGGGCTTCCGGAGCCCTGAAAAGTAAACGTGTAGATCGCATAGACAGGGAAGGCCAGCGGCCCATATCGCTGCTGCGCCAGATACGCGATGGCCTGCTTGCTGCCGGCCGCGTCTTTTTTGAAAAGCCCATCCATAGGCACCACGTTGCTGACCGCGCCGCTTGCGTCTACATAGACTTTGTATGATGTCCTTTTCGTCTCACATCGCCTCAGGGGCTTTAGCCCACTTGGCCAACTCAGCTTCGGCGAATCTCCTGGCGCGCTCGCGGCCAGCCAGTCGGGCGGGACCTGCACAGGGAGGGGCGGTTCCAGAGAATAATTGGTGCACGTGCCCAGCCTGCTTTCTACCTGAAATGCGACCGGAACGGTGATGCACCGCTCCGTGCTGCGTGTCGGATAGCGCCAGCCCCAGAGCGTCTGCATGATCACTCTGTCCGCTCCGGGAATGCTGATCAGGGGCTTAACGGTTCGGACGGACCCATCCGACTGAATGCACGACTGATAGGTGCCTGTGATGTTATGACAAGGCAGGCGGCGCGACACCTCTTCAGGCAGCGCTGGATGCGGATTCAAAGTCGGAGCTGCGGCAGAATCACCTTCCCGCTCAGGGGCTGACAGTTCATCCGGCTTGGCGGCCGCAATATCTGCGTCGTCCTTCCCCAGGGCGGACAGGTCGATCGATGGGCTGCGCGCCGCGACAGGCTCAATCTGGTTTCCCAAGTCCCGCGCGGACAATAATTGGATTCGATTATCTAACGAGGGATTAATCATCAGGACGATCTGTTCGTCCCTGAGTGAATCGAGGTTCGGACGCTTCTGTTTTTTCGCCAGAGATGGGACCAAGGAAACAGCGGCTATAAGTAGAATGCCGACGAGCAGGCCGGCGCGAAGAGCACGCGAGCCGAGGATTGGTCCGCGCGCCTGTGGCCGCTGAGCCTGCGTAGCCGGCGCAGGGGCTGCGGCGTCCGGTGGCAGGGCGGGGGGAGCGAGAACGACCGCCCCTGGGGCCCGCGTCACTTCGAACGGATCAACCTCCGGCTCTATTGAGGGCAGTGGCTGGTTGCGATTCTGGCTCAGCTCGTCGATGAGCGCGCCGAGGTACTTGGCTACGTCGGCCATCGCCGGTCGGCGGAGCTGATCTTTCCTGAGCAACGCGTGGATCAATGTGGCGAGCCGCGGATCGACGTTCGGCTCGAGCTTGATGAGCGGCGGTGGCTCGACACGGAGGTGCATGCCGATCAAGTCACCCGCCCACGCGCTTTCGAAGGGAAGGATGCCGGCGATGAGCTCATAGAGCATCACGCCGAGCGCGTAGCAGTCGGTCTTGGCGCCGACCTGCCCCGCACCTCGGCATTGCTCTGGCGACATGTACTGCGGTGTCCCCATGATGAGCGAGCTCGCGGTCTTACTGCCCGAGAGGCGAATGAGCTTGGCGAGCCCAAAGTCGACCAGCTTCGCGCGTGATTGCGGGGCCTGCCCAGGCTCCGAGACCACCATGACGTTGGCCGGCTTCAGATCGCGATGGACGACCCCGCGGCTATGGAGGAGCGCCAGCGCCTGGGCAAGCTGATGCACGAGCGGGAGCTCGGTCAACGGGGTCGCGGTGCGCTGCTGCTTTTGCCAGCGAGCCTCCAGATTCTCACCCTGCAGATACTCCATGACCAGGTAGGCTGTGCCGTCGGGCAGAACTCCGAACTCGAAGATCAAGACGATGCTCGGATGGCGCACCCGCGCCAGCGCCCGCGCCTCATTGACGAATCGCGCCTCCAGCGCGGGATCGCGTGCATGCTCTGGGCGCACAACCTTTATAGCGACCCGGCGCGCGAGTTTGAGGTGCTCGGCCTCGTAGACCGTCCCCATCGCGCCGCTGCCCAACTTGCGAACGATTCGATAATCTGGGATCTGCAGGGAGATCATTCGCTGCTTCGCAGAAGCTTAGCACGCTGCAGGAAGCGGCTCGAATCGTACGCACCTGATTTGGCGACGAGCTCTCCTATGACTGTGCTGTCCGCCACGTCTGTGGTATGGACCTACGTGTGCGCTTGGCCCGCCATCTCGGGGGGAAGGGCCACCAAGGAAAACGTCCACCGCGAATCTGTCCGCAGCAATGTCCGCAGCTCATCAAGATGCTCAAATCACCGACGGGAAATATTTCCTGGTACATCGGCCGGCT
>CALFML010000557.1 GCA_937879845.1 uncultured Myxococcales bacterium
TCGGTCAGCGAGATCGTCAGCCAGGTCTACCAGGCCGATCGGCTGCTGCAGGGCCTGCCGGCCGACGATCCGACGCGGCGCGCCGGCGGCGAGCGCGTTACCAACCTGGTTTTTATGGGCATGGGCGAGCCGCTGCACAACTACGACAACGTGCTGCGCGCCATCCGCATCTTGCTGCATCCCCTGGGGCGGAACTTTTCGCGGCGGCGGATCACGGTGTCGACGTCGGGTCTGGTGCCGGCCATCGATCGGCTGGCGGCGGAGGGGCTGCCGGTGAACCTGGCGGTGTCGCTCAACGCGTCGTGCGATGAGCAGCGCGACCGGATCATGCCGATTAACAAGAAGTACCCCTTGCAGGAGCTGCTCGCCGCCCTGCGCCGCTTTCCGCTGGAGCGCCGGCAGCGCATCACGTTCGAGTACGTCCTTTTGCGCGGGGTCAACGACTCGCTGCACGATGTCCGCCGGCTGCCCGAGCTTTTGCGCGGCATCCCGTGCAAGCTGAACGTGATTCCCTGGAACCCGCACCCGCACAGCCCCTATAAGCGCCCGGAGCTGCAGCGCGTCATGGCGTTCCAGGCCGAGGCGATGCGCCTGGGCTTTGCGGTCTACATCCGCAAGACCCGCGGCGTGGACATCGACGCGGCGTGCGGTCAGCTGGCAGCCGAAAACGACCCGCGCGCCGGCCAGGCCCGCAAGATGCGCAGCCTGCCGGTGATCTCGGGCTCGGCGGCGTAAGGGCAAAAAAGTTTTGGCGGCGGGAAGGGCGCGGGTTTTACCCGTCGGCGCGCTTCCCAGCGCCGGCCGGCTTACAGGCTGAAGGTGCTGCGCTTGAGGAACTGACCGCGGCCGGGCTTGCCGAGGAACTGGCCGCCCTGGACGATCAGCTCGCCGCGCGAAAACACATACGCGGGCGCGCCGGTGACGGTCTTTTCCGGGTAGGAGGCGTAGTCCACGCGCATGTGCAGGTTTTCGTGCGACAGGGTGAAGCGCTGCTTCGGGTTCCACACGATGATGTCGGCGTCGGCGCCGACGGCGAGCGAGCCCTTGCGCGGGTACAGGCCGAAGATCTTGGCGGGTGCGGTGCTGGTGATCTCGACGAAGCGGTTGAGGGAGATCTTCCCTTCGTTTACCGCGTCGTGAAGAAGGTGCAGGCGGGTCTCGATGCCGGGCATGCCGTTGGGGATCTTGGCGAAGCTCTGCCGCCCGAGCTCCTTTTGATCTTTCATGCAGAAGGGGCAGTGGTCGGTCGAGACGACCTGCAGGTCGTAGTTGCGCAAGCCGCGCCACAGGTGCGACTGAAAGCTTTTAGGCCGCAGCGGCGGGGTGCACACATATTTTGCCCCCATGAACGGATCTTCGGGCGTGCCGCGCAGCGCATCCTCGTCGAGGAAGAGGTACTGCGGGCAGGTCTCGGCGTAGGCCGGGAGGCCGCGGTCGCGCGCTTCCATCACCCGCTCCAGGGCGCGCTGGGCGGACAGGTGGACGATGTAGACCGGGACCTTGGCCATCTCCGCCAGGGCGATGGCGCGCTCGGTGCCGGTGGCTTCGGCGACCTCGGGGCGGGTGAGCGCGTGGTAGATCGGGGCGGTGTGGCCTTGCGCCAGCGCCCGCTCGACCAGCACGTCGATCGGCAGCCCGGTCTCGGCGTGCATGCAGATGAGGGCGCCGATCTCGCCGGCCCGCAGCATGCAGCGGAAGATCGACTGATCGTCGAGCAAAAGCACCCCCGGGTACGCCATGAACAGCTTGAAGCTCGACACGCCCTCGCGCACAAGCTCGCCCATCTCCGTCAGCACCGACTGCGGCGCATCGGTGGTGATCATGTGGAAGCCGTAGTCGATGCACGCCTTGCCCTCGGCTTTTTCGTGCCAGGTATCCAGCGCCTGACGCAGCGTCCCGCCTTTTTGCTGGATCGCGAAGTCGATGATGGTCGTCGTCCCGCCGTAAGCGGCGGCGCGCGTTCCGGTGAGGAAATCGTCGCTGGAGGTCGTGCCGCCAAACGGCATGTCGAGGTGGGTGTGAGCGTCGATTCCGCCGGGGAAGACGTAGTGGCCGGCGGCGTCGATCTCGCGCACGTCGCCGGGGTAGCGCAGGGCGCGCTCGCCGGTGGTGGTGATGCCGACGATCCGCGTGCCGTCGATCCAGAGATCCGCCGCAAACGTGTCGGCGGCAGTGACCAGCGTGCCGTTTTTAATCAGGGTGACCATGAGCGCCTCGCTTGCCTCGTCCGCGGGCCACGCTAGCGCATGCGCGCGACCGGCAAAAGCAGAAGTTGCGCCCAGCGGGTTCCCATCCGGAAACTGTCGCCAGGAGCCCGAGCCGTGCTCGGTGCGGCGCCCGCCCGCAGCGGCCGCAAAGACGAACGCCGCGGCGAGCGGAGCCGGCAGTAAGTTTCCGGCTGGGAGACAGTCCGGCTCCGGCGGTGCGGTCTTCTAGGTCTTGTCGCGCAGCGCGTCGAGCCGCGGGTAAAGCGGGCGGCTGTGTTTGCCCGGAGAGTGGTTGGTCTCGTCGGGGCAGCTGCCGCCCGGCACGCCCATGGCCTTGGGGCACAGGCCGTAGAGCTCGAGCTTGTGGTTTATGATCTTGAAGCCGCCGAGCTTGTCGGCGACGCTGTCCTGCAGCTCTTCGATCTCGTGGTTTTCGAACTCGAGGATGAGGCCGCACTTCATGCAGATCAGGTGGTCGTGGTGCGGGGCCTCCGAGCCGGCGACCTCATAGCGCGTCTGGCCGTCGCCGAACTGGCGGATGGCGGCGAGCCCCGCATCGGTCAAAAGCTTCATCGTGCGGTAGACCGTGGCATAGCCGACCTTGGCGCTGCGCGCCCGCACTTCGGTCAGCAGCTCCTCGATCGAGACGTGGTCGCTGCAGTGCAGGAACACGTCGACGATCAGCTCGCGCTGGGCCGTGGTCTTGAGGCCGCGCCGCAGCTGAAAATCTGACCACTGCTGCTTGAGCAGCGCCTGGCGTTCGGGCGAGTGCGCCGCCGCTGCCGGTGCGGGTGTCGTCGGTGGATTTTCTGCCATTGTGAATCTCCCTGTATCAAGGCAGCAAGCGCCGACCGTGTCAAGCGGGTCGCAGCAGTCCTAGGCCGGCCCGCTCGGCGCTGCGCGCAGCCGCCGCAGGTCGCCGACGCGCAGGGTGAGCTTCTCGGCATCGAAGTGCTCGGCCAGGGGGATTGTGAACTTGCGGCTCTGGCCGACGAGATCTTTCCACTGGGTCGGGTTTATCTCGTGATGGCGCTTGAGAAAATCGATCAGGCGCTGGCGCAGCTCGGCGAGCGGCTGGCGATGGAACAGCAGGTCTTTGATGCGGACCAGGGTGCCGGCGCGGACCAGAGTTTCGACGGTCTGTTTGACCTCCGCCGCGACCGCCGCGGAGGTTGCCGCGGCGCCGGGCGGGCGGGCGTCGCTATCGGCGGCGGCGCCCAGCAGCGCGCCAAGCTCCTCCAGCCGCGGCGGTCCAAGCCCGGCGCCCAGGTAGACGGCCGCCACGCGGTCGGAGAGCTGCCGCTCGGCGGCGTCGCTCACCACGCGGTGGGTCGGCAAGCGCAGGAGCTCGCGGTCGGCGACCAGCTGCCCGGTCTTGACCAGCGACTCGACCACCGCTTGCAACAGGCGCGGCGGACACAGGATCTTTGGTCCCTCCCCCAGGTCCAGGCTTTTGGCCGGCGGCGGCGCGGGCTTGCTGCTTTGCGCCGCGGCGGGTTTGCCGGGGCCGGCCGGCTTACCGGTCGGTTTGGGATTTTGCACCGACGGTGGCGCGGCGACGGGCGGTGCGGCGCTGCCGGGCTTTGGCGCCCCAAGATGTCCAAGCTGCAAGCGCAGCGCCTCTTTGGGCAGGCCGGCATTGCGCGGCGCGCTTTTATGGTAGGCCTGGATTGTGCCAAGGATCTCGGCGCCCACCAGCGCGAAGGCGGCGCTGCTGAGATAGGTCGTGTCGTGATGGATGCCGGCCGCGCCGGCCGCCGAGCCGCCCGAACCCGGCGGGCTCGCCTCCGCCGTGCCGGCCGCGAGCTCGCGCACGGTGCCGGCGCGCAGCTCGGCCCGCAGGGCGGCCGCCAGCGGCTCTTCGCCCACCGGCACCGCCAGGCGCAGCCCGGCAAAGCTCGCTCCGGTCAGGCCGCGGCGGGCAAGCTCCAGCCGCAGCAGGGTGGCGATCGCCGCCGCTCGCCGCGGCGGCACGCTCAGGTCGGAAAGCGCCGCCGCCGTCTCGCTCAGCCGGGCGCACAGCTCCGGCGTACCGCGGCGATGCCGGGCCCCGAGCACCCGCAGGACCATGCCGCCGCCGACCGTCGTGCCGTGATTTTTCTGCGGCGCGAAGCCGCGCAGCACGAAGCGGTCGCCGGGCTGGGCGCACAGCGGCGCATCGACCTGCAGCTGCGCCCACGCCCACTCGCCCGGCCGCAGCTCGGCGCGGTCGAGCAGCGTCACCTGCGCCAGGCGCTGGGTCGTCCCCGCGTGCAGCAGCAGCCGGCTCCGCTGCGGCAGCGGCGCCCGCGCCACCGTGAGCAGCTGCAGCCTGACATCCAAGAGCACTCCCGCTTGCAGGGTCGCCGGCCGCACCAGCGTCTCGCCGCGGGAAACCGCGTGCAGCGGCAGCGTCAGGTTGACCGCGGTGCGCTGCCCGGCGGTCGCTTCCAAAACCGCGGCGCCGTGGACATGCAGGCCGCGCACTTTGGCCGGCGGCAGCCGCTCGCTCCGCGGTCCGGGCAGCGGCACAAGCTCATCGCCGACCCGCAGCCGACCCGACCACAAGGTGCCGGTGGCGACGGTGCCAAAGCCGTGCAAGCTGAACACGCGGTCCACCGGCAGCCGCACCAGGCCCTGCTCATCGCGCCCCGGCGCCGCCGCCAGCACCTTGGCGATCGCCGCCACGAGCTCCGGCAGCCCCTGGCCGGTCTTGGCGGAGCAGGCGACGATCGGCGCCTGCGCAAGGAAGGTGCCGCGCAGGGTCTCGCGCAGCTCCAGCGTCGCCAGCTCGCGCAGCTCGGGCTCGCACAGGTCGCTCTTGGACAGCGCCACCACGCCGGCGCGGACGCCGAGCAGCTCGCAGATATCCAGGTGCTCGCGCGTCTGCGGCATCACCCCCTCATCGGCGGCGACCACCAGGACCACGGCGTCGATGCCGACCGCGCCGGAGACCATGGTGCGGATGAAGCGCTCGTGCCCCGGAACATCGACTACGCCGACCACATCGCCGGAGGGCAACTTGAGGTGGGCGAAGCCGAGCTCGATGGTGATGCCGCGCTCCTGCTCCTCCTTCAGGCGATCGGTGTCGATGCCGGTGAGCGCCTTGACCAGGCTGGTCTTGCCGTGATCGATGTGACCAGCGGTGCCTAGGACGCGGTGCAGGTTCATGGCGCGCAGCCTACCGCATCTGCGGCTGCTCGGCGCTTGGCGAAGGCGGGTGCGGGCGGCGTTGCGAAAAGCGGGTCCGCGGCTACGATGAAGCTCTGTGGTGCGGCGTACTTTTACCGGGATTGGCGGTTGCCGATGGGCGCGCTGGCGGTGGCTAGGCGCCGTCGCGGCGGCTTGGCTGCTCGGCGGCTCCGAGTCCGCCCGCGCCGATCTGTGGAGCTATGAGCGCGACGGCACCGTGATGTTCACCAACATCCCGCCCAGCGGTACGCAGGCCCATAAGTGGCAGGTCGTGTTTAAAGCCGGCCCCGGCAAGGCGCAGGGCGTTTCGGGCAGCGGACCGGCCGGCTGCAGCGCCTCGCGCGCCGACGTGGTTCCCGCCCGCGACCAGAGCCCGGAGCGCTTCCACCGCTACGACCCCTACATCCGCGAGGCCGCCGCCGTCTACGGCATGCCCGAGGCGTTCATCCGCTCGATCATCAAGGTCGAGTCGGACTTCGACCCGCAGGTGGTAAGCTGCGCCGGCGCCCGCGGCCTCATGCAGATCATGCCCGAGGTGCAGGAGGAGCAGCGCATCACCGACGTGTTCGATCCGCGGCGCAACATCCTGGGCGGAACGCGGCTCCTGCGGCTTTTGGCCAACCGCTTCCACGGCGACCTGGTGCTGACCATCGCCGGCTTTCACGCCGGGCCGGGGGCGGTCCTCAAGTACGACGGGGTGCCGCCGTACGAGACCACGCAGCTCTACATCCGGCTGGTCCTCAAGCAGTACGCGAGCCAGAGCGGGTCGGCAGGCGGGAAGTAGCCGGTGAGCACGCTCCTGCGGCTGTTTTCGCCGGCCTACCGCCACGCCCTCAAAGCCGAGGCTGAGGGACGCTACATCGAGGCGGCGCGGGCCTACGCCTTGTGCGGCCAGCGCCGCAAGGTCGCGGAGATGCACCTGCTTGAAGCAGAGAAGCGCGGCACCGCCGCCAGCGCTTTGCGCGAGCTGCAGGTCGCGGCGCATTTTCTCGCCGCCGACACCGAGGCGGATCGCGAGCTGCTCGGGCGGGTCGGGCAGGCGTACCTGCGGTCGCTGCAGAAGAACGTGCTGTCCGCCGCCGACCGCGAGCTGTGCCACGAAGCGGCGCAGCTGCTTCTGCGCAGCGGCGACGCCAAAGCCGCGGCGGTGGCCTACGAGCTCGGTGGCGATGGCGAAAAAGCCGCGGCCATGTACCAGCAGGCCGGCGAAGTGGAGAAGGTAGAGTCGCTGCTGGAGGCGCAGGAGCAGCAGCGCCGCCGCGCCCACGCGGAGCGGGAGCACTTCGAGTCCTACCGCGCCAAGCTCGACCTGGGCCAGCGCGATGAGGCGCTGGCCGCGCTGCAGGCGTGCCTTGAGACCGCCGCCATCGCCGATCGCGCCGAGCCGCTGCGGCTGTACGAAGATCTGCAGGCGCGGCTTGTGCGAAACGGCGTGCTGCGGCTGCGCCGGGTAGCGGACCCGCGGCCCGATGCCAACCCGGCGGTGCCGGCGGTGAAAGAGGCGGAGCCGGTGCAAGTCCTGGTCGGGGTACTGCCGCTGCGGATCGGCCGCGATGCCGGCTGCGCCCTACCTCTGCCCGATCCCGGGGTCTCGCGTGAGCACGCCCAGATCGAGCTTGACCAAGACGGCGGCTTCGCGCTGCGCGAGCTTTCGGCAAAAAACGGCACTCTGCTAAACGGGCTGCGCCTGCACGCCGGCAGCAGCCTGCCGCTGCGCGACCGCGGGGAGATCGGCATCGGCCAGCATGTCGCGCTGCAGTTCCGGCTCAGCGATTCGGAGCTGCAGCTGGAGATCGTGCGCGGTCTGGAGCGCGGACTGCGCTTGCGGGTCGCCGCGCAGGCGCTGATGCTGCCCGGAGAGGCCATGGCGGCGCTATCCTTCCGCCACGGCCGGCCGCTCATGCAGGTGCTGACAGCGACGGCATGGACCTTGAACGGGCGGCGGGTGCCGCCGCAGGTGCAGCTGATCCGCGGCGACCTCATCGAACTTCCCGACCAGCGCCTCGAGGTGCTGTGATGTCGCTGTGGCAGCGGCTGCGCGGCGTCTTGCGGCCCTCCGCTCCGCGGGAACTGAGCGAGCCGCCGGCGAAAAAAAATCCCGCGGTCGGCGCCGCCCGCCGCATCCCGTCGGCCGCCAGTGACGAAGATGACGCCCAGCGGATCTACACCTACGCCCGCCGCATCGGTCCGCTGGACGAGCGGCCGGAGCGTTGCGATCCCGAGATCCTGGCGGCGCTGACCCGCCTGTGGCAGTCCGGCCACGAAGGGCAGGCGGTGGCGCTCGGCGGGGGACTGGCATCGGCGCTGCCGCACGATGCGCGGCTCCAGCTGGCGGTCGCGGAGCTTTTGTGCGTGCAGCGTGATTATCGTCAGGCGGTGCCGTTTTTACAGCGGGCCCTTTATGCGGCTGCGGGAGATGACGAGCCGCGGCTGCGGGCCCGCTTTTTGCTACACGAAGCCGCGCTGGCCGCCGACGCCGCTGCGGAGGCGCTGACGCATCTGCGGCACCTTCTGGCGGAGGATTTCTTCTATCCGGGAGCGCGGGCGCGGCTGGCGGCGCTGGAGGCGCGCAAGGACCGCGCAACCGGCGCAGCGCCGCTGCTCGCCGAGTCGGCGCAGCTTGGGGCCGACGGCGGACGCGCGGCGGCGACCCTCCCGACGATCGTCGGTGCAAAAGGCGCGCTGTCCGGCGCAGCGCATGAGCGCTACCAGCTGCTGCGCGAGCTCGGCTGCGGCAGCGCCGGCACCGTCTACTTGGCCCTGGACGCGGAGCTTGGGTGCGAGCTGGCGCTCAAGGTGTTTCATCCGCGACTGGGCGGCGGCGCGCCGGCGCTCTTGCGGGCGCTGCATGAGGCGCGGCTATTGGCGGCGGTCCGGCATCCGGGGGTCATCGCTCTTTATGACATAAGTGGCGAGCTGCCCGAGGACCCGGATGCGCCTGACAGCGGTCCGCCGCGTCTGGCCATGGAGCTGTGCCGAGGCGGCGCGCTGCGCGCTCGCTTGCGCAGCGGAGCGCTGCCGCTGGCCGCAGCGCTGCGGCGCGCGACGGAGCTCATCGATACCCTGGCCGCCGTCCACCGCACCGGGATCGTCCATGGCGACATCAAGCCGGAGAACCTGCTGTTCCGCGGACCCGGCCTCCACCGCGCCGAGCTCCCCGACGCTGAGGCCGCGTTTGGGGATCTGGTGCTGAGCGATTTCGGCCTGGCGCGGCTCGCCGATAAAGACGAAGCCGCCAGCCGCGGCGTCGGCACGTTGGGCTACCTGGCCCCGGAGCGGCTGCGCGGCGAAGCGGCGACCCCGGCCAGCGATGTCTACTCTGCGGCCGTGGTGGTAGGCGAGATGCTCTCCGCTGCGCTGGCCCCGACGCGCGGCGCAGCGCTGCAGGGAAGCTTGCCGCTGCAGGCGTTTCCCGACGCGCGCTGGCGCGAGCTGACCGCACCTCTAGGACCGGCGGGACTCCGGCTGCGGACCTTGCTGGAGCAGTGCCAGGCGCCGTCGCCAGCGGACCGACCGACTGCGGCCGACGCGCTCGCGCGGTTTACCGCGTTGGTCGCCTCTTTATCATCTGGGACCGATGTCTAGCCGTCCTCCCGCGTCGCCGCCCACCTCTGCCGCAGGCGGGGTTTGGCAGCTTGAAGTCGGGCTCGTGCAGAATTTTTGCACCATCGTCGGCGACCCGATAAGCGGCCTATGCGCGGTGTGCGATCCGGCGTTCGAAGTCGACCGCATCGTCGCCCGGGTCGCCGAGGCGGGGATGCGGGTGGGGGCCGTGCTTTTGACCCACAGCCATCTCGACCACATAGAGGGCGTGCCCGAGCTCTGCCGCCGGGTCGGCCCGGTGCCGGTCTACGTCGGCAAGGGCGAGGCCGGTGCGGTGTCCGAGCTGTGCGCCGCGGCCGGCGTCACGCCCGAGCTCGTGCCGCTTGTGGGCGGGGAGACACTGCGCTGCGGCCGCCTGACCATCGACGTGCTGGCGACCCCCGGACACACGAGCGCCGGCCGCTCTTATCACATACCGGAGCTCGCGGCGGTGCTCAGCGGCGACACCCTTTTTGTCGGCAGCTGCGGCCGACCCGCCAGCGCCGCCAGCGCTGGCGAGCTGTGGCAGAGCCTGCAAGATCGGAAGAGCGTCGTGTAGGGAAAGAGTGTCTTCGCCTGTGTAGAT
>CALFML010000558.1 GCA_937879845.1 uncultured Myxococcales bacterium
GGTCGCGTGCAGGGCGTCCTCGACGCGGGCCTTCTTCTCCTTCATCTCGACCTCGCTCGCGGCGCCGACCTTGATCACGGCCACGCCACCGACGAGCTTGGCGAGACGCTCCTGCAGCTTCTCGCGGTCGTAGTCGCTGGTGGTCTCCTCGATCTGGGCGCGGATCTGCTTCACGCGGGCGTCGATGTCGGCCTTCTTGCCGGCGCCGTCGACGACGGTGGAGTTGTCCTTGTCCACGGTGACGCGCTTGGCGCGGCCCAGGTCCTTGAGGGTGATGTTCTCGAGCTTGAGGCCGAGATCCTCGGTGATGGCCTGGCCGCCCGTGAGGATCGCGATGTCCTTGAGCATTTCCTTGCGACGGTCGCCAAAGCCCGGGGCCTTGACCGCGCAAGCGTTGAGGGTGCCGCGCAGCTTGTTGACGACCAGCGTCGCCAGCGCTTCACCGTCGATGTCCTCGGCGATGATGAGCAGCGGCTTGCCCGAGCGAGCAATCTGCTCCAGCGTCGGGATGAGATCCTTCATGTTCGAGATTTTCTTCTCGGAGATGAGGATGTACGGATCTTCGAGGACGGCTTCCATCCGCTCGCTGTCAGTGACAAAGTACGGCGAGATGTAGCCACGGTCGAACTGCATACCCTCGACGACGTTCAGCGTGGTCTCCATCGACTTGGCTTCTTCGACGGTGATCACGCCTTCCTTGCCGACTTTTTCCATCGCGTCGGCGATCAGGTTGCCGATCACGGTGTCGCCGTTGGCGCTGATCGTTCCGACTTGGGCGATTTCCTTGTGGCCCTTGGTCGGCTTCGACTGCGACTTCAGGTTGTCGACGAGCTTGCCAACCGCAGCGTCGATGCCGCGCTTGATCTCCATCGGGTTGTGGCCCGCCGAGACCATCTTGACACCCTCGCGGAAGATCGACTGCGCCAGCACGGTCGCCGTCGTGGTGCCGTCGCCAGCGATGTCCGAAGTCTTGCTCGCGACTTCCTTGACCATCTGGGCGCCCATGTTGGCGAACTTGTCTTCAAGCTCGACTTCCTTGGCCACGGTGACGCCGTCTTTGGTCACCGTCGGCGAGCCCCAGGACTTCTCGATCACGACATTGCGACCACGCGGTCCCAGGGTCACCTTCACAGCGTCGGCCAGCGCGTTCACGCCGGTCAGCATGCGGGCGCGGGCGCTCTCATCAAACAGGATCTCTTTGGCAGCCATTTTGCGTTTCTCCTAAACCAAACAAGCAGTGAGCTTGCGAATCGACGAGTTACTCCAGCACGGCGAGGATCTCGTCCTCGCGGAGGATCAAGTGCTCAACACCGTCGAGCTTGACCTCGCTGCCGGCATACTTGCCGAACAGCACCTTGTTGCCCACGGCGACGTCCGGCGCAACGGTCTTGCCGTTGTCGAGGGTTTTGCCCGGACCGACGGCGACCACTTCGCCCTGGATCGGCTTCTCTTTGGCCGAGTCCGGGATGATGATGCCGCCCTTGGTCACTTCCTCCTCGGGCAGGCGCTTGACGATGATGCGGTCATGCAGCGGTCGAATCTTCGTACCTTTCATCGCTTCGATCTCCTTCAACGTGGCTGAAATTTATGGGTGCGTGGTCGGTTCCAAGGTGCGATACCGCAAACCGCGGCGCTGAGCGGTCAGTAGCCGTTGTGCCGCTGGGGCAGCGATTGCACCGGTTCGGGCATGGTCCTTGAATGTAACGTGTAAACCCTTTGTTAGCACTCACAAGGCTAGAGTGCTAGCACGGCGCTATATATAGGTACGCATTGGAATCGCGCAAGAGGCATTTCTTGGTGCCGGTTAAAAAGTTACCTGACTCCATGTTCAGTTCGCGCGGCGGCTCGACGAGGCAGTGCGGGTAAGATGGGGCGCGCCTACAGCTGCCCCCAGCAGGCGCTGTTCTCCGCGATGTACACCGCTGCGGTCTGCGGGCGGATGGTCAGACCCGCTGCCGCGGAACCGGACGCACCGTCCGCGCTGGGCACCGTGAGGGTCTCGCCGCTCAAGACATCGCGGTAGCGTCCGGCGGGGATGCCGCTGACGAAGATGCGCCGCTCGCCGCCCGCCGCGGCGAGGCGCGACAGCACGATGAGCGCGTGGCTGCGATCGGCGAGCGGCCCGGCTTGCGGCGCCGTGTCGTCGCTCGCCGGCGGCAGCTGCAGCGCGACCGACCACTCCGGGTCGCTCTGCAGGAGCTTGCGGGTTCCCCGGCGCAGCGCCGGCAAGCACGCCCGCAGCCGCCCGAGCCGCCCCACTTTGTCAAGGAGCTGCCCCTGCAGCGGCGGCAGGTTTCCGCCCAGCACATCCGGCAGCGGCCGGCGGGCATCGGGATCGTTGGCGCCGGCCAGGCCCACTTCGTCGCCGTAGTAAAGGACCGGCAGACCGGGCAGGGTCAAAAGCAGCGTCAGCGCCATGAGCTGCCGCGCGTACGGCTCGGCGGTATCCGGCTGCGGCGGCGGATCGCGCCACGGATCGTTGCCGGCGTTGCCCGCGGCTTCGGAGACGAACCGCGGCGTGTCGTGGTTGTTGATGATGTGCGCCATCACCGCCCCCGAGCCGGCGAACGCCTTGTCGCTCTTTTGAATCTCCTCCTCCAGCTTATCCAGACCCAGGCTTGTGCCGGCGAGCGCGGCGCGAACCGCCCACATGAGCGGAAAGTCGAACGCGCTGTCGAGCCCATCGACATGGCTGCCGAGGAAGCTGCGGATCTCCGCCCGCCCGTCGTCGCCGGCGCCGGTGTAGTCCTCCCCGACGATGAGCAGATCCATGCCGCTGCGCGCCGCCGCCTCGTGCACCCGGTGCACCATCTGCCGGGTCGCGGCGCGCGGCATCATCGGCACCGCGTCGATGCGCATGCCGTCCAAATCAAAGCGCGAGAACCAGAAGAGCAGATCCGCGACCCCGGTCTCTAGGACCTCCGGGTTGCGGTAGTTCAGATCCGGCAGGTAGGAGTCGAACCAGCACGACAGGATATGCGAGCCCCAGTCGCAGCCGGCGCTACCGCAGACGCACGCCTGCGGACCATCGGTGAACCAGCTGGCCTGGTCCGGGTTCGCAGCCCCGATGATCGCCGGGGCGGTGCGCGAGTGCTGAGCGTAGTAGGGGTGGCTCACATAGACATGGTTTGGCACCGCATCGAAGAGCAGCCGCAGCCCGCGGCGGTGGGCCGCGGCGACCAGGGCATCCAGCTCCGCGGCATCGCCGAGCTGCGGCTCGACCGCGCGCGGGGCGGCGGGCCAGTAGCCGTGGTAGGCCTCATACAAGTTGCCGTCGCGGCCGCGGTGCAGGCCCGGCGGGTTCTGATACAGCGGCGACAGCCACAGCGTGGTCACCCCGAGCCGGTCGAAGTAGCCGGCTTCGACCGCCGCGCGCACCCCCGAAAGCGTGCCGCCGGCGCGCCGACCGGGCGTCGCCGGACTCTTGAGCGCTCCCTGCGGCCCGCGAAACCGATCGATGAGCAAGTGGTACAGCACCGCGTCATCCAAGCGCCGCGGCGGCTGCAGCGCGTGCAGGGTACCGCCGGGCTCGACAAACACGCTGGCCAGGGACGGCGGCGGCTCCCGACCCAGCGCGTCGCGGAGGGACAGCGACAAGGTGTATTTTCCCGCCGCCAGGCCGCTCGCTTGCGCCGTCACCTCTTGGGTTCCATCCGCAGCCGGCGCAGTAGTGGTCAAAGGCGGCGCCGGCAGCGAGTCACTACCGCGCTGCAGCGTGACTTTGAGCGAGCCTGAATCGATCGCGGCCCCCAGATTCCCAGGGACAAACCGCCAGCCGACCGAGAGCTCGCCCGCGGCAGCGGTAAGCGACCCCGCGGCGGCGGACTGCGCGGCGCTCACCGTAAGCTCAGGAGCCGCGCAGTCGGGAATCGTGAACGTCGAAAACTCGGCCTCGTACGGGGCGCTGTCGCCGTAGAGGGGATTTTTACCGAAGGTGCTCTGCGGGTTTAGCGCATCAAGGAGGAGCTGCTCACCGACCACGATGGCGTACTGATAGGTGCCGGCCGGCAGCGTCATCGCCAGCGTCCACCACTGCGTCCCATCGGCGGACTTGCGGCGGTCGAACTCGCGCAGACCGGGCCGCAGGAAGCTGTTCCAGCTGCCGATGAGCTCCGGCCGCTCCGCTTGAGCGGCGGTGAGCTTGAGCTCCGCGCGCGCCAGCACCGCCTGCGGCCGGTACCAGACGCGCAGCTGGCAGCGCTCCTCTGCCACAGGTCCCGGCGCCGCCGCGGCGCAGCCCGCCAGATAGACGGCGGCAGCAAGCGCCGCGCTCGGCGGATTTTTGCACGATCGGAATAGGCGGAATAGGCACCGCATGGCCGCCGTTTTAGCAGACCCCGGCCTCCCTGTGCACCCCTGCGCCGCGCTCCGGCGAGCCGGGTCTGCTACTGCCAGGGGCTCGGCTGCGTCGGCGCATGAATGGCGAAATAGCTCAGCACCCCCAGCACCGCAAACCCGAGCAGCAGCGTCACCGGATAAAGCCGCGCCGCGCGCTGGCTGACCTTGTCGCCGAAGACCTCGCGGTAGGCCGCGGCGGTGCCATACAGATCCGGCCGCGGCGCCACCTTGAAGCTGCTGCCGAGGATGTTGTCGGCGCCGCAGTGATCGCAGCTGACCTCTTGCGAGGCCCCGGCGGGGCCGGCAGGGATCGAAAGGGGAGCGGCGCAGACCCGGCACAGCGGCGGGATTCCCGGCTCGCCCGAGCTCTGCGCCGACAGCAGCGCCCGCAACAGCTGGGGCTTGCGCCGCAGCAGCAGCGAGCTGGTAATAAAGTGAATCACGCCGATCCCGAGCAGCCACGCCAGACCGGCGCGTCCGTACTCGTTATCGCGGTAGCCGAAGAAATAACCGCCGATCGCGGCGATGAACGGGGCGACGTAGCTTAGCGAAGCGAGGAAGACCGGCTTGTGGAAAAAATAGGCGCGGCTGCGCACCGCGAGCTGCCACAGGTCGTCGCTCTGCCGGCGCTCGGCATCCAGGCGGCGCTGACTCTCCCGCCGCTCCTGTTGGGCGTCTGTGAGCGGAATCACGGTGTGACATCGCACGCACTCGGCTTGCGCGCCAAAGCCCAGCGGACAGGGCACCTGGCACGCCGGACAAGACAGCACGCTGGTCTTGTGCGGCGACGAGAGCGTATCCATACGCTCCTCGACCCCGCCCGAGATTCCCAAAAGGCCTGACAGCGAAGTGGAAGACGCCACAGGGCCACTTTAGCAAAAAACCTCGCGATCGGCGCCCCGAACCGAGCCGCTTGTTCCTGACGCACAACGGCCCGAGTCGGACGACGCCGACCCGGGCCGCGTGCTTACCGCTGCGTTAGTCCTTGCGGATTACGCGAAAGCTTCCGGCGAAGGGGGGTACTGGGGAGGATAGCTCACTTTGATGTTCAGTCCGCTCATGGTAGCTCCTTTTCCAGAGGGATTCTTTCCCTCTGAGGTTCACTACATAAACGAACTGGCGCAGCGCGTAAATCCAGAATCAGAAAAATAATTTTGCTACTTTCCTCTTTTTGCCAACGGACTCTTTTTACAGCTGAGCTCGACGAGAACTCCAATAATTCTCTTAACTCTCAATTCGATTCCAGATCTATATCCGGACTGAGCTTTGAAAAGTATTAGGAGTCCCGCAGGAATTCCTTTAGGAGCCCTTGGGAGTCGCATCCGGGAAGGCAGACTTAACCCGCGCGGCAAGCGGACAGGCGCAAGCGGAGCCAGCTTTCATCCAGAGCTTCGCCGATGAAGACCAGGGTGGAGCCGGGCGGAGCGGCGCTGGCGGTGGCGGGGCTGGCCGGTACAAGCTCAACGATGCGGCCGGCCAGCTGCAGCACGCACAGCGTGATGACCGCCTTGCCGTTCGGATCAAGCTCCAGCACCCGGACTAGACCCTTGACGCGCAGAACCTCCCCGGGAAGCTCGCGCAGCAGCTGCTGCAGCGGCGCGGCGAGGAGCGGTCGCGGCTCTTGCAGCGACACCGCGACCAGCTGCTGACCCGCGGAGTGCCCGGCGTGATGATGCCGCGGCTCGTCCGGGGGGCAGGCTTTGGCGTCCGGCGCAGCGCGGTGCGCTCTGGTCGTTTTACTCGCCGCGCCTTTGCCCAGCGCCCAGCGGAGCAGGTTCTTGACCTCGCCGAGCGGGGTCGTCGGGGTCACTCCGGCGCGATCGGTACTTGCGCCAAGCTCGTCGAGCAGCCGGTGGGCGGCGGCGAGCTCTTCGGGCCGGCTGATATCGCCCTTGGTGAAAAGCAGGCGATCGGCGAGCCGCAGCTGCGCGTCGACCTCACTGCGCCGGGCGCGGGCCTCTTGGATGTGCCGCACATCGACCAAGCACAAAAGTCCGCGCAGCTCGATGCGCTCACGCAGGGCGGCCGGCAAAAGATCATACTGGGCGAGCAGCACCCCCGGCTCGACCATGCCGCTGGTCTCGACCAAGAGGACCTCGGCGCCGGCGCGCACGATAAGCTCGCTCGCCGATTCCCACATCTCGGTGCCTTTGACGCAGCACACGCAGCCGTTGGCCAGCTCCAAGATTTCGGTTCCGGCGAGCAGGGCCCCGTCGATGCCGATCTGGCCGAACTCGTTGACGACCACCCCGAGCTTGGGCGGCCCCGACAGCTGCAGCAGGCGGTTTATCAGCGTGGTCTTGCCGCTGCCGAGAAATCCGGTGATGAGTAAAAGAGGAGTCGGCGGCCGCGCGGCGCTCGGCTCGGGCGCAGCGACGGACTCAGCGGTTTGGGACGACGAGGGCATGGCGCCCACCTATAAACTAACCCCGCCCGCCTTGCCACCCCAAGATCGGCTTGGCGCTCAGTCCTTATGGGCGATGCAGCAAACCGAGGTCCCGATCGGCAGCGCGGTCTTGCGCAAAAGCTCCACCTCCAGCCCGAAGATGCGGGTGAGCAGCCCGTTGAGCGGGCTTGGGCTGGGCTGGTACTCGATGCGGTTAGCCACCCTGGGCAGCAGCCGATCGAGCAGCCGCACCGCCAGCGTCGGCAGAAACAGCAGCAGGTTGAAGTACCCAAGGCGGCTCAGGCGGAATCCGGCGGCGGTGAGCACCGCCTCCAGCGACTTGCGGGTATAGCGCCGGCGATGGTGCGAGACGACATCGTTATGACCCCACAGGATCGACAGCGCCGGCACGAAGATTACCGCCGCCCCGCCGGGCTTGAGGATGCGCCGCAGCTCCCGCGCCGCGCCGAGATCGTCGTCCAGGTGCTCCAGCACATCGAGCGCCGCCACCGCATCGAAGCAGGCATCGGCGAACGGCAGCGTCTCCGCCCCGCTCTGCACGCGGTGGCGGTAGGGGCGGTCCATGGCGATGCGGAAGGAGCGCAGCTCGCGATCCAGGCCGATCGCCTCCCCATAACGGGCCAGCACCTGCGCCGACCCTCCGGTGCCGCAGCCGATGTCGAGCAGCCGCGCCCCCGGCGGCAGCCGCAGCTCATCGAGCAAAAGCGCCAAGATCTGTCGCCGCACGACATACCAGAAGTGCCAGTCTTCGACGCTCTTCTGGTAGGGGTGGAAGGTAGGGTCCATGGGGCAGCAGCATAGCGGACCCGCTGCCGTAAGAGCAGGGGGCAGGCGCCGTGACGCCGCATCTGCCGCGCGGTCGTCGGGATGGGACCGCGGCACTGGCACGCTGCCCCCTCGCTCGGGCATAGTCAGATGCAATGTCGGCAACACTCGTGGTCCTGCTGGCGAGCGCGCGACCGGCGCTGGCGCTGGGGATCTCGCTTCGTCCCCGCCTTGGCATGTTTCCGGTGCTGCTCGCGGTGCTGTTCGGGCTGTGGATCGTGCTCATGCGCTACGCGCTGCCGGGGTTCGGCCGGCGCCTGACCCGCCTGAGCGTGATCGTAACGAGCCTGGTCGTGCTGTCGCTGCTGCCGCGGTTTCTGTGGCGCGGCGGCGGGGTGGGGACGCCGCGCTGGTTCTATGCCTGGGTCGTGCTGCCGGCGACCGTGGTCCAGGTGGCGATGATGGCGGGCCTCTTTTCCGCGCCGCTGTGGGTGATGCTGGGGCGGCTCGTCAAGCGGCGCTTGCGGCGGCTGGACGACGCGCCGCCTGCAGCGGGCGCGCCGGCCGCGGTGGGGCCGGGCCCGGACCTGGGCGCTGACGCGGCGGCCCTAGCGGTCGCCGGCCCTCAGCCGCAGCAGGCGCTGGACCGCCCGCGGCCGCGCGCGCTCGTGCCGCTTGGCCAGCGGCTGCGGGCAATGCCGGCGCAGGCGGCCGGCGCCCTGCAGCCGCTCCTGACGCGGCGGGCCCTGCTTACCGCGGCGCCCTGGCTGCTGCCGGGCGGAGCCCTTGTGATCAGCACCTACGGCTCGCTCATCGAGTCGCGGCGCATCGTCGTGCGGCGCCTGACCATCGCCATTGCCAACCTGCCGCCGTCCCTGCACGGGCTGCGGATCGGCCAGGTCACCGATATCCACATCGCCCGCATGCAGACCCAGATGCCGCACCTTGCGCGGGCGCTGGCGCTTCTTTCGGACGAGCACCCGGATCTGGTCTGCCCGACCGGCGATCTGTGCGACGACAACCTCCTGCATCGGGACGTGCTGCGGCTCATCCGGCAGGTGCCGGCGCGCCTGGGCCACTTTGCCTGCCTCGGCAACCATGAGCTGTATCTGGACACCCTAAACGCCATCCGCAGGAGCTACGAGCAGGCCCAGATCCACCTTCTGGAAGACGACTCGGTGGCCTTGGGCAAGCTGCGGCTCGCCGGGATCAGCTATCCGCACGACGGCAAGTCCCCGCGCATGGCGCCGCGCGTGGTGCCGGCGCTCCTCGATGAGACGCTCCGCGACCGGCAGGCGGACGAGACGACGGTGCTCCTGTCGCACCACCCGCACGTCTTTCAGCAGATAAGCGGGCGCGGCGTGGCGCTGCAGCTCTCCGGCCACACCCACGGCGGCCAGCTGGGTTTGGGCGAAGGCTCCTGGCTGGAGCCGCTGTACGCGCTGGCGCGCGGACGCTACCGCACTGCCGACGGGGCGTCGCAGCTGTTCGTGTCGGCCGGGCTTGGCCACTGGCTGCCGTTCCGCGTCAACTGTCCCCCGGAGGTCGTGGTCATTACGCTCGTACCGGCGTAGCGCTGCTCGGCGCGTGCTCGGTCAGCTGGCGGAGCAGCGCCAGCGCCGTGTGCTGATCCGCGGCATCCAGGTAGATGTAGATGTCGGTGAGGCTGGTGTTCATCTCCAAGATGTTGATGCGGCGCCGCGCCAGGACCGCGGTGATCTCCGCCAGGACCCCTGGGGTCTGCAGGAACTCCGGTGAGCGCAGCCGCACCTCGGCGACGCCGGGACGCAGGGTGACGTTCTGCAGCGGCATCGCCGACTGCACCATGCGCTCGTGCAGCAAGCGGTAGGCGCGCTCGCCTTCGCTCTCTTTTAGATAGAGGCAGATGAAGGCGTCGTTGGTGATCGTCGCGGCGATGGCGATGCCGGCCTTGCCGAGCTCGCCGGCGAGCTCGCCCAGGACGCCGCTGCGGCTGGACAGGTCCTTGCCGACCAGGAGATCGGAAGAGCGTCGTGTAGGGAAAGAGTGTCTTCGCCTGTGTAGA
>CALFML010000559.1 GCA_937879845.1 uncultured Myxococcales bacterium
GACGTGTGCTCTTCCGATCTTGCTATAGCCCAAGGTTTGTGCCGCAGCTCGGCGAGCTGACCCAAGGTTTCACGGTGCCGACGATCTGCGTGCTCGGCAACCACGACTACTGGACGGACGGTCACGGGGTCATCCGCGAGCTCACCCACCATCACTACACGGTGCTGCGCAACCAGCACACCCGGCTGCGGGTGCGCAACACCGAGCTCACCATCGTCGGCGTGGACGATGCGGCGACGCGCCAGGCGGATGCGGCGCGGGCCTTCCGCGGCACCCGGCGCGGGGAGAGCGTGCTGTGCCTGAGCCACGTCCCCTCGCAGATCGAGCCGATCTCCGAGCACGCGCCGGGGCTCGTGCTGTCCGGCCACACGCACGGCGGCCACGTGCAGATTCCGGGCTTCACCGACCGCCTGTTCCGCAAGCTCGGGCATCCGTACGTGAAGGGCTTTTACCGGCTCGACGACTCCCTCTTGTACGTAAACTGCGGGGTGGGCTCAAGCTCGGTGCCGATCCGCGCGGGGGCGCCGGCGGAGGTCGCGGTGTTCACGCTGCGGGCCATGCCCTAGCTTGAAAGGGCGTGCCGATTCTTTGGGGCCGGGTCAGGGCACGGCGCGCGCATCGGTGAACAGATCGGGCTCGCGGCGGGGGGCGGGCAGCGTATCGAGCTGGCCGCGCACCCCGAGGATCAAGTTCACCCGGTAGGTGTCTTGGTAGACGCCGCCCGAGCGATCTTGGATGAGCGAGAGCTGGCGCTGATCGCCCTGGATGTTCTCGCTGACGTAGGAAAAGACGGTGGGGAAGGTGGAGACCTCGGCGGACAGACCGGGGCCTTGGTTGGGGATCTGCAGGACGCGCTCGCCGCGGATCTTCAGGGCCTGAAAGCTCGTCTCGAAGAAGACCGAAAGCGGGCCGACCACATGGTACTCGGCGGCGACTTGCCCCATCGCCATCCACAGCGTGCGGTTCTGCGGCGACAGGGGCTGCAGGAGCAGGACCTCTGAGGACGGGCTGACGCGGGCGGGGCTGGTCTGGGCGGCGTGCAGGAGCTGGGCGTTGCCGTAAAGGAGGAGGTTCCACAGCGGGCGCCAGTGCATGTTGCCGCTCAGCCGCTCGCTCAGGGACAGGGCGCCGGCGTAGGGGTCGGGTTCGTAGCCGCGGATAAGGTGCAGCTCGAAGCGCCGCCGCGGGGCGTTGTAGGTGAGGCTCGCCTCGCCTACGGGGGTCAAGGTGGCGAGCCGGCCCAGCGGCGCCTCCAGCGGCGGGGCCCCGTCGTAGCCGCGGATGCCCGGGGCGCGGGCGTCGATCGAGCAGCGGTTGCCGGCGATGAGCAGCGGATCGAACTGCACGCACAGGTGCGGCTGGGTCGCGATCGCCGCCCCCGCTTCCACCCGCAGGGTCAGGGTGGGGGACAGCTTGTACTCATATCCGGGCGTGAGCTGCACGTCGTGGGCCGCCGGGACCTGACCGCGGGTGCGGAGGTTGAGCCAGCCGGCGGAGTAGTAGGTGCTCACCCGGTAGCGGCCGGTGAGCTCGAAGCGGTGGCGGTTCTCGTCGCGCGCGGCGCCGGCCGAAAAGGCCACCGCCTCCATCGGTCCCAGCGTCGAGTAGTACGGCAGCTGGTTGAGCGCCCCGAGGACCTCCAGGGAGCTTACCTGCACGCCGCCGCGCAGGCCGTAGCGCTTGGAGAGGGCGTGGGTGACCTCGAAGCTGAGCTGCCCGATCATGTAGGGGAGGCCGGCCGACTTGCCGCCGCTCACCGCCGGGGAGGTGAGGCCGGCGGGGCTGTAGGTGCCGCTCAGGGCGTCGAAGGAGCGGTCGAAGACATCGAAGGTGTAGCGGGCCGCGCCCTGCAGACGGGTGCGCTCGCCGAGGGTGTGCTCGCCGCGGTAATCGAGCCCGCCGACCGGGCGGCGGAGCAGCGGCGTGCAGTACAGCGCGTAGTACCCAAGCGACGCGGTCAGCTGGTGGCGGTAGCGGGCGCTGTGCAGGAGCGCGGCGACCGAGCCGCTCAGCTCGGCGCCGGCGTCGGCGGTGGGGTTATAGCCGCACGGTCCGCCGCCGCCCAGGGTGCCGAACTGGCCGACGCTGCCGAAGCTGGCGCTGCTATCCGCGCGCACCTCGCCGCCGAAGTCGAGCCGCTTGCCCGCCGCATTCCCCGCGGACGCCATGCCGAGGGCGATTGCTGCGGCCAGCGCCCAGGCGCCGCATCGGCGCGGTCTGGAGGACCCGTTCTTTCGCGTCGCGGCGGGCCGACAGCTCGGACGGATCCGGGGGCAGCTCATGGAGCAGCCCCATGCCGATGGCGGCGGGCGGCGGCGTACGCGGCATCGGCGCCCGCCGCCCAGGCCTCCAGGCTGTAACGCTCGCCAACGCGGCGGCAGGCCTGTGCGCCGTAGCGCTGGCGCTGCGCCGGATCGCGGCAGAGCTCGGCCAGGGCCTCGGTGAGGGCTGCCGCATCGCCGCGCGGCACCAGCTTGCCGGTGCTGCCGTCCTCCACGATGTCGGCGCAGCCGCCGGTCGCCATCGCCACCACCGGCACGCCGAGCGCCATGGCTTCGATGAGGTTGAGCGGCAACCCCTCAAACTGCGAGCAGCTGACAAGGACATCCAGGCAGCGGTAGGCATCGGCGACTTCGGGCACGTAGCCGGCAAGCTGCACCGTCCCGGTCAGGCCCAGCGCGGCGATGCGCTCGGTAAGCTCGGCGCGCAGGGGGCCTTCGCCGAACAGCACGCCGTGCACCGATTGACCGCGCCGCTGCAGCGCGTGCAGCGCCGCGAGAAAGTGGATGTGCCCTTTCTCCGCCGACAGACGCGCCACCATGCCAGCGACCGGCGGCCCCTGACCGGGCGGCGGCAGCCCGAGCTCCCGGCGGAGGTCGCGGCGACCGACTTTGTGCTGCAGCTCGGCGATGTCGATGCCGCTCGGCACGCGGTGGATGCGCGCGGCGGGGACGCCGTAGCCGGCGACCTCACGCTCATAGTCGCGGCTGAGCACAAGGACCGCGTCGCAGTGCCGCAGCGCCCATTGATCCAGGCGTTCGTACAGCCGCACCCGCCGATCGTCGGTCGGGTGGAGGTAGCCGTGGACCTCGATGACCAGCGGAATTCCCAAAAGCCGCGCCACCGGCAGCGCCAGCACATCGGTCTTCATCGAGTGCGAGTGCAGCACGTCCGGCCGCAGCCGCTTGAGCGCCCGGCCCAGATCGTAGAGGAGCCGCGGCGACACCTGGCGCGTCGCGACGACCCGCTCGACCGGCACCGCGCGCCGGACGAGCTCGTCCTCCAGGTGCTGCCCCGCCTCCCCCATGCGCGTCTCATGGCACAGGAGCGCCCGCACGTCGTGGCCGTGCTGCTGCTGCGCCAGCGTCTCTAAGAGCACACACCGCTCCGCTCCGTAGATCTGGGCGGCCGACTGGATGAGGTGCACGATGCGCATGGGCGAAAAGGCGCCTTCGGTTCGTCGAGGGCGCGCTGGCTGAATCTACCACGGCGAAAAAGCGCCTCACGGACAAAGCAAGGCCGGGGCGGTCTTGGGCGCGAATGCCTAGGGATGGAGGTGCTGGGCGGCCTCGCGCTCCAGCTGGGCGCGATAGAGGTTGCCGGCGCGGGTCTCAAGCTCGGCGCGGACCTCGTGCACGCGGGCGCGCAGGGCGGCGGTGGCGGCTTGGCTCTGCGCGGTATCGAGGAGCGCGCGGGCCGCCGACAGCCGGCCGCGCAGCTCATGCAGCCGGGCGGCGCTAAGGAGCACTTCCGCGGAGCGCTCGTCCGCAAGCGCGGTCCCAAGCAGGTGCTCCGCCGCATCCAGGGCTCCGGCGTCGATGAGAAGCGCCAGCAGATCGGCCAGCAGCAGCGGCGAAGCCCCCGCGCGCTGGAGCTCCACGAGAAGCCCCGCGGCGGCGGCCGCGTCGCGCTGCGCCAGCGCCGCGCGCCCCAGCCAGAAAAGCGCCGTGGTCGCTCCCCGCGCCCGCCCCCACTCCGCCACCGCCCGCACAAGCGGCCACGGCGGACCTGAGCCCCCGCCCGCATCCCCGAGCAGCGCCAGCAGCTCCTCGGCAACCTCTTTCGCCTCGAGGCTCGCCGGCAGATCGTCGGACGCATCGGGCAGCGCGGCGACCAGCTCCGCCGGCGTCCGCGCCGCCTGCAGCGCGGTCTGCAGCAGCCACTGCCGCTGCGCGCGATCGGCGTCGGCGATCGCCAGCGCCAGGGTGCGCAGCGCCTGCTCGCGGTGGCCGGCGGCAAAAAGGACCTGGGCACTCGTGCGGCGGGCCAAAAGGTCGCGCGGGTTGGCGGCAAGGGCCCGGTTTATCCACGGCACCGCTTCGTCCAGGCGCTCGTGCCCTAGCCGCGCCGCCACGATCGCGTACAGGTACGAGTCGAGCGGATGGCGCCGCGCCGCCTGCGTCCCCGCCGCGACCACCGCCGCCGCCGTATGCTCCGGGTTCTGCGCGAGCTGGCGCAGCCGCGCTCCGTCCTCTTCGTGCGAAGGACAGAACCCGGCGACCGCCGCCGCTCCGAGCAGCGTCGCCAGCGCCAGACCGATTCCCCAGCCCGGCGCCACGGTGAACCGCGGCTGCTCGATAAGCGCTACCAGCGCGATTGCCGCGGCGGCGACGCCGCCTACTTCCAAGCTGAAGTCGACAGTGTCGTGGAGCAGCAGGCCGATGAAGGCGACCAGGGCGGCCAGCCGCAGCGGCAAGCGTCCGCCGGCCGGGTCCGCGGGCGAGCCGACCGGTGCGAGCGGCGGCTCCGCAGCGGCGCGGTCGCGCTCTCCGGTCGCGCTAGAGTGGTCGGAGCGACGCTGACCTAGCTCGCGGATGGGCCGCCGGAGCGCCCCCGCCGCATCGCGCAGCCCTAGCGCGAGCAGCCCGCCGAGACCAAGACCGACCGGCACGCCAAAGTCCAAGAGCGCCTGCAGCCACTGGTTCTCAAGATAGACAAAGCGCGTCGCGCCGGCCAAGCGGTGATAGCTGGCGAAGGCGTCTTCGAATGCCCCGCGGCCCACCCCGAGCGCCCAGTGTCCGCCGAGCAGCGGCAGCGCATCCAGCCATGCGCGCACCTTGCTGCCATCGGCGAGCAGCGCCGCTTTCGACAGCGCGGCAAAGCGCAGGCGCAGCCCGTCGAACCAGGCCGGGTTCTCGGCCAAAAGCACCGCCGCGCCGAGCAGCGGAACCCCCAAAAGCGCCGCGCTCCGCCAGCTCACGGTCCGCCAGGCTCCCCCGCGGCCGCTGCCAAGGACCAAGAGCTGGCCGAGAATCCCGACGACGATGCCGGCGCGCGACAGCGTCCCGAGCAGCGCCAGGTTCTGCAGCGCCAGAAGCGCCGCGCACAGCAGGCGCTGGCTCAGTCGCTCCGTCTGCAGCGCCCCGCCCGCAGTCACCGTGGCCCCGGCGCCGAGCAGCGCCGCCATGTGGTTGCTGTTGTAAAACGCCGCCGGCAAGAGCGCGCGGGTGGCTCCGCCGGCGGGAACGGCGCACAGGCGCGGCAGCGGCACCCCGAGCGCGGCCAGCGCTCCCAGGCCGGCTACAAGGCTCGCACTGGCGACGATCATCCACCCGAGCCGCAGGCTCGAACCGCGCCGGGCGCGCAGCGTTCCAAGCGCGAGCAGCAGGCTCAGGTAGCCGCCGAGCCGCACCGCCTCATGGGCGCTCGCCGTCGCATCGACCGACAGGGGCAGGGCGTCCACCGCCGCTCCCGGCAAGCTGCCTAAAAGGGAGCGCAGCAGCGCATCGCTGCCCGGCGCCAGGACCGACCGCAGCGCCGCGGGCAGCGGCACACACTGCAAAAGCGTCGCCGTGATCGCGGCCGCCAAGGCTGCCGCAAACCACGACGCCACAAGCCGCTCCGAGCGCTGCCAGGCGCGAACCGCCGCCCACAGCCCCATGAGCGCGCCCAGCGCCGCCACATAAAGCGTATACGGCCGCTCCGCCGTCCCGGCGAGCAGCGGCGCGAGCGCCACCGGCAGCCAGAGCGGTGCCGGCAGAGCTCTCCGCCTGCCCGCGCGGGCTCGCCCTTGCAGACGCCAGCTCGCCATCGGCCCCACCGTATCACAGCCAGAGCCGCCGGCGGTGCCAACCGCGCAGGGGCCGGGCCGGCCGGGCCGGGGCGCGAAAAATATCTCCACCTGTTTGCGCGGCTGCGTCGCCGCTCGTGCCGACTCCGCGGAGGCAGGCCGCCGGCGCTCCTTCGCTATTGGAAGGCCGGGTGCGCTTTGGCGCCTGCACCGTCTCGGCGTGCTCCCGTAGCGCCTGGTTTAGGGTTTGACGGGTACGCCGCGGGTAGCCTAAGCTGACTCTATCGGTGTCGTAATGCGGGTTCCCTTTGCGCGATTGCGGACGAGTTGTCGTGATGCTCTCGGCTCGACTGCGGCCGCGGCAGCTCTTGTCGTCGCCTTAGGCGCGCCTGCTGCGTTCGCCCAGCCGGCGTCCGAGTCGCCGCCGGCCGCCGCTGTACCCCCGGCTCCAGCTGCGGCCCCGACCCCGACAGCGACGAGCGCGGCACCGGCTGCGGCGACTGCGGCACCGGCGAGCGCGACACCTGCGGCAGCTGCGAGCGCCGCGTCGACCGATCTAGGGGCCATCGTCAGCGAGATTCGCTCCTCCGTCACGCAGATCACGGCCCTGCGCAAGTCGGCGCTCCAGAGCGGTGACAAGGTCAAGGAGTCGTGCCTTTACGATCGCCTCCGCTCGTTGTCTCAGACCCTCGACAGCGCCCAGGCGGCCAATGTCGGCTATGAGGCCGCCGCCGCCCGCGGCGAGGCCGCTGCCGCCCGCAGCGAACAGGCGCGCGGCAAAAAAGCGCTAGAGCTTGCCCACAAGCTGCGCAGCGACGCTGAAAACTGTGTCGGCAACGAGCTGCGCTCGGGTCCGCGCGCCACCACGGTCACCGTCACTTCAACCGGAGCCAGCGACGATCCGCTCGCCGGCCCGAGCGAGATGTGGACGGTTCGGCCAGCACGGCTGGAGCTCCCCAGCCGCCCAAACCCTGCCAGTGCGTTCCATCCGCCACGCTAGCCCGCGGCGAGCGCAGCCCGCATCGGCCGCGCTTTCGCTACCGGACCTACGCCCCCTGCCGGCAGCTGCGGCGGCTGGCACCGGCGTGGCGGCGGCGTCTTCCCGCCGGTTTTTGCGCGCTGCCCTGGTCGCCCTTTCCGTCGCGGCGTTAAGTGCTGTTCCCGGCGCGGCGCAGGCGCAGTACGTGGCCTACGGTCCGTTTGAGTCGTATACGCCGACGGTGTTTCGCGAAGGACCGGGCTTCAAGGTGCTGGGCGACGGGCTGGTCCTGCATCCCGGGCTCAGCACCGAGCTTGGCTACGACAGCAACGCCCTGCTCACCGGCGCCGCCGGCGGGGCCGGGGTGCTGCGGCTGCGGCCGCACCTGGACATCGCCACCCTGCCGCCGCAGCGCCTGGGCGAGGGCGACAGCGCCCGACCCAAGCTGGTGTTCCGCTTCGGCGCCGCGGTCGAGTACCGCCAGTTCTTCTCGACCGACTTCCGCATCGGCACGACGCAGCAGGTAAACGCCAACAGCGACGCCGATCTGCGCATCAAGCCCTACGATCCGCTGTCGCTGCGGATCTACAACCAGTTCCTGGTCACCAACGACGCCCGCAACCTCGAGGTCGCGCCGCCGTTCGCCCCGCGCATCTACGACCGCATCGGCGCCTTGCTCACCTTCCGGCCGCGCAACGGCCCACTGGAGATCGGCCTGGGCGAGTCGTTCCGCATCGACCACTACGTGCAGAGCGAGCTGGCGCCGCTGCGCGCCCTGTCCAACGACATCGACCTGTACGGCTCCCTGCGAGTACTGCCGGAGACGACGGTGAAGCTGGCGGTGCGCTCCTCCTACGTGGCGTTCTACGGCGACGGGGCGGCCTTGCCCAAGTCGGCGCCGCTGCGCATCATCGCCGGGGCGCAGAGCCTGATCCTGCCGTGGCTCGGGGCGTCGCTTTATCTCGGCTACGGCAACAGCCTGCAGTTCGACGTGCCGATGATGTCGCAGCTGACGCCGCAGCTTATCGGCGATCTGTCGCGCATAAGCTACAATAACTTCGTCGGCGGGGCCGAGGTGCGGCTCCTTCTCATCCAGCGCATGCGGCTGCTCGTCGGCTGGTCGCGCGACTTCTTCGACTCGCTGTTCGCGACCTATTTTGTCGACGATCACCTGTACGTCCACTACGAGCACAACCTGTGGCGCAGCCTGGTGGCGCGCGTCAACTTCGACACCTACCTGCGCGACTACGGCACCCTGGTCAGCCCGCCGACCCTGTCCTACCGCGCCTACCGCAACGGCCAGACCCAGCGCAAAGACACCCTGGTCGGCCTGAGCGTCGAAGCCACCTACCACCCGCTGTCCTGGCTGGAGGCGGGCGTGAGCTATAGTGTCCTCGATGACATCACTGACTTCGGGTTCGTCGATGGAGCGGGCACGCGCACCGACGCCGCGTTCGTCAAGCATCTCCTCCTGTTCCGGGTGGATCTCGCCTATTAGCCGCGTGGGCTCATTGGTCACACAAATCCGCGCCAAGGGAAGCGTTGGGGCCCGGACCAAGACCCGATCGCTGGCGCTGCTTTTTTTCGCCGGGCTGTGCGGCTGCCCGGCGCCGAGCGGCTCGCTCGGCATACGCACCGCCGAGCGGCCGCCGACCGTCGACATGAGCCTGGGACCGGCCGATGTCTTCGATGTCCGGGTCTACGGCGAACCGGAGCTCAGCAGCACCTACCGCGTCGGCAACGACGGCAACATCCAGTTTCCGCTCATCGGCCCGGTCGACGTCAAAGGCAAGCTGCCGGCGCAGGTGGCGCGCGACATCGAAGAGCGCCTGCAGGCGTACCTCAAACACCCGCAGGTCAATGTCTTTGTCAAAGAGACCAACAGCAAGAAGATCACCCTCTACGGGCAGGTGCGAAATCCCGGCACGATCAATTACGTGGAGGCGATGACCATCGCCCAGGCGATAAGCATTGTCGGCGGCTTAAATGCGCTGGCGGCCCGCGATCACACCCGCGTCACCCGCATCCGCGATGGCAAGACCGAGACTCTGCAGGTAAACCTTAAAGAAGTCGCAGAAGGGAACCTCACCTTCTACCTGCAGCCGGGAGACGAGATCTTCGTCCCCGAGCGGGTGTTTTGACCTGCGCAGCAGGGCCAAAAAATAAGCGAAACCGGATATGATGGGAGTCGATGCGCAGACTCCTCGTGGCAGCTCTCTGCCCTCTGTGGCTACCGGTGTCGGTTGTGGGGTTGGGAGTCGCAGGGCCGGGCGAGCTCTGGGCGCAGGCGGCGCCGCCGACGCCGCAGGCTGCGGCTCAGGGGCCGGGGGCCGCGAAAAGTCCCGCGGGCGCCGGGGCGGCGGCCGCGAACAAGCCGCGACCCGCGCCTACTACTACCGTCCAAGCGGGAGAGGACTGCGCGGCGCTGGCGCACCGCATCTACGGCGAAGCGGGCGGCGGTCTGGCCCAGGTGCGGGCCGCCAACCCGGGCCTGTGCGATAAGCCGCTTGCCGCCGGAGCGACCGTGCGCGTCCCGGCGCTGGTCAAAAAGCCGGGGGTCAAAAAGGCG
>CALFML010000560.1 GCA_937879845.1 uncultured Myxococcales bacterium
ATCGTCGGCGCCATGTTGCCGGCCAGCTTCTCGCGCAGGAACGGGAAGGACAGCCCGGCGAAGTTCGAGCCGCCGCCGGTGCAGCCCACGATCACGTCGGGGCCGGACTCGCCGGCCTTGGCCAGCTGCATGGCCAGGTTCAGACCCGTCTGGCCGCCGAGCGTCGCCAGGATGCCCTGCGGCCGCTCCTTGCGCAGGACCCGCGCGATGAAATCGACCGTGAGCGGCTCCACATACACCGCATCGGCCGACACCGCATCGGTCATGATGGTGGCGGGGTTGCTGTTGCACAGGACCACTTCGATCCCGGCTTCGCGCAGCGCCTGGCAGGCCTGGGTGCCCGAGTAATCGAACTCCGCCCCCTGGGCGATGACGATGGGGCCGGAGCCGATGACCAGGACTTTGCGCAGCGCGGTGTCTAGCGGCATGGCTCCTCCACGTTGGGTTTGGCGGCGGGCAGCTGGGCAAGAAACTCATCGAAGAGGAAGCCGGGATCCTGCGGCCCGGGTCCGGCTTCGGGGTGAAACTGTACGGAGAAGGCCGGCAGGCGGCGGTGGCGCAGACCTTCCACGCAGCCGTCGTTCAGATCGCGGTAGGTCACGCGCAGCTCGGTGTCGGCCAGGGAGGCTTCGGTGACGGCATAGCCGTGGTTGTGCGCGGCGATGGCGCTGCGGCCGCTGTCCTTTTCGTAGACGGCGCGGTTGCAGCCGCGGTGGCCGTGATGCAGCTTCTGGGTTTGGGCGCGGTTGGCCAGCGCGAACAGCTGATGGCCAAGGCAGATGCCCAGAAGCGGCAGCCGCTCCTGCAGCGCGCTGATGACCGGCAGGGCCTCCGGCAGGTCGCGCGGGTCGCCGGGACCGTTGGAGAGCACGACGCCCGCGGGCTGCGCCGCCAGGATCTGTGCCGCGGTGGCGTCATGGGGAAAGAGCGTAACCGCGCAGCCGCGTGCCGTAAGCGAGCGGACGATGCCGCGCTTGCAGCCATAGTCAATCACCGCGATGTGCGGACCGGCGCCGAAGTGATGCTGCGGCTCTCGCGTACTCACCTGCGCGACGTGATCGCGGGGCTGCGCCGCGGCCAGGTCGGCGGCGACCGCAGCGCTGCTGTGATCATCGGCGGACAGCGCCGCTTGGACGGTGCCGCGCGTCCGCAAGAGCCGGGTGACGTGGCGGGTGTCGATGCCGCTTATGCCGGGAATCCCGCGCTCGTGCAGATACGCGGGAAGGCTCTGGCGGCACAGGTAGTGCGAAGGCGCGTCTTCCAGCTCGCGCACGACCAGGCCCGATAGGAACGAGCGTTCGTGCTCGGCATCGTGGCCGTTTATGCCGGTGTTGCCGATGAGCGGAAAGGTCATAAGCACGATCTGGCGGAAGTACGAGGGGTCGGTCAGGACCTCTTCATAACCGCTCTGACCGGTGCAAAAGACGAGCTCGGAGACCACGACCTCCGACCTTTGGAGCGGGCGGCCGATCGGAATGCCGGTAAACACCTCGCCGCTTGCCAGCGTCAGCTTCATCTCATACGTCCTGTGAGGGCAGGTGGGGAATCTCGGAGTACGCGACCCGGCCGCCGGCGATGGTGCACAGCGGCCAGCCGCGCACGACGCGGTGGAGGAAGGGAGTGTTGCGGCTCTTGCTCCGCAGCTCCGGCTCGGCGATAGGGCGGGCCGCATGCAGATCGACGAGCGTCAGGTCGGCCGCCGCCCCCGCGCGCAGGCCGCGGCGCGGCAGCCCCAATATCTTTGCCGGGCCGCTGGTCAGAAGCTGCACGAGCCGCGGCAGCGTAATAAGACCCGGCTCGACCAGATGGGTGTAGAGCAGAGGAAACGCGGTCTCAAGGCCGATCACGCCAAACGGGGCGCCTTTTAAACCGCGTGATTTTTCCGCTGGGGTGTGCGGCGCGTGATCCGTGGCGATCGCATCCACGGTCCCATCCACCAAACCGGCGAGCAGTGCCGCGCGGTCCGCCGCGGTGCGCAGCGGTGGGTTCATCTTGTAGTTGGCGTCGTCGTTTTCGATGTCCGCATCGGTGAGCAGCAGGTGATGCGGGGTGACCTCGCAGCTGACCGCCTGACCGCGCAGCTTGGCGGCGCGGACAAGGCGCAGGCTCTGTTCGCAGCTCAAGTGACAGACGTGATAATGGGCAGAGCTGCGCTCCGCGAGAACCAGATCCCGCGCCACATGCGCCGACTCCGCCTCCGCGGGAATGCCAAGGAGACAGCGGTCCGCGGCCGCCGGGCCTTCGTTTAGGACCCCGCCGCCGGCCAGCGACTCGTCTTCGCAGTGGGCCAGGAGCGGCAGCCCGGCGGCCGCGGCCTGTTGCAGCGCCCGGCGCATGACCGCCGCGCTTTGCACCCCGCGTCCATCATCAGAAAAACCGATCGCCCCGGCGCGCTTCAACGCGGCGAAATCGGTAAGCTCTTCACCGCGGCTGCCCAGCGTCACCGCGGCGATGATCCCGACCTCGATCACCGCCTCTTCCGTGATCCGCCGGCGCAGCTCCTGCAGCGTCAGCGCAGAGTCGAGCACCGGGCTGGTGTTGGGCATGCACGCAACGAACGTGAAGCCGCCGCGCGCCGCCGCCCGGGTGCCGGTCGGCAGCGTCTCTTTGTGCGTCTGACCCGGCTCGCGCAAGTGGACGTGCATATCGACAAGACCAGGAAGCGCGACAAGTCCCGCGGCGTCGATCATGCGGCCAGTGGGCGAGGCTTGACCGGCGTCGCATAGCTCGGCGATGGTGCCATCGCGGATGATCAGATCCACCGGGCGGAGGGGGACGCGATCGTCATCGGACAGAATCGAAGCGCCGCGCAGGAGAAGCGCTGTGCCGGCGGCGCAGCTCAC
The DNA here is from genome assembly GCA_937879845.1 of uncultured Myxococcales bacterium. GTDB lineage: Bacteria > Myxococcota_A > Polyangia > Palsa-1104 > JAEUJZ01 > CALFML01. The sequence goes on from CALFML010000560.1 coordinate 2,844, forward strand.
GGTAGCACGCCGGCGATCCACTCCATGATCGCCATGCGGACATACAGCCCGCTGCGCACCTGCTCCAAGATCAAGGAGCTTGGATGCTCGACCAGGGCACCGGCGATCTCGATGTCGCGGTTCACCGGGCCGGGATGCAGGATCACGCAGCTTGGGCGGGCCCGCGCGAAGCGCTCTTCGGTAAGACCATAGCTCGACAAGTAAGCGACCGAGTCCTGCGGCGGCTCCTGCCCGGCTTCCGCGGCCGGCTGCGGGTGGCGCTCACGCTGGACGCGCAGGCACATGATGACATCGGCCTTGGCGATGGCCGCATCAAACGGCTCGCACGATACCGCATCATCGGTAGTCAGCTGCTCAATCTCGGGAACGAGCTGCGGCGGACCGCACAGGATCACCCGCGCTCCCAGCCGCGGCAGCAGCCGCAGGTTCGAGCGCGCCACCCGGCTATGCCGGATATCGCCGCAGATGACGACCGTCCGCCCGCGCAAGCTGCCAAGGTGCTGCGTCAGCGTGTAGGCATCGAGCAGCGCCTGCGTCGGATGCGCCGCGATTCCGTTGCCCGCGTTGAGCAGACACAGCTCCGCCCGATCAGACAGTCCGGCGAAGACCGCGCTGTCGCGATGCCGCACCACCGCCATGGTCACTCCCATCGCGGCCAGCGTCTGCAGCGTGTCGTATAACGACTCGGATTTCTCCAGGCTCGAGCGATTCACATCCACCGGCATGGTCAGCGCCCCGAGCCGCTGCGCCGAAAGCTCGAACGAGATGCGGGTGCGCGTGCTCGGCTCGAAGAACAGCGTAGCGACGACCTGGCCGCGCAAGCTCGGGGGCGTCGGCCCGCCGGTCTGCAGCACCGCTGCGCGCCGAAACAGCCGCGCCACATCGCCATCATTGATGTCGCCGACATCCAGCAGGTGTTGCCGCCGCCGCGCCTCGTGGAACCGGCGGGCCGGGATGGATTCCGTCTGCTCAATCATGAGTCCCCTCCAGGTTTTTTCGCTGCAAGAGTCGATGCGCCAAAAGGACACGCTGCAAGGCCTGCTCTGAGCTATCACCGAGCGCCGACAGGTGGCCCATCTTGCGCCCCAGGCGCGGCAGCTGCTTCTCATAAAGATGCAGACGCAGCGTCGGCACGGTCAGCGCCTGCGCCAGCTCCGGCGGCTGCGCGGCGAGCCACAGGTCGCCTAGGAGGTTTATGATCGCGCCGGGACGCACCGCCGCGGCATCGCCAAGCGGCAGGTCGCACACCGCACGGACATGCTGCTCGAACTGGCTGGTGCTGCAGACGCGCTCCGTGGTGTGGAAGGTGTTGTGCGGGCGCGCCGCCAGCTCGTTGACCAGCAGCTCGCCTTGCGTGGTCAGGAACAGCTCCACGGCGAGAAGCCCGTGGATGGGCAGCTGCTCCGCCAACGTCATCGCCAGGTCCCGCGCCTGCGCCGCCAGCTGCGCGGCGATCGCGCTCTCTGGCGCCGGCATCACGCTCCAGCGCAGGACGCGCTCTTCATGATGGTTGAGGGCGACGGGAAAGACGCTCTGCTCGCCGCTCGGCCGCCGCGCGACCAGCACCGACAGCTCATGCGCCAGACCGACCGCCGACTCGACCAGGCACGGCTGCTCACCGAGCGTCCGCCAGGCCGTAAGAGCCGCTGCCGCATCGTCCACCACGCACTGGCTGCGGCCGTCATAGCCGCCGCGGGCGCTCTTTACGAAGCAGCGGCCTCCGAGCTGTGACACCGCGGTTTGCACCTCCGCTGCGCTGCGCGCCGGCAGGAAAGGGACTACCGGAAATCCGTGCGCCGCGAGCCACTGCTTCTGCGTGATGCGATCCTGGATCAGGATGAGCGCCGACTCCGCCGGCCGCAGCGGGGCGAACGCCGCCGCGGCATGCAGCGCGTCGGGGGCGATGCGTTCGATCTCCAGCGTCACGACATCCGCGCCGCGGGCAAATCCCGCCGCCGCCCGCGCATCGCTGAAGTCGGCGCTGACGCAGGCATCGACCACGAACCGCGCCGGACAGGCCGGGTCGGGATCGAGGACCTGAACCCGGTACCCATAGCTGCGCGCCGCCATCGCCGTCATCCGCCCGAGCTGTCCGCCTCCCAGGATCCCGATCACCGCTCCGGGCAGTACGGGAGAGACGCCTTTCATGGCTGCTCTCCGCCGGCCGCGCAGGTTTGCAGCTGCGCGGTCGCCAGCACTTCATCGCGCCGCGCCTGCCGATAGGCGTGCAGCCGCCGCCCGAGCTCCGCATCCTGTAGGGCGAGGATCGCCGCCGCCAACAGAGCCGCGTTGCTCGCGCCGCCGGCGCCGATCGCCAGCGTGCCGACCGGGATGCCGCGCGGCATCTGAACGATGGACAGGAGCGCGTCCAGACCATTGAGCGGCGCATTGGCGACCGGCACCCCCAGCACGGGCAAGGTCGTAAGCGCCGCGACCATGCCGGGCAGGTGGGCGGCTCCGCCGGCCGCGGCGATGATCACCTGCAGGCCGCGATCGGCCGCGGTCTGCGCATACGCAAACATCGCTTCCGGCGTGCGGTGAGCGGAGACGATCCGCACTTCATGCGCGATGGCCAGCTCGCGCAATAAGTCGATTCCTGATTGCAGGGTCGAAAGGTCTGAGCGGCTGCCCATGATCACGCCGACGCGCGGCGGACCGTGGCTCTGATGCGGGCTTTCCCGATCGACTGACTGCGGTGCGGCGGCGGCGTTTGCGCTATTCCCGGTGGTCATCGGCACCTCTGGCTTATTCCGCTGCTGAGTCCAATATCGCTGCGGCGCTGCAGGCCGGCGAAGCGCACCGCATCGGCGGCGCAGTAGGCCCGCCGGCGGGCGGCGGCGGCCGATTCATCCTGGGCGACTACGGTGAGGACGCGGCCGCCGGCGGTGATAAGCTCGGTGCCGCGCTGCTCGGTGCCGCTATGCAGGAGCCAGGCCTTGGCCCAAGCGGGGGTCGCGGGATCGATGGCAATCACTTCCCCGGCGTGCGGCGTATCGGGATACCCGGCGCTGGCGAGCACGATCGCGCAAGTGGGCTGTTCGTCAAGGCGCAGAGCGAAGTCGGCCAAGCGGCCCGCGGTGGCAGCTTGGCACAGGCGCAAAAATTCCCCCGGTCCGAGCCGCGGCAAAATGGCTTGCGCCTCCGGATCGCCCAAGCGGACATTGAACTCCAAGAGCTGCGGGCGGCCTGCGCACAGCATGAGTCCGACGAAGAGGAAGCCGACAAACGGGGTCCCGCGCCGCGCCAGCTCACGCAAGGTCGGCAGGACGATGTCGGCGCGCACCCGCCGCTCCTGTTCCGCGGTGATCGCCGGGCTTGGACTTATGGCGCCCATGCCGCCGGTGTTGGGGCCTTGGTCGCCGTCCAGCAAGCGCTTGTGGTCGCGGGCGTGCGGCAGCGCGATGCAGTGCTCCCCATGGCAGGCATAAAACAGCGATGCTTCCTCGCCCCGCAGCCGCTCCTCCACCACCACCGTTTGTCCGGCGCTGCCAAGGGCCCCCGCGAGCAGCGCCGAGCCAACCTCCAGGCACGCCGCCTTGTCGTCCGGTAGGAAGACTCCCTTTCCGGCCGCCAAGCTGTCGGCCTTGATGACCGGCACGCCATCCCAGTCCCGAAGCGTCTGGCGGAGCTGCGCCGGATCGCGGACGATCGCAAAGCGCGGACCGGGAACACCCAGGGGTGCGGTGAGCAGACGGGTGAACGCCTTGGATGATTCCAGCTGGGCCGCGGCCGCGCTCGGACCGCAGCAGGCAATGTCGGCCGCGGCCAGTGCGTCGGCGATACCCGCGCAGAGCCACTTTTCCGGACCGGGGATGACCAGATCGATTTGATGGTGGCGGGCGGCGGCCACGACCCCCGGCAGATCCGAAAGGCTGAGCGGCAGGATGGTCGCCAGCTCGGCGATGCCGGGATTTCCCGGTCCGCAGTACAGCTCGACCTGGGGCTCGCGCTCGGCGGTGGCCAGGGCGCGCGCCATGGCATGCTCGCGGCCGCCGCTACCTAAGATCAAGATGCGCATGGGAGGAATCTGGACGCTCCTTTAGTTAGGGGCTAGTGGCGGAAGTGACGCCGTCCGGTAAAGACCAGCGCGATGTCGTGGCGATCGCACGCCGCAATCGATTCGCCGTCCCGCAGCGAGCCGCCGGGCTCTATGATCGCGGCGATGCCGGCCGCGGCCGCCGCCTCGACGCAGTCGGGAAAAGGGAAGAACGCGTCGGAGCTCAGAAAGCCGCCGCGGCTGCGCTCTCCGGCCTGGCTGAGCGCCAGCCGCGCCGCGCCTATCCGGCTTGGCTGGCCGGAGCCCGCGCCGATCAGCGTTTGCTCGCGGGTGACGGCGATGGCGTTGGAGCGCAGGGCGCAAGCGGCGTGCATGGCGAAGCGCAGCTCCTGCTGCCAACCCGGCGCGAGCGGCCGGCGGCTAACGACCGTCCACTCAGCCGGGTCGTTGACCCCGGAATCGCACTGCTGCCACAGCACGCCGCCGCCGATCCGGTGCAGCTGGGAAGAGGGCAGGGGACTGCCCGGCGGCGCGACCACCAGGCGCAGGTTCGTCTTGCCGCGCAAGAGCTCCCGCGCCTCCGCGGTGAAGTCCGGCGCGATGATGCACTCGACGAACAGCTCGGCCGCGAGGATCCGCTGCGCGGTGGCCGCACCAAGCGGCCGGTTCAGCCCCAAGACGGAGCCGAAGGCGGCCAGCGGATCCGCGGCCAGGGCGCGCGCGAACGCGTCCTCCTGCGCTGCCGCCATCGCAAGGCCGCAGGGATTGGTATGCTTGATGATGGCGCAGGCGGGCGCCGCCAGCGGATACACCGCGCGATAGGCGGCATCGAGATCCAGGTAGTTGTTGTAAGAGAGCTCCTTGCCGCCGAGCTGGGTCGCATACGCGGCGCCGCTCGCGGTACCGCGCTCCTGAAACAGATACGCTTGCTGATGCGGATTTTCGCCATAGCGCAGCGCACCTTTTTGGACAAAGCCGCCGAGCTGCTGCGGCGCCTGAGCTGCGGCGCCTTCGCGGTCCGCGGGCTGGGTTGCGCCGCTGAACCAAGCGGCGATTTCCGCGTCGTAGGCTGCCGTCAACCCAAACGCCCGGCTGGCCAGCTGCAGCCGCAGGGCAGGGGAGATGCCGCCGCGGTGCAGCGCCGCGATCAGCTCTGGATAGTCGGCCGGATCCGCGGCCACCGCGACCCCGCCGGCGTGATTCTTCGCCGCCGCGCGCAGCAGGGTCGGGCCGCCGATGTCGATCATCTCGATGATCTGCTCCGGGCCCAGGCCCGCGGCGACCGTGCGGGCAAAAGGGTAGAGGTTGCAGACCACCAGATCGATCGGCGGGTAGTCGTGCGCCGCAAGCTCGGCGCGATGTTCCGGGGAGCGGCGATCGGCCAAGATTCCGGCCGCGACTTTGGGATGCAGGGTCTTGACCCGTCCGTCCAGAACCTCCGGCGCGGCGGTGTACTCTTCGATCGCGGTCACGGCCAGCCCGGCATCGCGCAGCGCTTTGGCCGTCCCGCCGGAAGCCACAAGCTCGGCGCCGGTGGCGGCAAGGGCCTGCGCCAGCTCGACGATCCCCCGCTTGTCAAAGACCGACAGCAGGGCCCGTCGTACCTCCGTAGTGACTTCGGTCATGGCGAGCTCCGATCTTGTCCGTGTAAAGGTCCGCCGCGCGCCAGTCGCTCCAAGAGCAGGCGCACGGCGCGGGGATAGATGACGTGTTCGACTTCGCTGCGAATGCGCTCAGCCAGGCCGGCTTCGCCTTCATCGCCGCGCACCGCGATCGAGCCGCACAGCAGCGGCGGTCCGGTATCAACCCCGGCATCGACGAAGTGAACCGTGGCTCCGGCCACCCGCACCCCGGCCTGCCACTGCTGCGCCACCGCATCGCGGCCGCGAAAATCCGGGAGCAGCGCCGGATGAATGTTGAGGATCACCCCGGGCCAGCCGGCGATAAACTCCGGGCTGAGGATGCGCATGTAGCCGGCCAGCAGCAGGTGCTCTACGTGATGCTCGCGCAGGCACATAAGACAGAGCTCTTCATGCGCTAGGCGCGAGCGGCCGGCGCTTTCGATGAGCGCGGTCGCGTAGCCCGCCCGGCTTGCGTGCTCCAAGATCGCGGCCCCCTTCACATTGGCAACCACCACCGCCAGCTCCGCCGGCAGCGCGCCGCGGCGGAACTCTGCCATCAGCGCCACGGCGTTGCTGCCGCGGCCGGAGCCGAGGATGGCAAACCGCGGCAGCGGCGACGGCTCAGGATGCGGCATAGCCCAGCTCTACTCCCGCTTTGCCAGCTTCGATCCGACCGACCACCCGCCACTGCCCGGCGGCCTCACCGCGCTGCATCCACGCTGCGGCATCTTCGGCGCTGACCACGGCGACAAAGCCCAGACCCATGTTGAACGTGCTGGCCATCTCCTGCACTGGCACGCCGCCCAGGCGGGCAATGAGCGGGAAGATCGGCGGCCGCACATAGCTGTCCGGATCGATGCACACGCGGTGCGCCGCGCCTCCGAGCTTCCGCAGCCGGCCCAGGAGTCCGCCGCCGGTGATATGGGCCGCTGCTTTGATCCGCGCGGCCTGCATCAGCGCCAGCACCGGCTGCACATAAAGCCGCGTCGGCACGAGCAGCTCGTCTCCGATCGACTGCCCGAGCTCCGGAAAATGCTGCGTGTACTCCACGCCCGCTTGCAAAAGGGCGCGCCGGGCCAGCGACAAGCCATTGGCGTGGATGCCGCTCGACGGCAACCCAAGGACGACATCCCCCGGACTCACATTTTCATCCGGAACGTTGTCTTGATCGACGATGCCGACCGCGAAGCCCGCCAGATCACAGTCCCCTTTTTTGTAGACCTCCGGCATCTCCGCGGTCTCCCCGCCGAGCAGCGCGCAGCCGACGGCCGCGCAAGCGTGGGCGATGCCTTCGGCCAGCTCCGTAAGCGGCATCCCGGCGATCGCTCCCACGGCAATGTAGTCGAGAAAAAACAGCGGTCGGGCGCCGCGCGGCAAAAGGTCGTTGACGTTCATCGCCACCAGGTCCTGGCCCAGGCCGCGGTAGCGCCGACACTCGCGCGCGACGATGATCTTGGTGCCGACGCCGTCGCACGTTGCCGCCAGGAGCGGCGCCTTCATGCCGGCAAGGGGCGGGCGGAAAAGTCCGGCGTAGGCGTCGCCGCTCGGCTTGACTTCGACGCCGTGGGTGGCGCGCGAAAGCGAGCGAATCGTCGCCGCGAACGCATCGGCGGCGGCGATATCCACGCCGGCATCGCGGTAGGTCAGAGGCGGCTTGCTCATACTGGATAGGTCCCGTCCATGCAGCCCATGCAGAAAGGCCGGTCGAGCGTGGCGCGGCGCAGCCCTTCCGGGCTCAGGTAGCGCAGGTTGTCGGCGCCCACGAACTTGCGCACAAGCTCGATGACTGTTTCGGAGGTCGCGGCGCCAGAGCCGAGGCTGTCGCTGGCTTGGGCGGCGCTGCGCACCTGGTTTATGAGAAGCTCCTGCCGGTTTGGCGTATCGATACCGAGAAAACACGGCATCGTGATCGGCGGCGACGCGAGGCGCAGCCACACTTCGCGCGCCCCGGCCTCACGGACCATGGCGACGAGTTTTTGCGCCGTGTTGCCGCGCACCAGGGAGTCATCGACTAGGAGCACCCGCTTGCCCGCCACCGCCGCCGCGACCACCGACAGCTTGAGCCGGATCGAGTGGGTGCGCGCGTCCTGGCTCGGCAGGATGAACGTCCGCCCGACATAGTGGCTGCGCAGGATCGCCATGTCGAAGGGAACGCCGCTCTCCCGCGCGTAGCCGACGGCGGCGGGAACTCCGGAGTCCGGAACCGGAACGACGATATCGGGCCGCGGCAAGTCGCGGTCTTGCTGCGCCAGCTCGGCGCCCATGCGCACTCGCGCGGCGTGGGCGCTCTGGCCGAAGACCTCGGAGTCGGGTCGGGAGAAATAGACCAGCTCGAACACGCAAGGGGAGGGCTTGGGGCTGGGCGCAAGCAGCTGCGTGCTGAGCACGCCCTGCGGTCCGATCTCGGTCAGCTCGCCGGGGGCGATCTCGCGCAGGTAGCTCGCGCCGACCGCGGTGAGGGCGCAGGTCTCCGAGGCAATCACCCAGCCTGGGTCGCTGGGCGGGAGCGCTCCCAGGACCAGCGGCCGGACGCCGTGCGCATCGCGCAACCCGAACAGCCGCTGACCGCAGAGCAGCGTCAGCGAGTAAGCGCCGACCACGCCCGCGGCCGCCGCCCGCAGCGCGGCGTGAAAGTCGCGATGGCCGGAGCGCGTCAGCAGATGCACGAACAGCTCCGTGTCCATGGTCGTGGACAACAGCGCCCCTTGATCGCGCAGCGAATCGGTGAGCTCCGCCGCGTTCTTGAAGTTGCCGTTATGGGCGATGCCCAAGCGGCCAAACGGCGAAGTGGCGAGGAACGGCTGGATGTTTTCCGCGTGATCCACGGTGACCGTGGAATAGCGGCAGTGGCCTATGGCCATGCGTCCGGGCAGCTCGGCGACCCGCTCCAGCGGCATCGCGGTCGCGACCAGGCCGGGGCTGCGCAGGCTGTGCACATCGCCGCTGTCATCGACCGAGGCCAGACCGGCGGACTCCTGGCCGCGGTGCTGCAGCGCGAACAGCCCGCGATGCGCCAGGCTGGCGGCGCCGCCGGACGCCCGGTAGACGGCGATGACGCCGCACTCCTCGTGCAGCTTATCGGCGGCATTCGGGTAGCTAGGCAGCATGGGACCGTCCCATGGATGGTTTTTCAGCGCGCGCCGCGGCGAGAGTCGCGAGTGCGACCGCGCCGCAGCCATGGACATCGAGCATGGTCCCTCCGATTTCTCCCACGCGCTGCATCGGCACCGCGTACGTCTCAGCCAGTTGGTACAGTCGCTTCACCTCGGCCGGCGCCGCTGCGATCACTGCCTGTGCCGGGTGTTCGCCAAACAGCTGGAGGTGCGGCCGAGCGC
>CALFML010000561.1 GCA_937879845.1 uncultured Myxococcales bacterium
CTACACAGGCGAAGACACTCTTTCCCTACACGACGCTCTTCCGATCTCGCGCGGCCGGGCTGCGCCGGCGGAAAAAATCCGTCGGCATGCATAATTTATGGTTTAAGATATCGGTTCCGAGTAGCGGGCCTGCTTCTTCATCCCGGTGTCTGGCACTCGTCGGCGAGCGGCCCAAGCGGACTTTTCCTGTGCGTCGGCGGTGATCTGGCAAGACTAGAGAGATACCTTCGCAAGATGAGCAAGCCTAGATGAGCAAGCAGCGCAGCGGCTCCTTTTCTGTCGTCGCCGCTTTGTTGGTGCTAGGCAGCGCCCGCTGCTCGCCGGCCGAGCCGGAGACGACGACGCCGCCGCCGGTGGTGCCGCAGCCGCGGCAGTCGCAGAGCCTGGCGCTATCGGCCGACGGTTCCCTCCTTGCGGTGGTCAATCCCGATGGCGATTCGCTGTCCATCATCGACACCCAGAAGCGCCAGCTGCGGCGCGAAATCCACTTGGCCGAGCGGCCGCGATTGAGCGCCGCGGGACGCTATGAGCCGGCGCTGGGGCCGCGCGCCGTGGACCTGTCGCCCGATGGCCGGCTGGCGTATGTGGCGTGCCAGGAAGCGGGACAGCTGCTCACCGTGGATACCACCACCGGCACCACCTTGTCCGCCCTGACCGTGGGCGCGGAGCCGGTGGGCGTGCTGCTGCACCCGAGCGCCGCGGCTGTCTACGTCAGCGTCTACCAGAGCGGCGAAGTGCTGCGGCTGCCGCTCGCAGCAAACGGACTGCCTGATGCCGCAGCGGTCCTGCGGCGGCCGACCACAGACCGTCCCTTCGGCCTTTCGCTCGACCAAACCGGCGCGACGCTCTATGTCACCCGCTTCCTGCTGCAGCCGGGCCTTGATGTCTTTGACGCGGCGACGCTTTTGCCCAAAGGGCAGGGGACATTCGCGGACGTGCCGCCGCGCGACGATCGGCTGCTGGCGCACGGGGTGGCGCGGGGCGTCTACAGCGCCGCGGTGCGGCCGGGCATAAGCGGGCAGGTATGGGCCGGACACATGCTCCTGGCCACCGATACGGCGCAGCCGGAGCTCGACTTTGAGAGTACGGTCTTTCCGGCGGTGTCGATCCGCGACCGCAGCGGCGGTCCGCTGGAGGTGCTGAGCGTGGACTCGCGCCTGCCCGGGGTGGACGGGGCGTTGGGCGACATCGTATCCGGGCCGCGGGCGCTGGCGTTTACGCCGGACGGCGGCCTGGCCCTCCTTGTCGATATGTCGAGCGAGGACGTGCTCGTGCTCGATGCCGAGCAGCGGGTCGAGGTCGATCTGGTCCGTCCGCTGCCCGGTGATCTGCCGCAGGGGATCGTCGTCTCTCCCGACGGCCGCACCGCCTACGTGGACGAGCGGGCTTCTTCTGATGTCGCGGTGCTGACCATTGCCGCCGACTGGCGCAGCCGCGCGGTGGGCCGGGTCGCGGTGGACGGGCTGCCGATCCCGCGCTTGGACAGCAGCGATCCGATGCCCGCCGACATGCGCCTGGGGCAGCGGCTGTTTTACTCCGCCAACTCCGCAGAGTTTCCCATGACCCAGAACTTCTGGGTGGCCTGCGCCAGCTGCCACCCTGAAGGGCGCTCCGACGCCGTGGTCTGGCTCTTCGACCCGGGGCCGCGCGACACGCCGAGCAACGCCGGCGGCGTCCTCGGCACGGGATTCCTTTTGCGCAACGCGCTGCGCAATCAGATCTCGCAGTACGATGAGATCATTCGTGTCGAGCAAGGCGGCGACTTCGATGCCGCCCGCCTGGCGGATCAGAAGCTTCTGGCGGCGCTGACCTCGTATGTCAACTTCGCCATCCCGCTGCCGCACAGCCCGGAGCTGGACCCGGTCACCAAGCAGCCGAGCGCCGCCGCCCAGCGCGGGCAGGCGGTGTTTAGTCGCGCCGGGTGTCCCAAGTGTCATTTCGGAGCGCGGCTGACCGACAGCGGTAACGGCAACCCCGGCTTGGATCTTTCCGGCCAGAGCGGGCCGGTGCTTTTGCATGATGTCGGGACGTGCGTGAGCGCGCCGTTTGCGGACCGGAGCGTGCCGGCGCATGATGGGACCATGCGGCCGGAATGCGCCTTTGATACGCCGGGACTGCTCGGCGTCTTTGACACGGCGCCGTACCTCCACGACGGCAGCGCCGCCACGCTGGGCGATGCGGTGGATCACTTTGTCCGCTTCCTCGCAGTCTCGCCGCCGCCGACTCCGCAGGAGCGCGACGACTTGATTGCCTACCTTCGTTCGCTATGAGGTCGGCGATGCCCGCGACAAAAAAAATCCTGTTCAGAGGGATGTCTTGGCGGCTGGCGATCGGACTCGGACTGCTCGGCGGGCTGCCTTCCGGCTGCAAGGACGAAAGCAGCAGCCAGGGCGACCTTGCCGACGGCGGTATTTCCTATCCCGCGCTGACCATAAAGAGCGTCAACACCCGCGCCCGCGTGGCCGAGCAGATGCGCGCCGCGATCGAGATGCAGATCTCCGGCGAACCCCTGGCCGAGACCGCGGGGCGCGACATCGCCAGCTACGTGCGCTACGCCAAGGTTCCGGATCAGCTGTGGGTCACCACCTCATCTTCCGTAACCATCGAAACCGATCCGGTGGGCTACTCGATGGCCGTAGAGACCTACGAGTACTCCAAGATGGCGATGAACCATCTGTCCTTTGAATCCGGAGCCGGGCTGTCTTTGATGTATGGACCGCGGCTCAATCCCGGCAACCTCGGCGGCGTCGATGCGCTGGGACTTCTGCGCCTGCGGGTCCAGGCGCTGGCGCTGCAGAGCCGGGCTGGCTCGACGGGGCCGATGAGCCCCTGGGTGGTGGTGCCGGCGCCGTCCGACAATCCGCTCAACCGCTTGGGGTTCCCAGGTCTCTGGCCGCAGTTCGCCGAGTTTCGTTCCTACGATCCGGCGATCGCTCCTTCGCGCAACGTCCAGACGCGCTGCACCCCGACCGGGGCCAACGGCGGGATCTTCAGCCATGCCAACAACTACTCCGCGAGCGGTCCCTCGGCGACATCGGACTATGAGTGCAGCAACAATACGCTGCACTTGATCGATCGCGAGAGCCAGGTCGAAAAGGTCCTGGCCATGGACGCGCTGGGGCTTACGGCGTGGAAGCAGGCGCTGTGGGTGATTAACTATTTCCAGTTCCTTCACGATGTGACCGGCACCCAGCTGACGATCGTGGATGAGGTGGACATCACCAGCGTCGGTCAGCCCGGTAATGCCGTGCAGGGTGACACCGGCGATCCGCTGGCGCCGTCGCTGCCGGGAACCTATATAGGCTCAAGCGATCTGGAAGGGTTCCAGGGGCTCCTCATGGCGGAGGAGATCGACAACAAAGCGGAGCTTTTGCTCAAGCAGCTGCTAACCTCCGATGGGGCGACGCTCGGCGGGTTTGCCAGCATCAAGGCGGCGCTCGGGTATGACTATGCGGCGCCGTTGCGGTTTTTCCCCCACGCGGTGGCGGTCACGGAGCTGCCGGGAACGGATGGCGCCGAGCCGCAGCCCACCGGCTTCACCGTCGCCGATGGCGTAAGCCGGCTGCCCGACCTGACGGCGCTTTTGGGCGCGTACTCGGAGTTTTTCGCGCTGACCGATCGGAATAACTCCCAGATCGGCGGCTCCATGACGACGCGACCGGTGTTCGACGGCGATCCGTTTGCCGCCGACAACGGCCTGGCCGATGGCGAACAGACCGCGCACGACCGCGCGCTGGCGCTTGTGAAGCTGGCGCTTGTAAACCTCGACCGCCTGCACTTCGATCCGGCGACCGGAGCGCTGTGCGATAGCGCGGAGGTAAAGGGCGGAAGCGTCGTGCGGTCGACGCATGTGACTACGGTGGAGACGACCTACGCGCTGGCCGCGCTGCGCGTGGCCTATCGGGCGCTGACCGCCCAGCTGACGCTTTATTCCAACACGACCCCGATCCGGGTGGCGACTTCCGGGGCGCTGGACGGGACTTCGATGGCGGGTTCGCCCGGCGCGGCCACCGTTACGGCGCGCCTGCAGCAGCTGATGCAGGCGCAGGCGGCGCAGCTGGCTAATAAGCTTGTCGATAAGGACGGCGTAGCGATAAACGGCTACGACCGCGTAAGCGGCGCGGCCGATCCCGCACCGACGACCGTGGACTCTCAGGCGGCGGCGGTGCGCGGGCTCTTAGAAGCGTATCTTAGCACCAGCGATACGAGCTACCGGGTGCGGGCGCAGCAGGCCTACGCGGTGCTGGAGCAGCGCTACTACCACCCGATGCTGCGGGTGTATCGGCCGATTCCTGCGGAAGAGAAGGAGTTTGTCTTCACCCCGCCGCGCCTTGGCGTCCTGCACGGCGCCCTGCGCGAGATGTATTTGCTGGTCGCCACCCGGCCCGGCAACGAGCCGCTGCAGATGGAGCTGGAGGCGCGCATCGGCCGGCTCAACAAGCTGGTGATAAACGGCTGGGATGACCGCAACGGCAACGGCACGGTGGACTATCCGGCGGAGTGCATGCGCTCGATCGACGGCATCCCGCGCAGCGGCCTGCAGATGGGCGAGCGCGCGATCACCGGCGAGGTCGGCTTCAGCCGCCCCGAGCTTGTCTACGAGTACGACCACGACTGCGTCCCTAACATATCCTATGTGAATTTACCGGCGACGCTGGCAAGTGAGCTCACGCTAGTTCCGGAGGTGACACCATGAGTCGGCCGAATAAAATTGGCTCCGCCTTCTGTCCGCAATCTCCCATCCTCGACGAGTCTCCCCGCACGGCGCGGACTCGCTCGGCCCCCGCCAAGTCAGTTGGCCTTGCCCTTTCGCTTTTGCTCGGCGCGTCTGCCTGCAACAGCTCTCCCGCGACGCAGGCGCCTGATATGGGAGTGCCGCCGGCTCCCGACATGGCCAGCGGAGCGATCCTCGCGGTGACGTGCAGCGATTTCAATACGGGGTCGCTGAGCACGGTCGGCCTGGGCAGCCGGGCGGTGAAAAAGGACATCGATAGCATCGATCCCCTGACCGTGGCCCGCGGCTTTGGCAACATGCTGTACGTGATCGATCAGTCCGCGGGAGTCGTGCGGGCCTACGATGCCCGCCAGGACTTCAAGAATCCGATCGAGTTTCCGGCCAGCAAGGCCGTCACGATCAAAGGGTTTGAGGCGGACCCGCACGACATCTACATCGATGCGCCGCGCCAGCTTGCCTACGTCAGCCTTTACGGCACGCCCGGCACCCTGCCGGTCAATGCCAGCCGCGCCTTGGGCGTCATCGATCTCAAAAACCCGGACCAGGGCATCACGAACTTTGTTCCGCTCACGGCGGCGGCGGCCGACGCCGACGGCAACCCGGAGGCTGACCGGATGGAGGCCTGCGGCGACAAGCTGTATGTCGTGCTCTTAGACCAGGACCGCAATAACTCCTACGCTCCCACCGGTCCCGGCCGGCTGGCGGTGGTGAACCTGACCAATCCCGGCACCCCGAGCTATATCCAGCTGGCCGGACGCAACCCGAGCGGCCTCACCATCCTGCCCGGCTGCACCGAGGCCATCGTCGGCTCCGCCGCGGATCTGTTCGGCGGCGTGCAAGCGGGCCTTGGCGGCATCGAGCGCGTCGATCTGGTCGGTCTGAAATCGATGGGTCTTGTCGTCAAGGACACCGACCTTGGCGGCAACGTCGGCACGCTCGATGCGGTGGATGCGGGGCATGTCTTTGTCGCTGTCTCGGTCAAGACCGGCACGACCTACAACAACACGATCTACTCCGTGGACCTTGCGACCAAGCAGAAGAGCGCGGCGCTGCTCGGTCCGATGAGCTTTGTCCCGTCGATACGGCTGCTCGGCGGCAGCCTGGTGGTGCTGTCGGCGGGAACGGCGGGCGCGGGGCAGCTTCCGGTCGGTCTGTATGTGGGGCCGGCGACCGGAGCGGCGCTCAGCGCGGTGCCGCTCGATGTCGGGCTGCCGCCGCAATCGGTGGCGCTTGTGACGCCGTAGCGCGCCGCGCCCGGCGGCGGAGCAGCATCAGCGCGGAAAATAGTCCCAGTCCCAAAGGCGCCGCCGCTGCGGGCGTCCCGGTCGCGCTGCAGCCGCCGGGCACCTGAACCTCAAGGGGAGTAAACGCGGCACAGGTGTGGTCTATGCACTCCTCGTGCAGCCCGCACGCCGGATCGCATCCGGCGGCGGACGCCGCTGCTGCGACCGCCGCCGCCGCATCGAGCAGCCCCGCCCCGCAGCCCTGCGCGCACTGCTGGCGGCCATCGGCTGTGGTCTTGAGGATCTGGCGCACCGCTTCAGGCTGCAGCTGCGGCGCGATGGCCCGCAACAGCGCCGCGACCCCGGAGACATGCGCCGCCGCCTGCGAGGTTCCCGGCAGAAAAAAGTAGCCCCACTGGGCGCTCGGACCCGCTTTATAGGTCGTTGACAGGATGCCGGACTCGGGCCGGTCCGCCCGCCCGCCTGGTCCCAAAAGGTCGATGCGCGGGCCGAAGTTGGAGTAGCCGGCGAGCCCGCCCAGCTCATCGGTCGCGCCGACGGCAATGACCCCGCGGAGACCCGCCGGAGCGTAGTCGGCGGCATCGGCGGCATCATTGCCGGCGGAGGCAACCACCACCGCTCCGGTTTGCCCCGCGGCATCGATCGCTTCCTGCAGCAGCGGCGAGCCGCCTTTGCCGCCGAAGCTCAGGTTGATGATGTGCGCCGGCGTCGGGTTGTCCGGAACGCCCGCCACCGGCAGACCGGCGGCCCAGCGGATGGCGTCGGCGATATCGCTGTCGCGGCCCCCCGCATCATGCACCCCGAGTACCCGGATCGGCAGGATGCGGCAGTTCCAGTCGACCCCCGCGATGCCTTCATGGTTGTTGGCCTGCGCGCCCAGGATTCCGCTTACGTGCAGACCGTGCAGGCCCGAGCTTCCCGGATCCAGCGAGCCCTGGTCGGTCGGGTCGGCATCGCGACCGTCGCCATCGCTGGCGCTCTCCGGATCACTTATGAAGTCATAGCCCGAAAGAAGGCGCGCCGCGAGCTCGGGATGGGGAAGGATCCCGGTATCGATGACCGCCACCACGACATGGGGCGAGCCGTGGGTTTTCTGCCAGGCCTGGGGCAGCTGCAACAAGGGCAGGGCCCACTGATCGGGGTAGTGCGGATCGTTGACCGGGGCCTGCTGCGCGTAGCGGTAGCGCTCGGGCTGGGCCCAGACCACTTCTTCCAAGCGCTGCAGGCGGCTGAGGAGCTGCGCCGTCGCGTCCGGACTGCGGTCTTGCAGAATCAGCTGCACGACGCCTCCGGTCAAAGGCCGCTGCAGCCGCACCTCGTTCAGCTCCAGCGGCCAAGCGGAGCGCTGCGGCTGCGCCCGCAATCGCACGAGCACGCTTCCCGGCACCACCTCCGGCCGCGGCGCCGCCCCCCAGCCCGACGGCAGCTGGCTGACCACGGACAGCGCGAACAGGGCGTACAGGCCAAGACTCATCGACGTCAACCTACCATGCATTGGCGCGGGGAGCGCGCAAGCAGCGGTCTCGCGGCCGCTTCGCCTTCTAGGTGGGGGCTGAGGCCCCATATGATTGGGGCCGTTGTTCCCAGGTCCAGGCGAATTTTGTTTGCAGGGGTGGTCCGGCCTATTGGCGATGGGTGATTATTTGCTCATTGGACGACGGAAGAACCGGCGGGGCCGTCCTTGACACGGGATTTTTTCTCTGCTTGGCGAGGTCCGCTCAAGGCGGCATAGATTTTGCGGAATTCATAGCTGTAACCCTGGATATCCCAAGCCCTTGCTAAAGGAGCGCCTATGAAAACTACATCCCGGCTGTTTACTCTTTCGTTCCTCACGCTGTCGTCGGCAGTCATAAACTGTGGAGGCGCGGGGGACCCAGGGCTCAGCAATGACATCATCGGCGAGCAAGCAGGGGAGCTGTCGCGCATCCATATCATGCGGCTGCACAATCCGAGCGACGATCCTACGGCCACCGAGCGCGCGGCGCAGGCCTCCCGGATGGCCCTGACCAACTACGGCGGCCCGGTGCTCAAGAATGTTCAGGTCTATCCGGTCAACTGGGGATCGGGCGTCCGCTGCAGCTCTAACATCGACAGCGGCTACACCACCCTTGTCGGCAGCAGCATCTACACGTCCCTCCTGCCGCAGTACAGCGGCATCGGCACCGGCACCAACCACGCGACGTACACGGACACCGGCGCGCCCACCGGCTCCGCCGTCTCGGACGCCCAGATCCAGACCGAGCTCAATCGCCTCATCACCGCTGGAGCGGTCCCGGCCCCCGGACCGAACAACTACTATCCGATTCACTTCCCATCCGGCAAGGTCATCACCGGCTCGGACGGCAGCAGGTCCTGCGTGCAGTTCTGCGCCTACCACGGCACCTACGTGCGCAACGGCGTGAACGTCAACTACGGCGTCATTCCGGACGTCGGCGACTCCGGCTGCTCCGGCGGCTGCGGCGCATCGACGCAGTGCAACAACACGACCTCCGTCATGTCGCACGAGCTGGTCGAAGCCACGACCGACCCGGGCGTCGGCTTGGCCACCGTGTACGGCCCGCCGCTCGCCTGGTACAACAAGACCTACGGCGAGATCGGCGACATCTGCAACGGGCAGCAAGGCACGGTCACGGGCTCGACCATCGTCGTGCAAAAAGAGTGGTCGAACAGCAAGAGCCTCTGCGTCACCAACTAGACGGCAGTTCGTTCACGCTCGCCCTCGCCCTCACTTCGATTCCATCCTTCTAGGAAAACGGCCCGCATATAGAAACTTGCGGGCTGCGCCTCGGGTCCTGTCACCTGCGGCACCCCAGCGCGGGGCGCTGGGGGCCCCGCCTCTGGTGCCACCCGTTGTGAGACTTGCTGTCTAAACGAAATAGGCAAATCCTGCCGGCGGTCAAGGCAGCTTGATGAGCTCTACCCGGCGGTTGCGCGCGCGGCCTTCGGGCGTACTGTTTGCCGCCACCGGCTTGGTCTCGCCGTAGCCGTGGGCGACAAGCCGCGCCGGCTCGGCGCCGTGCGCGACTAACCAGCGCCGGATTTCCTCCGCTCGATCCTGAGTGGGGCGGCGGGCGTAGACGTTGCGGAACGCGTCATCGCTGTGCGCTTGGATGTCGAGCTTGAGGGCCGGACTCTCTTTCAAGAGCGCGAGGATCTGCGCCAGGATCGGCTCGGACATGGGAAGGTTCAGCTGGGCTTTGTTGAGGGCGAAGGTGATGCCGTAGATGACGACCTGGCCTTTTTTTTCCAGCGCCTCGCGCAAGGCGGCCGACTGGAGGGATGCGGCGGGTTCCCACAAGGTGAGGTGGAGCGCCTTGGCCTCGCTGCGCAGCGCTACGAGCAGGTAACGACCGGGCTGCGCGTAGCGGGCCACGGCGCCGGTAGGAACCCCGGGCAGGGAGTCAATCTGCCAGCCGGCTTGCGCCAGGGACTTGCGATACGCATCGATGACCTGGCGCGCGGTGAGCGGTGGCTTGCCGGGGTAGGAATAGTCAAGGCGCACAAGCGTGGGCCCGATGGAAAGTATGCGCTCCGGAACCGGCAGCTGCTCATGGACATCGACATCGAGGCGCCAGCTTCCGACCTGCATGCCGGGCAGCGGCGGGACATAAGGGAGGGGCTGCTGCGGAACCGGTGTCTCCAGGGTCGCGCCGGGGGCCGGGAAGGCGGGGGCGGCGGGCGGCGCGGCGGCGGCAGCGGAGATGAACGGGGCCGCTCCCAAGACGGCGAACAAGAGCACCGCGGACAGCTCTTTGCGCATGGGACGGAGAGTTTCATGGATGGGAGGCTTCATACAAGCCACTCCTTGGCGGCCTTGGCGGCTGCGGCGACGCAGGAGCGCTGCGCGCTCAGTGCAGGTGCTGCTGCAGCTCGGTGATGCGCTCCTTGGCGTTGGCGTTTTTGGCCTGCTTGTAGGCATCGATGGCCTTCTTGATGAGCCCCTTCTGTTTGCTGCCGCTCTCTTGTTCGGACCACAGCTCGTAAGCCTGGCCGAGCTGCATCGAGAGGTTCTTGCTCGGTACGAGCTTGCGCGCGGCTTCGAGCATCTGCGTCGCTTTGTCGTACTCGCCGCGGCTGAGCAGCCGCTCTGAGGTTTCCAGGGTCTGCTTGACGTGCTGCTTGGCGGCCGCCTTGTCTAGCTTCACCGGTGCTTCGTCTGGTTCACCGCCCGGAGGCGCCGGAGCCGCTACGCCGGGGGTCGGCGCGGCAGTCGTGGCCGGCGGGGCGGTCGGGGTCGGCGGCGGGGGCACGGCCGGAACCGCGGGATTGGCAGCGGCCGGTGCCGGTACCGCCAGCGCTGCCGCCAGATCCGAAGTCCGCGACAGATCGAGAGCCGCGCCCAAATCACGCGCTGTTCCCTGATCAGGCGCCAGCGCCAGATCCGGCTGCGCCACCGGGCTCGCCGGCGTGGCCGTGTTCTGTCCCGGAGCTGCGGTCGGCGGCGCGGGGGCCTCCTCGGGCTCCGGAGGGGCCTTGGGAATCAGATGGGTGAGCAGCAGGCTGGCGCGCGAGCGAACGGCCACGTCGGAGTCCTCAGCCAGCGTCCGGACGAGGGGCAGACCGGATGCCGTACCGTCGGCTTGAGACCAGCCGGCGATCACGGCCAGGACCTTTTGCCGGACCGGCGCCGCGGCGTCCTTGGCCGCTTGGCGGAGCACCGGCACCGCATCGCTGACCGGCAAGCTCGTCGCGGTCTCCACGACGCTGGCGCGAACGCCGGCATCTTCGACCGCAAGCAGCGCCGCCAGATCGGTCGGCGGGGGCGGCGACTCCCCAAGCTTCTTGAGCAGGCCGTACGCCTTGAAGCCATCCACCCCGCGGTTGCCCAGCGCCTCGCGCAGCACGGCCGCGCCGTCTTTGCGTCCTTGCTCCGCCAGCTCACAAGCGGCGCGGAAGCGAACGGCAAAGACCTTGTCGCCAAGCAGCGTGGTAAGACCCGTCTTGTTAAGCTCCGGATCCGCCGAGACTTCGTCGATCGCCAGCTGCTTGAGCTCCGGATCGTCCGCCGACAGCGCCTGCTTCAGCTTGTCGCGGCGGCTCTCATCGCCAAGCCGCAGCAGGGTCGCCGCGGCCACGACCTGCTCGCCGGGATCGCCGGTGTCAGCGGTATTGGTCAGGGCCTTTTGCAGCTGCGTCTGCGTCGCGGCGTCCAGCGGCTGCTCGCCGCGCTGCTTGAGGTGGGTGCTGACCTTGCCGATGGAGCGCAGGACATCCAGCCGCACGACGCGACTGGAGTCGGTGATCGCGCCGCCGAGGACCGCAATCGCGCCGCGGTACTTGGTGCGACCGAGCGCCCGCGCGGCGCTCTGCCGCACTTCGACCCGCTGATCCTTGATTGCCTGCCCGAGCAGCGGCACCGCCCGCTGCGGATCCGCCTCCCCAAGCATCGCCACGGCCGACTCGCGCACCGTCCAGTTCTCATCGGTCAGCGCCGCTTGCGCCCAGGTCAGACTCTGCTCCGACAGGACGTCGGGATCGCCGCTGCACAGCCGCAGGATGGCTCCGGCCTCCGCCTGCCGCAACAGCGGACTCTTTTCGCCGTCCCGCAGCGCCTTGGCCAAAAGTCCGGCGTCTTTGCGCGTGCCGCAGCCGCCCAGCCCTTGCGCCGCCAGCAGGCGCTCGTAAGGCGGCCGCCCGGCGTCGGTAAAGGCGCTGCGCAGGACCGGCAGGGAAGAGGGATCGTCGGCCGAGCACGACAGCTGCGCCGCCAGCACTTGCTGCGGGCCGCGCGCCGCCGCCGCCTTGGCCAGTACGGCGCTGGCAGCCTCCGAGTGCTCCTTATTCAGCACCGCCGCGATCTGCAGCTGCCGGCCGGCCGGCGTCGCCG
>CALFML010000562.1 GCA_937879845.1 uncultured Myxococcales bacterium
GGTGTTTCAGAACCATCTCGACTCGCTCGGCGAGTGGTCGGACTCGCTGCTCCTGTACGACGAGCTCACCCCCAGCAACACGCCGGTCTACTTCTCCAAGTTCGCCGGCCACATCCAAGAAAACGGCCTCCAGTACCTGGCCGAGGCGGATTTCCAGATGCCGATGCCCGGCGTGCTGCCGGCGGAGGTCTTCGAGAAAATCAGCGACAAGGTCAAAAGCCAGGTCGATCTGGAGCAGTACCTCGACTTTTACCGCATGCGCATGTTCCGGCAGTCGCTGCTCTGCCATGCGGAGGCGGAGCTGCCCGGAAGCATCGATGCCGCGCCGGTGGCCCACCTGTACGTCAGCGCGCTCGCGCAGCCCGAGGGCGCGGTGGAGCCCACCGACACCGCGATCGCGGTCTTCAAGTCGCCGCGCGACCGCAGCTTGAACACCAACCACCCGCTGACCAAAGCCGCGATGCTCCATCTCATCGATTCCTGGCCGCGCGCCGTGCCGTTCGCTGAGCTCGTCGAAGCGGCGACAGCGCGGCTGCGAGGCCGCGGCAAGCCGGCGCAGGACGCCGCCGCCCGCAGCGCGGTGACGCTGGGGCTGAACCTGGTGCGCGCCTTCGCCCATGGACCCGGCCTCGTGTTTTTGCACGCCTTTTCGCCTGAGGTGGCGATGGCGGAGACGGCGCGGCCGCTGACGCGGGCGATGGCGCGGTTGCAGGCGGTGCGGGGGCACGAAGTCACCAACGTCTTTCACGACAACATCGGCCTGCCCAAGCTGGCGCTGCAGATCCTGGCGCTTCTGGATGGCAGCCGCGATCATGCCGCCCTGTGCGGCGAGCTGCTATCGCTTGTGCGGCGCGGCGCGGCCGATGTCGGCGCCTACCGCGAGGGGGCGCTGGCCGCTCTGGCCGCCGACGATCCCGCGGTCGTCGCCGCCGCCGTCACGGAGAACCTGGAGATCTTGCGCCGCATGGGCCTGCTGCTCAAGTAGCGGAAAACCGCGCGGCCGCCGGCTGCGATTCAGAACAGGAAAAATGCGCTCAGCCAGCCGCGGTGGTTGCTCGCCGTGACATCGTCGGCGTAGACCTGCTGCATGAAGGCGTACTCGATGCCGAAGCGGAACGCCGCCGTGGCGTCGAGAAACAGCGAAGCGCTGGCCAGCCGCGACTGCGTGAACACCTGCGCCGGGTCGCCGAACGCGGCGGCGTTATCGGAGTTTATCTGTGAGTAGTTGGTGACGAGGAATATTCGCCCCTGCGGCGGCAAATAGAACTGGAGCCCGATCAGAAACGACTGCCAGTCCACCGTCCCGAGGTTGCCGTTGCGATCGAACAGCGCCAGCCCGCGGTCGATGTTGGCGTTATAGGTCGCGCCGAGCGGCAGCGAAGGAAAACTCACGCCGCCGGTGAGCGCGGTATAGAAATCGGCGATCCCCGCCCCCCGGACATAGGAGCCCTGCAGGGTCAGCGCCCACGCCCGGCGATCCGGCACGGGGACGATCGGCACTAGCGCGTCGATCGAGACGCCCCAGCCGATGGTCGAGACGGCGCGCTGCGGCGCCGCCACGAACTCGGGCAGTGAGAAGCGGCGCAGCGCGGCCGAGATTCCCAGGGCGGCGCTGTCGACATTGGTATGCGTGGCGCTCGTGGTGCGCAGGCCGCGCAGGTTGTTGATCGTCAGCCGGATGCCGGCCTGGCCGTCGGGATCCACGGCATCGCGCTGCGGCGCCCGCGCCAGCGACACCGCGACGTCGACGTTGACAGGGTTGGTGTGAAAGGAGTGCGACAGGCGGATCTGGGCGGCGCGGGAGAAGATCTCGCCGGGGATGCCGGGAATGCTCACCGCGCCGGCGTGGAAATACGGCTGCCAGCCGAACAGCTGCCACGACTGCCCGATGAGAATATCGACGAACGGAGTCTCCAGCTGCAGGTTGAGGTGCCGGAGTCGCAAAAGTCCCGCGGTGGCCGTGACCAGCTCGGAGGCGTTGGGCGCCTGGTTGCCGAGAAAGTCCATCTCGATCACCGCTCCGGCGCGGAGGCCGTAGAACTCGGGGGCGTGCACGCGGAAGCCCAGGCGCGAGTTGCGGACCGAATACTCGAAGCGGCCGTGGCTGCCGGCGTACGTGTCGGGGCGGGCCAGGGTCGTGTTGCCGGCGACCTCGGTCAGGCTCTGGCTGGAGTCGATGATCGCGTCGGCTTCGACGAAGCCGTAGAGCGTGGTGTCCCACTTGGCGGCGACCGCCCGCTTGAGCGGCGCCGCCACCGGAACGCTGCGCCCGGCCAGGGCCTCGTCGTGCTCGGCCGGCGTGATGAGACCTTTGTCGCGCAAGAGCCGCAGCGTCGCCTCCACCTGCGCCACGGAAGCGGGCGGATCAATGACGGGCAGCGGCTCCGGCGGCGGAGTAGGGGGGAGCGCAGGCGGCGGCGCGGGCGGCGTGGCGGGACGGGCCGGCCGCGTCACGCCGCGGGGTCGCGCCTGCGCCGACGGCGCGGCCACAGTAGTCACGGCCAAGATCGCGGCGACAGCGCGGTACCAGGGTCGCATTCGCTCGGGGCTCCTAGGCCTGGGATTCGGACAGAGGGACCGCCCGGACTCATACCGCCGCGACTGCCTCCCTGGTCGGCCGACAGGGCGATGGGCCTATAAGGAGGGACCAGTACCCAGGTAATGAACCTGGGTAATCCCACCTACTTTCTACCGAATCCGCCCCGCTGTCAACCGCGACGAGCCGGCAGAACTTCGCGCGACTTGCTGCGACTAGTCGCGGCAAGTCGCGCGTTATTTGTAACGGCTTTGGCCAAGCCAAGGGGGATTAGGTGCGGGCGATGGTGGCGACGAAGATTGCGCCTTGCGGCTGCGCGGACTGGTAGCGGATGTCGCCGCCGTGCGCGCGGGCGATCTCGCGGGCGATGGCCAGACCGAGTCCGGCGCCGGATCTTTCCCGCTCGGCGTCGCCGCGGAAAAACGGCTCGAAGATGCGCTCCTGCAGGTCGGCGGCGACCCCTTTGCCTTGGTCGTGGACGGCGATGACGACGCAGCGCGGCTCGACGGTGCAGCGGACAAGGACGGTGCCGCCGGCCGGCGAGTGAGCGATAGCATTGTCCAAGAGATTTCGCAGCATCCGCGCTAGGTCCGGACCGCGGCCGCCGAGGCGCAGGTCCGGGATGTCCTGCGCCGCGACCCCGCTCAGCGTCACCGGCACCTGCGAGTCGCCGGGGGCGCGATTTACCCGCGAGGCGCGCACCGCCTCGTCGATCACCTCGCGCAGGCTCACGGACGCTGAAGCGGCGGGGGATGCGGAGACCTCCAGCCGGGCGAGCGCCAGCAGATCCTGGGCCAGGTTGACCAGGCGGTTTGTGTCGTCGAGCGCCTCGGCGATCGCCGCGCGATAAGAGTCGGCCGAGCGCGGGTGGCGCAGGGCCAGCTCGAGCTCCCCGCGGAGGGCGGCCAGCGGTGAACGCAGCTCGTGCGCGGCGTGAGAGACGAACCGACGGCCGGCGGTGACCAGGCTGGCCAGGCGGTCGATCATGAGGTTCAGGTCCAGGGCCAGCGAGCGCAGCTCGATATCGCCCAGGCGCTCCACTTCGGTCACGCGCGCCGTCAGCTCGCCGGTCGAGACGCGGCGCGCGACCGCGGCCAGCCGCTCGAAGCCCCCCGCCAGATGGCGCCCCAAAAAAGATCCGATGAGCAGCGAGGCCGCTACCGCTCCCGTCAAGACCCCCAGCATCAGCTGAAGCAGCCGGAACGTGTCGGTGTCAAGGTCCGCGCGCGAGGCGGCCAGGAGCAAGAACCGCTGATCCGGCGAGACCTGCTTATCCACCCGCACCAGCACGCCGCGCAGCACGGTTCCGCGCACGGTGAACTCCAGACCCTGGAGCGGAAACGCCGACTCTAGCGGACTGCCGAGGGTCTCCAGGCGCGGCGCCGGACCCAGGTTGGCGCTTTTGTGCAGCAGCACGCCGCTGCGCTTATACAGCGCCACGTACTGGACTTGATCATCCAGATCGCCGTTGTTGCCGCTGGCCTGCCGCGGGACGCCCAGCGCCGGCTCCCCGCTGCGCAAGACCGAGTCAGCCAGCTGGCGAGCGGTGAGCAGGAGCTCATGATCGAGCTGGCGCTCCTGCCCGTGGCGGAACGCCGTCACCGTCACCACGAGGGCGACCGCCACCGTGAGGCTGGTGGTGGTCGCCAGGGCGATGGCGAGGCGGCGGCGCAGCCTCACGACCCCGGCTCGCCGCCCGAGCCCGGCTCGCCGCCCGAGCCCGGCTTGGGGGTTCGGCCCGAGGGCGCGACCGATGACGCAGCCGGCGGCGAGTCCGCACCCAGAGGCGAGGCCAGACCGGATGCCAGGCCCGCTCCGGCGCTTGTCGAGACGCTGAAACGGTAGCCTTGGCCGCGTACGGTCTCGATGCACGCGGCGGCCTCCAGCAGCTTCTCGCGCAGGTGGCGCATGTGGACCTCGATGACGTTGCTGCCGGGATCGAAGTGCAGGCCCCAGACCTGCTCCAAGATCTCGCTGCGGGTGACCACACGTCCGGCGTGGCGCACCAGCAGCCCGAGCAGCGCGAACTCGCGCCCGGTGAGCTCGATGCGCGCTTCTCCGACTTGCGCCACGCGCTGACGGATATCGAGCACCACCGGCCCGGCCCGCAGCATGCCGGCGCGCAGAGGTCCGGTGCGGCGGGTGAGCGCCCGCGCCCGCGCCATGAGCTCGTCCAGATGAAAGGGCTTGGTCATGTAGTCGTCGGCGCCGGCATCGAGCGCCATGACTTTCTCCGTCACTTCGCCGCGCGCCGTCAGCATGAGAATCGGGACGCCGTTGCCGATGCGGCGCAGCTCGCGGCACACCGCCAGGCCGTCAAACTCCGGCAGCATCCAGTCGAGCACGACCAGATCGTAGGTGCTGGCGGCAGCCTGGGCGATCGCCTCGACGCCGGTGCGGCAGCTGTCGACCGTGTAGCCTTCCTCGGCAAAGGCGCGAGCCAGGAAGCTCGAGAGCTTGCGATCATCTTCGATCACGAGGGCTTTCATCCAGATCCCTTATCTCCCTTATCAGGCAGGTCGCAGGTCACAATTCGCGAGCCGCAACGTAAGGCTCAAGTGGGAGGCCGCGAGCATAGCAGAGCTCCCTCCGGACGCGCCGACTTCACGGGAACCCTTCTGAACAATCCCGTGACACCGCGCGCGCGGACGTTGTATAGCGTGGGCAATGACGACGACAAGGAGCTTGTCCATGTGGCCGCGGAAAAGCCTTCTCTATCTGCTTCTCGCCGGCGGTGGCACCGCGATCATGGCGGTAAGCTGCGCCGATTACCTGACCGGCCAGCTCGAAGAGCCAAGCGGCCCTTTGCAGATCACCAAGCTGACGCTGTTTGACGCCAGCTCGCGCAAAGAGGCGGTGTTTACCGATACCAGCATCCCGGACTGCAGCAAGAACCAGAGCGTCGACTGCACGCTGCCGGATGTCCGCGACTCCGTGGTGTGCCGGGTCTGCTATAACGACGTGGCCAAAGACAAGTACACTCCGGCCAAGAGCGTGCCCACCCCGGACTCGGGGCAGGACATCCGCGTCGTGTTCAACAAGGTGCCGCTGCAGCTGGACGGCGGCGACTTGAGCACGGATGCGAACCTGGCCAAGGCGCTGGAGCTTACCTGCACCGGCTGCGCCGCGGTGCCGCCGCTCAAGCGGGTGCTGCAGATCTCGGGCTCCGGGGTCTCGTTCGATCCGACGCAGGCGCCGTACGGACCGTCCTTGCAGCTGACCGTGGACCGCACCGACCCGCGCAGCGCGCTGGAGCCGGGGGCGAGCTACCAGATCAAGGTCAATGCCGGCGTCTCCGGACGCGACGGGCAGAAAGTCGACCTGCAGGTCCCGCCGACGCTTTTGGCGTTTCAGACCGAGCCGTTCAAGGCGCTGCAGATCGGCAGCGGCGATACCAAGACCGACACCTGGGTCTACGCCAGTGCGACCAGCGGCGACGGCACGTCGATAAAGCCGTATAAGATCGCCGACCTGCCGCAGAACAGCGCGGTGGCGCTGCGGTGGAATGCGTCGCTGTTTACCGCCGATCTGAAGACGCTGATCATCAAGGCGCCGATAAACGGCGGCGTGGCGACGGTCGATGTCCGGGTCGGGGCCAACAACTGCAAGCTGTCCGGCGGCAAGTATGTGCAGGACACGGCGCGGGTGCTGTATCTGTACCCGGACACCGTCGATCACAACTGGCCGTTTATCGCCAACGACGCCACGGTCGTCATTCCTGCCGCGGCGATAAAAGACGTGGCGCAGACCGCGGGCTTCCCTGCGGGGCAGCACGGCGCGATGACGGACATCGTGGTGTCGATAAAGCTCACCGGCAAGCTCGCCGAGCCGAGCTTCGCCGGCGTGACCACCGATACGGCGCGGGCGGCGACCGACTGCATGCCGGCGATGATGACCAACCCAGACCTCAGCGGCCCCATGGATCTTGGCGCGCCGCCGGACCTGTTGTAGGAAGGGGCCGCGATGCCGACACACAATAAGAACAAGGTTAGTCGGGTGCGCAGCCGGCGGCTGCCGGCGTCCTGGCTGCGCGGAGCGCTCCTTTTTTCCGCGGGGGCGGCGGGCGTGCCGGTGCTGGAGCAGGCGGCGCAGGCGCAGCTGCAGCTGGGACAGATTCAGGGCACGCTCACCAATCAAGACACCGGCAAGCCGCTGCCCGGCGTCACGATCGTCGTGTCCGGCCCGGCGCTGCAAGGCGATCAGACCGAGATCAGCGACGCGCACGGCAAGTACCTCATCACCCAGCTGCCGTCCGGCGATAACTACGTCGTCCGCTTTTACTTCAACGATGTCGTCGTCGAGCGCCCGGGCGTGCGCATCGCCCAGAACAAGTCGCTGACGATCAGCCTCCCCATCCCGACGCACAAAGGCAAGCGCGACGTGCTGGTGGTGCGCGAGCGGGCGCCGGTCGTCGATACCGCCAGCGCCAACACCGGCGTCGAGATCAACCAGGAGATCCTGCAGAACACCGCGGTGCGCGGCCGCACCTACGAGTCGGTGTTGAGCCTCGCCCCCGGCGCCGCCGACGTCGCGCCGCGCGGCGTCGCCGGCGGGGATGTCGGGGTGTCGTTCTCGGGCTCGGGCGGCAACGAGAGCACGGTACTCATCGACGGCCTCAGCACCACCGATCTCGCCTTCGGCCTGGTCTCGACC